>CANRKQ010000037.1 GCA_947631265.1 uncultured Clostridia bacterium | reverse complement strand
CCGAAAAATCGGGGCTTCCGGCTTTGCATCTTTTTTGTTCGCCTTTTATGGCAGGGGCAGAAGGATTTGAACTCTCGAGATGTTACAAATATCAATGGTTTCAGTTAAAATAAAACACCGATATATATACTAAATAAGTTTTATAGCAAAATCAAAACCTCATATATACATATATAATAAGTTTTATTAGTTATTTATTAAACTTATTCGTTTACATTTCTATGTCCTAATACCAACATGTAACCAGTTCCTATTGAAGCCCAATTAATTCCATCAACCATTTCTATATGATTGTCCGTATGTATCATTTTATCTAAAATTATATTGTTTTCTTTGTTACTTGGACAATGAATATTAATCTTCAAGTAGTATTCTGGTTTTTTTACTTTTCTTCTATCTTCTAACGTAGCATTAACCTTAAAGTATCTACACATATATTCTAGACTTTTAGCCTGTAAAAACGTATTATATTTTGTCGTATATTCGAAATCAACTCGAATAGTATTTATTGCTTTTTCATTTTCATAGTGTAATCCTTTACCTTCAACATATGTCGGATTTTTTCTCGTCGGTTTAGGATTACCCTCAAAATAATAATCTTTCACTGGCAAAATATCATTGTTGACATCAAATAGCGTTATTTTAAATGTTTCAAATTCTGTTGACTTCAAGTCTTTGTTATACGGATTATCTAATCTAAACATTGGATTTAAATTAAAGATGAATTTACTTGAACACGGATCAATATATGTTATTATTCTAGATGTCTCCACTTTAATTCCATCATCAAGCAAGACAATTTTGGTTGTTGTAGAGTATAGGTCAAGAAATCTACTTTTCATTCTATTAGCTACATCCTTAGCAAAATTATAAGAATATGATAACTCATTTGCCTCAAGTTCATTATTGATAGGAATGCCACTATCTCTATGTATTTTATTGATAAGATATTTTGATATAACTCCAGAAAATTCATCAATAGAACATTTCTCTAGATTTGGAATAGAGTCACCTCTAATCCATCCAACTGCATTATTAACAAAGTCACTATCCTGCATCATACTAGTAATAGCTGCATAAACTATATTTTTTAATTCAGAAATGTTTCTCCATTCACGTATCACTCTACCTACTTTAACTTTGTTCTCAATAAAATCTTTTAATTTATTTGCCTTATCACTATCTCTATCTGTTTTGCCATATTTAATTTCATTAAAATTTTTGTATACAAAAGAAATTATAGGTTTATTTATTTTAACAGCATAGTCATATTCCATTTCAACATAACTAACTTCATTCCCATATTCATCTATTTGAGTAGAACCGTATCTTCCTGCAACAATTAGCAGAAAAATATCACAATCATCAATAACTCTTTTAATAATATCCCATTGGGATCGGTCAGAAGCCTGAAACATCTCCATACCTGTAGGTATATTTTTTGTTTCTAGTATACTTTGTACAACTGCTTTTCTTTCATCTTTTAAATCTTCATATGTTGAACTTACAAATATTTGATACTTATTTGCCATGTTAATCACCTCATATTTACTTTAAATTTATTAACTGTACTTATGTTTTGCTATAATTATACATTATATCTTAAAATACGTCAATACTAAATAGAAAATTAGTAAAAAATCTAACCGCTTATTTTTCAAAATGATTGGCTTTATGTATAAAAAAGACATATAGATTTTTATTTCTATGTAATTTTTTTTAATATTTGGTTGGTTATAGTTTGAATCCTTACAGTTCCGTAAATTTCTCCAAAACGATCGATGAAACTATCTTTTAAAATTTTATTCAAAAATGCAAGAAAGCCCCGAAAATACGGGACTTTCTCGCTAAAAATCTTTTTTACTAACTTATCCTGGCTCCCCATGCCAAAAGCCGAACAAACCATATTATATTTTTGTTAACGGGTATTTTGGTTTAGTCAAGTTTAGGTAAAAGTATACTATATTCTCATTTTATCTAATACTACTTTATTTGATGACAATTTAACTGAAGAAGACAATTCTTTAAAAAGTATTTTTTGTTCATAGTATAATTTTTCAAATTGTTCCTTACCAAATATTTTTATTAAATTGATTACTTTTTGCTCATAATCACTTTGATTATAATAATATATAATTGTTTTCGATGTCTTTGTGATTAACTCTTTGATAATATCGCCATCTGTTATATCCATAGAGTGTCCCATAAATACTATTTCATTTTCTATATTTATCCACTTTTTGTATTTATTACCAGTATGTTTCTGTATACGCTGAAAATATTTTTTAAAATATACCGTATCTAGGTTATCAGAATCAAAATCGGAAATACCCAAAACCATATTATTATGTCTATTAGTACTTCCAGTTCTCCCATGTAAATAATGAATATTTTTCTCGTTAATTTGTAATCTATCTAGTTTTCGACATACACGATTATATGTGTCGGTATAATTAAAAGATAAGATGTAGTCAAAATACATATTTTTATATATTTCTAGTGGATACTTTGCTATTCGAGTCTTGTACACTACCATATTAAAATAAAAATCTAAACAATCTATAAAATCATCTAATTCATTTCTAAGATGATTAAATACTATTTTCTTAATTTCTGAATTGTTTTTGCTTGTATTTGTTGATACTAATAATTTTATATTTTCTGGTAAACAACTATAATTATTTTGATTTTGGAAATAACCAGTAATGTTATTAATGTAACCATGTAGTAAGCTTTCAAAATCAACCCATTTTTCCTTACGATTATATAGTTTCATAAAATATTTTATTAAATTATTTCTTTCAAATTTATGTCTAAATATATTAACTGAATTATCAACAGATTTTCGACAAGAATTTATATTACTTAAAAAATTTGTTTTTTCCTGTCCCTCTTTTGGAAATATAATTTGTTTTTTATTTTTGTACTCATTATCATCTGCCAAAAAAAGCTCAGAAAAATTTAAAAAATCAGTATATTTTGTAGGCAAACCATGTGCTAAATCAAAGCCATTACCTATTACTAAAATTTTGCTCATTTAATTTCCCCCTTATTGCTAGATTTTTAACATATAATATTTTATCATAGTAGAATTTTTAATATAGAACTAATAATTATTTGTTATACAATATTATACTTAATATAGCATAATAAGTCAATATGTAAACAAAAAGCCCTCCAAGTCGGGCGAAAACCAACTTAGAGGGCTTGTCTTTAATGTTTAATTTTTAACCTCACTTGACATCTAATCTACCGTCAAGCGACTTTTAACTTAAATTTTTTACTGTTCTCCACATGCTATCCAGTAATATTTTGAACCGCTGGAACTTCCTATACCTACTGTACAGTTATACACTCCTGATAAAGACTTCACAGAAGTTATTGAACCAGCCTTATTACAAACTTGTGTGACAGAATTATTATTTACTATTGCAGACATAGCAAGTGAACCGTTTTCATCATGTATTTCTATGTACGTTAAATTTTTGCTTATACCCCCGATAGTGAATGTTGTAGTACCCACACCGCTTTTTGTAAATGTTCCACCTCTCATGCAAGGTGAAGCCCACGTTCCATCGCCCTTTAGATACATATTCGCAGTAGAGCTAGGATGTCCGCTGGGAACAAGTCCCGGATTATATTCACCCGAACTTCCCAAATTACCGCTCCCGAATATATCATCTTTTGACACATACTTTTTCATTATTTTTTCACAAAATTTTTTGAAACCTGATATATTTAATCCCATTATTATTCACTCCATATCTCATTGCATATTGATTCGACCATTTCTGCTGTTATTTCATCTTGCCCTGATGAAACACTTTTTAAATCTTCTTTAGTAGCGTATGTGCTGGGAATTGCATTCAAAGCTTTCTTATCAGCAGCACTCATCAAGCCTTTAGCTGTTGTTGTTGCCTCTGATGAAGGAAGAGTGTATGTTACGATCTTTCCTCCGGTAATATGACCGTTTGTATCTTTGGTTATTTCTGAATATGCCGTTAAATTACCTCCCCAGCTTGGTGATGAAGTGTTGTTTGTCGGAGAGCTTGTAGTTATACTCGGATGTGCTTTCAAATAATCGCTGTGTGTATGATCCTTAGCGGCATAGTCACTATGCGTATGATTCTTATCTGCCTTTCCTGTGAACTTTCCTAGGAAAAACTCAATTAGCCACCTTAGTCCGCTTTCACCTAGTTTTGCCATAATTATTTCCTCCTTTTTACTTTTAGTTTATATTTTTTTCAATTTCTGAAACCATATTCTCTATATCAGAAACTGAGATTTCCTCATCATCAACAGTTCCGCCTGAACCGCCTGATACCTCTGATTTAAAAACTACAAAGGTGATAACATCACTACCTGAATCAAATTCAAGACTTGTTAACTGAATGCTGTCATTTTCTATAGTGTAATCTTCACCCTCAATGGCAAACAATCCGTTAATGTATACATGAACCTTTTTATTGTCGTTATACGTAAACGGCAACTCTGCATATCCGTTTTCGTCTGTTTCAACTGTGTAAGTTCTTGAGGAAAAAGAATTGACGTTGACAGTCAACGATTCTGTCAGGTTATCAAACCAATCTTGATATTCTGTTTTCTTTTCGTTCTGCCATGTATCAAATTTTTTTAGTTTTTCTTCACAGGATGTTTGAAATTGCAAAAATAATTCACTTGTGTCAACCTGTTTAATCAATCCTGTGACCCACCCACAATAACTACTGATTGCACGCCGATCGGTTATATCGCTTTGTGTAATCTTATCAGCGTTTGCTTTTACATATATGTGTGCAAGAATAAGCTCTTGTGTACTTGACGTATAAGTCCTTACTGGTAACTGTGGTTCAGTAGCAGGAGTTCCCTCTACAATAACAAGACTAACCTTTCTTTCATTCATATTGCATTGCAGGCATATAGCATCATATCTGTTTAAACTCGTATGAGGAGTGATTTGCAGTGTCTGCGGACTGTCAATACTTACCCATTTGTTATTGATTATTGCTCTGCCTGTACCAACGCTTAATGTCAATCCTCCTATACTTTTTACAACACACGCGTTTCCTACAGTAGCATATACCCCATCGCTTACCAGCCCTTCAAAGTATTTGCTCATATCGTCGGCGTTATATGTACGATCGTTATCTATACTGTTGAAATAGCCGCATCTTAAAGCCATGTTTTCTGTCCTCCTTTGTTAAATTACTTCAAAATCGTCGAACTGAGGAATAATAGTTCTTCCTGTTTCATCATGAGTATCTATTATTTCAGTAATAACTGCTTGTGCTTTAATACCGTATTTATCAATAACAGTTACTTTATCACCAAGAAAGAAATCCTTGCCAAGCTGATATTGACCGTAAGATTCAATATTGCATTCAAATGTTTCTTCGATTTTTGTTTCCTGCAAGGCATTTTTACCCTCATGTTCTAAGGAACTTCTGTATGTTGTTTCCTTATCGACAATATCATCGTTTTTTAAATAATCGTCTGCTGAAATGCTGCTTGAAATATAAGTTTCATATCGGGAAATTCCAGTTATATCATCGTTAACAGTTTCAATTATTTGTACTCCCTCAATCTCATCTCCTGCAACTATAGCTACATTTTTTTTGTTCTCTGTATTACGTTGATAAGAAGATGAAGAAATGTTAATGTATTCATTATTAAAAACCACGCTTTTATTTTCCCGGGCTTTTTTGACAAAAAAATCAATTATACCCGGACGTGCTGATTTTTGAGTGTTAACACTAGGAATTATTCCGCATTGATACATCTTACATTGCTCAAGTATCCATTCTCCGGCGTTATCATGCAGTTCCTTGTCCACAACTATGTGTTCATGGTGATCTGAAGATTCAAATATTATGTCTATAACACTTATTTTCCTGTTAGGATTAGCAGGATTGATGAAATTTTTGTTGAATACCTCTAATACTACTTGTGGCAATGTTCCAGTCATAATATTGTCGTTTAATATAACACGCTGTTTGAGAATAGTCTTTAAGTCTTTTCCTGTGACGATAATATGGTCTCCGCTTTCCTCATTGCTTTCAACTTTAATGCTCTCTATATCCATTACATTTTCATACCAAACGCCGTTGTCAATATTCATATCTTGATCTCTGATTAGGTATGCTCCTGTTCTTAGTAATGAAAGAGTTGCCTTATCAGCTGCTAGATACAATTCACAATCTCCTACATCATAAAAGCTAGTTCGCCATATGCAACTTATATAATTGTCAATAGGAAAGCCAATTTTGTTAAAACCACCGTCCAATACGTATATAATCATTTCTCACACTCCTATATACTCGGCAACATTACTTATATCAACGCTCAGCATTGATAGATTATGGCTAACTGATAGTATGTTTTCACCCGAACACAGCTGTAGCCACGTTGAGCTATCAGACATTTGTGAAAATAAATTAGTTTCAATTCCACCTCTAAAGAGCTTGGCACTTTTATGCCCTGAGTTTGTATTAATAACAATTATATCTTCTACCTGCATATCTGTTTTCAGTTCAAAATATTGACCGTTTAGAAGATTTGTAATTCTTATAGGTGCTGAAATACCGCCCTTTGCATAAAGAGTTATAATACATCCTGTTTCGTGTTCACCCTTATTTACAATTACAGTTTCACTACTGTTTTTTAACTCACTAAACGGTACGCCCTCTTCTGGAACAGAGCACGGAAACTTGAAATAATCCTTAACGTATGACAATGACAGGTTATCAGTATTATCATCAAGCAGGAAAGGTTCATTGCAAATAACGCTTATATTGGCAGTTTCATTTGGCACATTTGGATTGCATTCAAAACTTTCTACATATCCGCCTATATGCACCCTTCTATGTTGATTTTGATAGAAAAACATCAGTTTGGATAAAGGTGAGAAAAACTCATACAAAGCAATTCTGCTTGTCTCTATATCACCTCGCAGAATGATCTGCAAGGTGATATTTCTATTAGCAAGCTTTGTACTGTTGAATATTGAACCGTGTCCTGTGGCAGAGGATGCAGTATTAACATTAGCAGTTAAGGAATTGAAACCTTCAGCAACTGTGAAGTAGTTTGGATTATCAGTAAGATTAAGCGTCTTATTTGCTGCATTTTTTACTATTAAACTAAACACATCTAATCATCTCCTATACTCCTTTCAACCCTGCTTTGAAATTCAAAAGATTTCTTGATTGCCTATAGATTTCCAGTCTGCTTAATGCCTTTGGACTATTGTTCGTTTGATTGAAGTTATTTGTAGTATTGTTATTAATCGTGGTAACTGCACCGCCTGAACTTAATGCCAGACCTCTTTTTGCACTTCCTAAAGAAATGTTCGCGCTATCGGTCATTTTGCTTGAGAACTCTTTCATTGTATTAACCGCTGAACGAGTTCTTGCGGCAATTCCCTTGATAAAGCCGTCGACAACATTTCCTGCGATTTCATTCTTGAAAACTCTTGACGGAGATTTGATTTTAAGCTCTTTCTTTACAGTTTTAATTATGCTTGCTGCCCAGTTTTCTACAGTTTCGCTAACATTGCCATTCTTGCTCTTAAAACCTTTAATAAAACCTTCTACAGCCTGCTTGCCGACATCTTTCAAATCTTTTTTCAGACCCTTGAGCTGTTTGTTAATTTGCTTGGTAAAATTATCTTTAAGAGACTGTATCTCTGAACTGTAATAGTCCTTTGCTATCTGAGACGAAACTTTCTGCTTTTCCTGATATGCATTATCAAAGGCTTTCAATTCGCTTGGAGACAATGAAAGCAACTTAGCCGCAAGGTCTGCACCGTCCTCGGCGCTCATAGATGTTATAGCTCCCATTAGGTTGCTTGATACCTTTGACTTTAATGATTTCAAGTTAGAATCATATGCCTTTAAATAGCTTATCTGCTCATTTAGATTTGAGAGCTTGATATTGCCGTTGTCATCTCTTTCAAACAATTCCCCGTAATCACTTAGAGTGCTTTGCAAATCCTCCTGCTTCTGAGCAATTTCGTCATACTTATCCTGATATTTTTCAGAAATGCTTTCAAAAGCCTTTTCAACCTTTTTAACAGCCTTGCTTGCGCCCTTTTCAAATGCCTTTGTAAAACTATCTGTCAGAGCTTGTCCGACCTTTGAAAACTCTTTTTGTGCTTTTTCGACTTGCACGCTATCTTTTGCAGTTTTTACCGCCGCCGACAATAGCATTTTGACCTTCTTAACAATCAGACTGCTTTGAGAATTGATACCGTTAGTAAAATGCTTGACCAGCTTTTCACCCACTTTAGAATAGTTACCGTCATCTACTCCGAGCAATATACCCTTGAGAGAAGCTCCGCCCAAGCTCTTGGATTCTGCCCTAACCTGCTTATACAAAGATTTCATACCGTTTATAAAGCCTTGAGCAAAGAAAATTCCTGTTCTTGTTGTGGCTTTTGACGGAGAGCCTGTTTCTACAGATTCATTTAAGTTTTTAACTCTGTCTATTCCCCACTTCATAGTCATCTCTTTGGTTGTCTTATCAGTTGATGTTAATCCGACAATAAAACCCTCACCGAAATGTTTACCAGTTGGTATTGCACTTACACTTTCAAGACCTTTTTTTGCTGCTTTTGCAATAATTTGACCGTTTTCTATAACAAGAGTGACATTCTGATTCATTCCTTTGCAAAAACCAGTTATCCCTTTATTACCTGCTTTTTTTCCGCTCTTTTCAAACTTATCAAGCTCTTTAACTGCTTTATCATAAATTGTTTTTGCATTGTTGACGGCTTTTTTAGTAACTCCTGTTTCACCATTCTCATATGCCTTAGCTAATGATTCCCAAGTGCTTTTTGTGTTTTCAACCTGATCGCTTAGCATATCCTTTGTAGCATTCTTATAAGATACAAAATCGTTTTTAATATTTAACAAAGCATTGCTAATTTTTTTCTCACTTCCGCTAGCAATTGCAGCTGAAAGATTTTCATAATTTTTTATAATGTTTTGGTTCTTTAGATACCTTTCATTAGCAACTTTATAGCTTTCGTTTAAATCCTGCTGTATTTCATACTGTCCCCATAGTTCATTTTGTAGGTCTACAACAGCATTATTATATGCAATTTGCTTTTCTTTTGCTGTTCCTTTTATATTATTTTCTTTTGCCCATTGGTCTATGCTTTGTCCTTGTATTGAGATGAGCTTATAATATGTATCTATCATTGTATTATTTTGCTCTTGAAGTTTATTGTATGCTTCATTTTTAACATCTCTAAGCGTTTTTTCATCTTTAATTGCTGAATTATACAATTCTTCATTTGCAGATAAATTTGATCTTGCCTTTTGTAAATCAATTAAATCTTTTAGTTCTGATTTTTGTGTTTTATAATTAGTTATAAAACCATCTTCGATTTTTAATTGTGAACCTAAAGCATCATTGAGTGTCGTAGTGATAAAAGTTGCTCTATCTTCATCACCTTTTTTTATTTTGCCATTTTCATCAACTATTTTATCTAGTTCTTTACGTAACCTATCATAATAGCCAATTTGAGAATCTGCTTTTTCGACTTCATCGTCTCGCCGTTCCTCAAGTTCGTCATAAGAGGAAATAAGCTCATTTACCGTATCAATACTTTTTTGTTGTGCATCGGTTAATTTTTGAGTACCTTCAGATGCTATTCCAGCCTTTATAGCATTATCATTAATAATGCCTAGTGTTATTGCAACGGCTGACAAAGCACCTAAGCCTTTTGATGCACCTTTTATCTTGTTTAATCCTGATACAATCGTACCTAAACTATCTCCAAACTTTGCAATGGTATTTACAGCAAATACTGTTGCAATAGTTATGCCTATAGGCTTTAATGCACTTATGATATTATCACTATTCTTAATCACCCAAGTTACAGCCTTTTCTCCTTTTTCAATTCCAGTATCAATTGCTTTTGTAATCTGGGGCTCATATTTGTTAATAATATCACCTGCAAAATCAGCTACTTTAAACTTTGCTTTCTGCATAGCAACCTTTATTCTGTCTCCACCGTCTTCAATGCTATCGTATGTAGACTTTAACGAGCCTTTGGAATTATCCAAGGCTTCAATCATATCTTCGTAGCTAAATCTACCCTCTTTAATAGCATCGGCAAGGTCTGGTCCTGCTTTAGTGCCGAAAATATCAATAGCCTTAGTTGTTGCTTTAGCTAAAGATGGACAGGCTTTGATTTCTTTAAGAGTTTTCTGAAATTCTATTCTGCTATCTTTGCCTTCTTTGCTCCAGTTTGAAATAGCCTTTTTCATACCGCTAAAAGCAATTTGTACATTTACACCTGATTTCTCCCAAGCCGAAAATAGAGCTATACTGTTTTTAGTATCTAAGCCCAATGCTCTCATAGGTGCGCCGTATTTAGCTAAATCCTCAGTCAACGTATCAATAGATACTCCGCTCTTTTGACCTGCAACAGTTAAATAATCAAGCAATTGTCCGTAATTATCTGCTTCTATCCCAGCATCGCCCATTGCTCTGGAAACAAGCCTTACAGCAGATGTTACATCAGTATCGTTTACTTTTGCAAATTTAACAAAATCAGTTGAGCAGTCTGTAAGTTTATCGCCTGTAAATTCAAGACGTGTGTTGACTTCTCCGACTGCCGAGCCAATGTCGGTAAAATCTCCAGTAACCTGAGATGCAACGCCTTTATATGAATTTTTAATATCTTTTGCAGATTCACCTACAGCTCCTGTTTTTGTAATTGCTGTATCTGCTCCGTCGTCTACCTCATTAAAACAGTTAATCGCCTCTTTGCCTAAATTAACCAGCTTGCTAGCTGCTGTTTCAATACCTCTTGCTATAAGGTTAGCAAGTGCACCTTTCATCACAGTAAAGCCGTCTCCGGCTTCCTCTGCTGAATCGTCAACCTTCTCTAAAGTATTGTCAAATTCATCAGCGGCTGAATCAGCTTTCTCTAAAGCTTTCTTATTTTCTTGAAGCTCTGTAGAGAGTTTGCTTATCTTTGCGGCGACCTCCTGTGCTGCCTCGGAACTCTTATCTTGAGTAAGGATAATGTTTGAATACTCTTTTTTCAGAGCCTCAAGCTCGTCCTCCTGCTTTGATATTTCCTGAGTAGCCTTTGAATAGTCGCTTTCTAAATCAGATAACTTGTCTTTATACTTTTGTAATTCTTTTTCTGCTCTAATAACAGAGGCTGTCTGATTGTCGATTTTTACTTGATGTGCTTTAGCAGCAGCAGAGGACTCTCCCTCTTTTTCTACTATCTGCTTATACTCGGCTTCTAGACTTTCCAGCTTTAATTTTTCAGCCTCAACAGATGTATTAAGCTGTTTGATTTTAGCATTCAAGCCCTCAGTAGACTTGCTCCAATTGTCCATTCCTGCTGTTGTTTTTCTAAACTCTGCTCTAGCAGCATTTGCGGCTTTCTCTGCTTTAACTACTGCCTCTTTGAGTTTTGATATATCAACTACTAAACTTGATGTAGATTTATCGCTCATTATTTCCCCTCCACTAATACCAGCTGTCATCGGTTGCCGGACGTCGAATTACAGTCTTACCGTTTGAATTTTTCTTTTCTCGCTTATTTTCACGCTTGTTATGACCGTTCATTCGTTTGATGAAAACACATAACTCGTGAAATGTTACTTTTCTTAATTTAAAAGGCGATAAAGACGGAAATCTATCACAGATTGAGACTTGCAATTCAAACATATTATCATAGAAACTAAGCGGCTCTTCACCGCCGTCTAGTTTTTTTCGCCACCGATACCTGCCATCTCAGCCAGTCCATAGGTTGAAACATTTATAAGCAAATGGGCAACTTCCTTGAAACTTGTCCGTCTGATTTCATCATCGGTAATGCCGTCGAAAATCTCTTTAATAAGAGGCTTTACTAAATTGAATGCACCCTTTAACATCTTTACGACCTCTGCAATCAAAGCAATATCATTTTTGCTGTTTGAGAGCTTGTCTATATCAATAAGCTCCATAATATCCTCAACTGTTCCTGATAGTAGGTCGTATGTTTCGGCCGTGTAGATTTTCTCAACCTCTCTGCCTCTGCCTTTGTAAATATGTAACTTTAATTCTGACATTTTAAATTTCTCCTTTTAAATAAGTCAAAGGGGCAATAAAGCCCCTTATTGACTTCTA
>CANRKQ010000036.1 GCA_947631265.1 uncultured Clostridia bacterium | reverse complement strand
GCGTGTTCACGGTATTCATACATACCGACTGTCTTCAAAGCGTCGTCAACACGTCTGCGTATCTCCTTTGGCTCTACTCCCATATTCTCAAGCGCAAAGGCAACGTCCTCCTCAACTATCGTTGCTACTATCTGATTGTCGGGGTTCTGGAAAACCATTCCCACCGACTGTCGAATATCAAGCAAATGCTCGTCATCTTTGGTATTATAACCGTTGACGATTACGTCTCCCTCCTCTGGAATGTTTATGCCGTTAAAACACTTTACAAGAGTAGACTTACCGCTGCCGTTATGACCAAGCACAGCAACAAACTCGCCCCTTTCAACGGCAAAGTCCAAATTGCGGAACACCGTTGTCTTTTTAGCACTCTCGCTTTCATCAAAATCATTTATATATGAAAAGGTTATATTTTTAGCATATAAAAAACTCATATTTGTCTCCATTAATTATTTATATCCCGCCGCTGTGCATTATCTAACATTTGACAAACCATTAATAGGCGGGACTGCGTGCAGGGGCTTATCATTATCCTTTACTTCAAAGTAAAGCCCGCCGTTCTACAAAGTGAAACATTATGCAAACTCCCCAAAGGCGGCACCGAAAGCAACCCTACAACAATGAGTGGTTATATTAAAAGTAAAATCCCGCCGTTGTGCATTGTCTAACATTTAAAAAACCATTAATAGGCGGCACTGGATGCAACGTCACCGTTGCCAGATTGCGGTTGAACCGCAAGGCAAAATACCGCCGGTCGCCTCAACCGGCAAGCCTATCTCATCTGCTGTAACCTGTCCGCCGAATTTCTCTACCAGTATATCGTTTAAAATATACGCCATAACCGACGGCGAAAGCCCTGTAGTGTAACTATTTAACAAAAAGAATAAGGGATTGTCTGATAAAACCTCCGAACATACCTTAACAAGATCGTAAATCGAGTCCTCCAGCTTCCAGACCTCGCCGCTCGGACCTCTGCCGTAGCTGGGAGGATCCATTACAACTGCGTCGTAGAAGTTTCCTCGTCTTATCTCTCGGCGCACAAACTTTTCGCAGTCGTCAACAAGCCATCGTATAGGTCTGTCTGACAGGTTTGATGCCAAAGCGTTTCCTCTTGCCCATTGTACCATTCCCTTTGACGCGTCAACGTGAGATACTAAAGCTCCTGCCTCTGCACAAGCAAGGGTTGCTCCGCCTGTGTAGGCAAAAAGATTTAAAACCTTTATCTCCCTGCCTGCATTTCTAATCTTATCGGACATATAATCCCAGTTTACAGCCTGCTCGGGAAAAAGCCCTGTATGCTTAAAGCCTGTCGGTCGTATGTTGAAGGTCAGATCACCATAAGAAATTTGCCATAAATCAGGAACCCTTGACTTGTACTCCCACTTTCCGCCGCCCTTGCTTGAGCGGTGATAAACTGCGTCTGCCTTTTTCCACATATCTGACCTGCGTTTTGATTTCCAAATTATCTGAGGATCAGGTCGGACAAGTATTTTACCGCCCCAGTTCTCAAGCTTTTCACCTGTTGATGCGTCTATTATCCTGTAATCCTTCCATTTGTCTGCAATTCTCATTTAAATTCCCTATTACCAATATGTTAGTCAGCTATACTCCGAACTTAACGGCTAATGCGTGAGCTATCGTCTTTGCATAATCGGTGATAAGTCCCAGATGCTTTCCCTCGATCATTACGCGAATGAGCGGCTCTGTACCTGATTCTCGAACCAATATTCTTCCGTCATCTCCGAGCTTTTCTTTATAGTCCTCAATATATCTGTTTACCTCAGGCTCCTGAGCCCAAATGCCTTTATATTTTGGGTCGATGGCAACATTCTCCAACACTTGAGGATATTCTTCAATAATTGAGGCAAGCTCTGACGCCTTTGCTCCTGTGTTTACCATAACCTCCAAAAGCTTAGCGCCGGTAAGTTCGCCGTCTCCGGTATTAGAATCATCTAAAAAGATAATATGTCCCGATTGCTCTCCGCCCAGATTATAGCCGCCCTTTTGCATTTCCTCAAGAACGTATCTGTCGCCTACATTTGTAGTAGCTGCTATAATGTTTTCATTTTTTGCGAACTTGAAAAATCCCAGATTTGTCATTACTGTCACAACACAAGTATTGTGATTGAGATTTCCCTGAAGTTTCATATATTTTGAGAATATAGCCAAAAGCTTATCTCCGTTTATGACTTTTCCGTTTTCATCACAGGCTAAGCATCTGTCGGCGTCACCGTCAAAAGCAAGACCGATATGACATTTGTTGGTCACTACATGCTTACATAGCCTTTCCATATTAGTCGAGCCACAGCTTTCGTTGATATTTGTTCCGTCGGGATTATTATTTATAAAATAGCAGCTTGCCCCCAGACCCTGAAATAGCTTTACCGCACAAGAGGACGCCGAACCGTTTGCACAGTCGATTGCAACCTTAATACCGTTGAAATCACAGTCAACATTTTTCATAATATATCTTACATAATCCCATTCGGCATTTTTTTCTTCATACACTCTTCCGATTTTCGTACCGTTTAGCAGTTCAATTTTTTCAGGAGTATCCAAAATAAGACTTTCAATCTGATCCTGAATTCTGTCGTCAAGCTTAAAGCCTGTTCCTGAAAAAAGCTTGATTCCGTTAAATTCAACCGAGTTGTGAGATGCCGAGATCATAACTCCGGCGTCGGCGTTGTATTTATTTACAAGCATTGCAACAGCAGGCGTAGGAACAACTCCAAGCTTATGGGCGTCTGCTCCTACAGAACATATGCCCGCTATAAGAGCCGATTCCAGAACATCGCTTGAAATTCTGGTATCCTTTCCTATTAATATTTTTGCTCTATGCCGTTTCTTATTAGTCAATACAATGGCAGCGGCTCTTCCTATCTGCATTGCCATTTCGCAAGTAAGCTCTGTAACAGCTATTCCTCTTGCTCCGTCTGTTCCAAATAATCTTCCCATATTCGTTATCTCCTTAAAAAATTGTATTTTATTTAACTTTTATTCAATAATTAATTTTTAATTTCAGAAGAGGCTTTTATACATTCTGTCATCAGAAAGCTGTACCACTATGTTCATTGCGCTTTCTTCAATGAATTCAAGCATTCTGTTGTATGTAATATACTCAGGCGCTTTGTAACTAACGCTCTTATTATCAAAAAATTTGTTGCAGATAAACCATTTACTTCCCGAGAGCTCTTCGTGTATAAGCAAACCTTCAGCCGAATATCCCCACTCTCTGTAAAGCTCCTCGCGAACGTTTCGCGAAAATGGATATTCCCTTGCCAAACGATAATCAATATCATCAATATCATTCATAAGACTGTCAAAAAAATCTCTGTTAAATTGTGTGTTTCCGCTTTCATTTACTGCGTTTATATATTCAAGGCGAACGGTTTTCATAAAAAGCTCATCACTTAACAGATGAACAACATATCCCTTTAAAAAGTCATTGTATTTATTGCCTTCATAAATCCTTTCGTTTATGAAATTTCTTACTCTGCTGTGAAAAAGCTCTTGATTTTCTTCTGTTAAAAAATCAGCGTCTTTTATTCCTTCACGCAAATGAGTTTTTTTCTTATCTTCCCTGCAAAAGCCCGGTCTTGCATGAATAGCGTCAGGTCCTATACATCCGCAGTAAAATAACGAAATATTTTCAAACCCTTCATCACTTACAAGCTCAATAATCTTATCAGCAATCGCTATATGTGTAATAGCACCCGCCATAACTTTTCCCCCTTTGTGATAATTTGTGGCAACTCTCTACATTGACGCAAGTCCCCTGAGAGCCTGTTTGATCATATCTTCAACGGAAGTTTCAGGATCAATAGCCGATATAAACCTCGCTGCGTCTGACTGTGAATATCCCAAAACGACCAGCGCCGATATAGCCTCCGACGCATTTTTACTTCCCGCAGCAAGGAAGTCAGCCCCGCTGTTCTCATGCAAAAGAGCTGTCTCCTTTGAAACCTTGTCTTTAAGCTCCAGAACTATTCTCTGGGCGACCTTAGGACCTACACCCTTTGCTTTGGTGAACATCTTAGAATCTCCGGACGCAACTGCAAGCGCAAATGATTGAGGATCGCATACCGACAAAATAGCAAGACCTGCTTTTGGTCCTACCCCCGAAACAGACGTAAGCAGCTTAAACGCTTTAAGCTCGTCAATCGTTGCAAAGCCGTATAGTGATACATCGTCCTCACGAACAACCATCGATGTGTAGAGTGTTACATCGCCCTGCGAACCTTGAATCTGACCAATTGTTGACAGGGTCGTATTACAAGCATATCCAACTCCTGCACATTCTATGACTGCAAAATCCTGTCCGCAGTAAATAAGCTTTCCCTTTACGCTGTAAATCATATTAATTATCACGCCCTTGCTAAGCAAAGGTCTCCTTTCATCTGTTTACTAACCTTTACGGCTGCATATTTTACGAACAGCTTTTCCCGACAATGACTATAAGTCTGATCGAATAGTACTTTTCACATTCAATCTCCGAATATCAAATTAGAATTAGAAGAATGTCCGTGCGTAATAGCCAAAGCCAGTGCATCGGCAGTATCATCAGGCTTTGGAACTTCCTTTAATCTCAATATGGAACGCGTCAGCTCCTGAACCTGTTTTTTTTCTGCTCTACCGTAACCTACAACTGCCTGTTTTACCTGAAGCGGAGTGTATTCACGAATTTTTATTCCACGCTCTATAGCCGACAGAATTATAACTCCTCTCGCTTGAGCGACATCTATTACCGTCTTTTGATTAGTATTGAAAAACAGCTTTTCAATACCCATTTCATCGGGCTTATACTTGTCAAGAATCTCGCACATATCGTCGTAGATAGTTTTAAGTCTTAAATCAAACGGAGTGTGCGCCTCGGTTGTAATTGCTCCGAAGTTCACAATATGAAAATCGCCGTCCATATAATCAAGCACTCCGAATCCTACAATTGCATATCCGGGATCAATACCGATTATTCTCATTCTATTTATGCTCCTCAGGGAGCATACCTCCTGCTAATTTAATTTATTATAAAGATACCTCTGAAACAAGACACAATTTCTCAGTATATTAATAATTAATTATATCATCATTATAACAAAAATGCAAGTATGCAAAGATAGAAATTAGCAGTTAAAATTCTAGTCAGAACCATAAGCTAATACAAGAAGTAGAAAAAGCTTTAAAACTATTTTACTATAAAGTAACAAAGCGTTCGGAAAAATCCAAACGCTTTTGCTTTTTACTCTTCTAATTAAACATTTTATATATAGGCAGCAAACCCGCTGCGGCTTACAACGGTGACGTTGTATCCTGCCGCCTATTATAAGTTTAATGTTAAAATTAATAATTACAAATTAATTAAGCACAAACCGCTCAAGCATCTCAAGCCTGAGCGGTTTTTTAATACTAATATTCTATTTTACTTTTCTAACCTTTTTGATCCAACTACTATATACTTTCTTAGCTACGCCGTTCTTGTCCTTATATGTAGCGTATGCTCTTACCCTTATATAGTATGTCTTCTTGCTCTTTATCTTTGAATTCTTAATTGTAAGTTTTTTCTTTGAGGTAAGCTTATCATAAATTACTTTCTTAAAGTTCTTTTTATTTGATACCTGTACCTCGTAGCCTTTTGCCTTATCTACTTTTTTCCACTTTACGGTTATTTTTTTCTTCGCTTTGCTCTTAACAGTAAGCTTTGTAATCTTAGCTTGTTTCATTGCTTTCTTTGCTGCGTATTTATCTTTCTTAACAACTTCTGCACTTCTTGTTGTTTCAATAACAGGCAAAATCTTTGAAGGTGATTTCGTAGAATTATCAGTCGTTTTTGGGGATAAATTAGTCGGGTCGTCTATGCTGTTTACCTCAGTTACAGTGACATTACATGTCGCTGATATATCACTTCCGTCAACACTATTTGCTGTGATCACCGATTTTCCTGATTTTACTGCTGTCAGGACTCCGTTTTCAACTGTCACTACATCTGTATTTGAAGACTCCCATGAAAGCGATTTGTCTTTTGCCCCTACCGGCTCTACTATTGCATTAATTATATAACTTTCTCCTTCTTTCAGGCTAATCTCATTATCAACTAATTTAATACTCTCTACTTTAATCGGAGCAAATGACGCTTCTATTTTATGATTATTGTTTACTGACGTGAATGTATATTCCGATACATTTCCTACATTTTTTCTGTCAACAATTACATCTTTGATTTGATAACCTTCATTCGCTACGATGTTAAAGGTCAGGTCTTTTCCCTCTTCCACGCTAATTTCTCCGGTCGGAGTTATGCTTCCTCCTGCCTGTGCGCTTGCTTTGATAGTATATGACCTTGTTTCTCTCTTTTCAATTTTAAATTGCTTTGTAAAGCTTCCGACAAAGTTTCCCTTTCCGGTAATCATTACTGTTCCTGTTCCTATATCAACATTCTCTCCGTAGGATACCGTATAATCAGTTCCGTTTATCAAAGCTTTGTTGTTGTACCTCACCGTCACAATCGGTTCTATTTTCTTACCCGTATATTCTTGTGGCGCTATACTGTTCATCATTGATTCTGTCAGAATATACGGAAGTATGTTGAATGTCAGCTCCACACAACCTGTATAATTATTTATTCCACATATTGACACTTTTGCTGTTCCTACATTTATATTGTTTGTATATGTAACAGTATAATCACTATTTAACTGTAAAGTTTTTGTATCGTTCCTTACAGTTACGGTCGGTCTAATACTGCTTGCCGTATAAATATGATCTTCTTCTATACTATCTACCATGTCTTCTGTCAGCGATAAGCCTGTTATCTTAAATGGAATTTCCTTAACTCCTGTGTAGTTGTTAATTCCGACTATTCTAACTGTTGCGTCTCCTGCTTCTGTGTTATTAAAATATGAAACCTCATAATCTACAGACTCAGTAAGCTTTTTACCGTCTACAGTAACATCAGAAACCTTTGGCTTGCACTCATTTCCAGAATATGTGTATTCTGTTTTTTCAAGAGTTACACTTGCCTCGCTGATTGATTTTTTTGCACTTTGCTCATCTCTGTCCTCAAGAACTGTTAGAGCCTTTACATTTGCACATCTGTAATTTCCTTGATAGCCATGCAAATCTTTCCAACTGTTGGACACACTTACAAAACTTTGATTCGGATCTGTATGTTCTTGAGATTCAACAAGTGAAGGATATGCAACACTTCTTGATACAAAAACACTTGCAAGTGAATTGTTACGAGTCTTTGCAGTCACAACAACACTAAACTTTGTTCCTTTTTCAATTTCAACTAATTCGCCTAGTGGTACTGTGTAAACACCTCCATAATCTGTACAAATCCTTGCCGGTGAAGTTAGCATAGGTGTTCCACTGGTAGGGTTTGAATCATCCTTTATATTCGTATAAACCTGAATCTCACAATCTGTTTTATTACTTGCGATATTAACAGACACGCCCTTTATGTATTCTCCTAGTGTACTTTCACCTTTCTTTGCTTCATATATGTTTGCTACTTGCAGATCATTGGCATAAAGAGTACTAAAGTAATCATTTGATCCATCATAGAAATAGTTGTAATCATATTCGTTACTGTTCATGTATTCATAAGCAACTACATCTGCCAAATACTGTGACTGAGACATATAGAAATATCCGTTATATGGTCCTCTTTCACCCCAACTATTCTTTACAATCCATACTCCGTCATCAGATGGTTTATATTCACCTTTAAAATCTTCTTTTTTTATGGTATCATCCCAGCCTACAATATTAATTGCATGATTCAAATCTGCTACAATATTATTATAATAAAGGCAATTTTCGTCATACTCGCTATAATCAGAATAATATGTAGCACTTACAGAGCCGTATTTCATTATACATTTTTTAATTGCATCAATATCTCTAGATGGAACAAATACTGCATTCTGAAGTTTGTACTCCGCCGGACCATATTCATCACCTTCAAATGGAATCCGCCAATATGGAGCATCTTCTTCTTTAATTGGATCTGTCCATTGTGCAAGATACATTGCCGAACATATAGAATTTGCTCCACGAGCCAGCCAGTTAGTTCCTAAAGATATATTCTTATCTCCCTCTGTATTACCAAGCGGATCATTTTTACGGTTATAATATGAATATGCATAATGCATTTCTGAAAAATCCGGTTCTTCTTCTTCCTTATATAATCCTTTCATTAACACGCTTGTCTCTGCAGCAGACATAGCAGCGTGTGCCCAACAGGTTCCATAAGGACCCTGATTTTTTACGCTTGTTACATATCCTTTCTCTCTGGAGTCATATTTTTCAGGTAGGTACAAGTCCTCATCTGATGATTGACTGCTGGGAACAGAAATAACACTTGTCCCATAATCATCCAAACTCAAATATGAATTGGGATAATCTGTCACGTCCATTAATTCGGATTCTGTTTCTTGTCCTGATTCATGCCCTGTCAACTGCGTTTCTGCACCTGTATAAAACGGGATCTGCACAAACATACAAAGCACCAATAATAAGCTCATAATCCTTCTAAAATTCCACATAAATTTCCCTCCTAAATATAATATTAAAGTAACTCTGACGATTACTAATTTAATTATAAGACTTAATATTATATTTGTCAATATTAAAAGCGCCTGTAAAACCAGGCGCTTTGGTGTTGTCTTGTATTATTTTTGTTGAGTATTATACATTTTTTAAAATCACTTAATCATAAAAGTTTTTTCCGACGTTGTACAAAACTTTAACATTTATCAAACTATTTATTGGCAGCAAACCTGCTGCGGCTTACCGCTAGCTTATGCCTAAAAATTCAAGATAGTTCTTTTCGGGAAGAACAACATATGTTTCCTCAATCTTAGAACTTCCCTTAGCCTGATACTCTATTGTATTGTTATCTTTCCACGCAACTAAAGGAACCTCGCCGCGTTCAAAGTTATAAACCTTTTTCTTTATCCCCTTTTGCTTAAGGCTGAAAAACTTAAAGTTCTTATCCTGACCGTACGGCACAACATAAAGAGCAACCTTACCCACGTTATTGTCCTGAACATCGGCAATATAAAACTGCATTGTTCCGTCGGGTGAAATTGTATTGTCAATATAGTTTCCCTGAGCGTCCTTTTCAAAATCAGAATCACTTCCCGTATTGGCAGTTGTCTTAAAGTTAACTCTGTTGATAGAGTCGATCTGCTCTGAATACAAAGAATAAACATCAGGATAGTTTACTAAATTAGAATCCAATCTTGTCTCAACATTAGAACCGCCGAACAGAAAATTTATTACAAAGAAAATAATAAGTCCCAGAACATATATGAGTAAATAAACCGTTCCCAAAATTACCTTCAAGGTTTCATTATTTGACGCTGCGAAAAATATAACAGCGGCTACAATAAATGCCGGAATAATCAACACCCAGTCTCCCAGATTGAATATAACAAATAAAAACACAAGCGGCGGCAGTAAAATTCCCACTACTTTTGTGATAAACTCATCTTTAGTTAAAATCATTAGAGTTAAGAACACTCCGCTGGCAATAACATAGCCAAGTAAAAATGAGAACTGCGCACCTTGTTTGAATTCAAGATCATACAAAAATGTAGCGTATGTTAAAACTGCAACTACGGCAACATAAGCTAAGTTAATTAATGATATTACTCTTTTTACCCAAATATTCTGAAAAAAGCTTTGCATATATAATCCTCCGTTTTATAATAGTTACATTTTACCTCAGATTTCAAAAAAAATCAAGTCGGCTTATTGTATCTTGCAGCGTCATCAAATTTAATTTCTCCGCCGAATATATCAAGCGCCGATCCGATAGTAAAATCAATTCTTCCTTTACCTGTTTTTTCTATCAAAGATATATCATCAACAGACGATATTCCACCGGCATATGTGATTATATTTTTACCTGTGCTTTGTATTGAATCAAGAACCTCTGCTGAAGATGAAAGAATTTCTAAAAGCTCCTTATCAATTCCCGAGGACTTACCCTCAACATCAACTGCGTGAACTAAAAACTCATCGCAGTATTTGTAAAGATCCAAAAAGGTCTGCTCGTTTACTTCGGTATCGGTAAATCTCTGCCATCTGTCTGTAACAATATAGTACTTGTCCTCGCGCTTTCTGCACGAAAGATCAAGAACAATTTTGTCCTTTCCAACTGCACTTACAAGAGATCTCAGATTTTCAATATTTACCCCGCCGTCTTTAAAAACATATGAAGTCACTATTATGTGGCTCGCACCTGCCTTAATGAAATCAACTGCATTGCCTGAAGTTATTCCTCCGCCAATCTGAAGTCCTTTAGGAAAACATCTGAGCGCAAGCTGCGACTGTTTTAAATCCTCCTGATATTCATCGGTTCCTGCCATATTCAGCAGAATAATATGCCCTCCGGTAAGACCGCGGTCTTTATAAAGCTTTGCATAATAATCAGCGTTTTTGTATGAAACAAAATTTTCATCAGCACAGGAGCTTTTTACCTCGTCTCTATAGTCGCAAAGACTTCCCCCGACTATCTGCTTTACCCTTCCGTTATGAATATCAATGCACGGACGAAATCTCATTTACTATCCTCCGTAATTTATTATATGTTATAATATCTGTCCGATATACTTTTTAACAAACTCGTCTATTGATCTGTCATCTCTTCTGTCGAATGTCCCGTCACACGGAATAAGCTCCCAGCTTTCAATGTGAGTCAGAACTTCATTCGGCTTAGTTTCTTTAAGCTCTCCTAGAGATTCTATTTCCATCATAAAAAAGTTTGTAAACACCTCACAGTTACAGTTGTTATCAGGATAATCAACGCTTTCATTGTAAGGAAATCGCTTTACAAAAAGCTGTCCTTTATTAAGACTGGCAAGCCAGCCCTTGTCGTCATTGAACCCAATCTTTATATTGGTCTCAGCGCCCGGAACCTGCTGCAATGTCAGATATTTATTGCCTATATACAATCGGTCGTCGGTCAAATCTGTATACGGCCAGACGGTAAAGTTCCTGTTTGAGAGAAGTCCGGTTTCCTTCTCCGACTGAGGCATAATAGAAACAGCATTCTTATCTACAACGGTCATCGCCCACGGAGCTATTTTCATATTTGATTTTCCTATATTCTTGATTTTGTGAGTAACCGTTGCGGCAGCGTCCGTTTGAGAAAGCTCAATCTCGAGTGAAAACTGCATATCCGTTTCGATCTGAGGCGGAGGTGTTAATGCAACCTTATTGCCGTCTATAACATAGCTTACCTTTTTATTGTCGGGGTAATAGCTTTTCGGATCATGCTCAGGAGAAACCCAAAGCCTGTGGCCTCCGTAAATGAACCACTTATCGTCTCCGAACATCTCTGCAAACTTGCCGCCTGTCATAATAGTCTGCTCGTTTCTGTCCTCGCACATAATATTTTCCTTACCGTTTAGCTTAAAGGATATTACCCTCGGACCCTTTTCAATCATTATAAGCATTGTGCACTTATCGTTCTTAAGTTCTAAGCATCTTCCGAAATAATCGTATTCTATCTCCCTGTATTTCATAATCTGTTCTCCTGACTTATATTTGTTTTTTCTATTTTTACCGAATACTCATTCGGCTCGTCACTAACAACACTTTGACACATTCGTGCAAAATCACTTGCGCGGGTGTCAAGCTCGGCAATTCTTTTGTTGTTCTTGCTTTTATGCTCAAGCTCTTTTAGCGAGGTTGAAATATCAATTCTGCCCAAACCCTTAGCCTTAGATAAAACCTCTGTTCCCCTGTCGTTAAACGCCAGAACCCTTGCATATGGTGTAAGTTCAAAATCGCTGCTTTTTATACCAAGTACAGCATACATAATTACTCTTCTTATACGCGCTAAAGTAAACGCCTTTGTCTTTGAATTAACAACAAGCTCATCATAGCCCTTTGAGATTTTCAAAGCTTTGGTTATTCTGTCAGCCAGATCTGCGCTGCAATCGGGAACCTCTCTTAATTTCTTTTTACCCATTTTGATAAGGCTGAATAAAATCCCCTTCTCCATATTCTTTAAGTCGCGCAGCTCGGCGTAATTACCCTTGTATGGAAGCAAACCGTCGTCAAGCAGACCGCTTTTTAACATCTCCCTGATTTTTGAGGCGCTTGCATAATCTCCGTGCAGAGAACCGTCGTTATGTCCCGCACCCCTTCTTAGTATGGGCATAGGGTTTATTCCGGTATTCTGAATGGCTTTCAGATATTCAACAGCAAGAATGTTATTAGGACTGTTTAATATCTCTGCTGTCTGTTTACCTGCAAACATCTCAGCTGTTTTGAATAATGCAGCAGGATAAGAGTTCCCCTCTTTCAAAAGCTTTTTTACCTGCTTTGATTCTTCACTTTTCACGCCCGATTCAGAAAGCCTCTTAGATAACTCCGCCGCTTTAGTAAGAACGTCTAAGTCATCACATTCACAGCCGAAGCAAAGACAATCGCTGCCTATAGCGTTTGCTATATAAACACCGTTTTTTGCAAAACCCTCGGCTGATGATATACTAAACGGCGCAGAAAGCTCTATCACCAGATCGGCTCCGTTAAGTATTGCCTGTTTCGCCCTGTAATGCATAGAGAATATTGCTACGTCTCCTCTTTGAACTACATCTCCGCTCATGATAGAAACTATATGCGTAGAACCTTGTTC
>CANRKQ010000035.1 GCA_947631265.1 uncultured Clostridia bacterium | reverse complement strand
AACTTAAAAATATTTTATTTAGGAGTTATTATGAAAAAAGAAAGACATTTTGGATTAAGAATTGATGATGAATTATTGAGAAAGTTTCATTATGTATGTGATTACAATGGTCGCTCAGCCAACGGACAAATTTTGTATCTTATACGAAAATGTATCAAGGAATTTGAAACTGCCGAGGGCGAAATAGAAATTGAGGTAAAATATGAGAAACAAGAAAAATAAGCACCTGGGAATAGAAATTGATCCGGAATTACATTATAAACTGCATTATATATCTAAATATGAAGGTCGCTCAGCCAACGGACAAATTTTATATCTGATACGAAAGTGTATCAAGGAATTTGAAACTGCCGAGGGTGAAATAAAAGTTGATATAAAAAACAAAGACTAGAGAAAATAAGAGAAGATTAGAAGTATAAGTATTATTTATATTAATTATCAAAAATATATATTTTACTTATGCAACAATATGTGATATACTTACTGTAAGAATTAATAAAGGAGATTATTTTATGGGTATGACAATGACTCAGAAGGTGCTTGCCGCACACGCAGGTTTAGACAGCGTAAAGGCAGGCGACCTGATTATGGCAAATCTGGATATGGTACTCGGAAACGATATCACATCGCCTGTTGCCATAAACGAATTTAACAAAGCCGGTTTTGACAGCGTATTTGACGGCAGCAAGATCTCAATGGTTATGGATCACTTTGCTCCGAACAAGGACATTAAAGCTGCAACTCAGTGCAAGCAGTGCAGAGATTTCTGCGGAGAGCTTGGGGTAAAAAACTTCTTTGACGTTGGAGATATGGGCGTTGAACACGCAATACTTCCCGAAAAAGGACTTGTAGCGCCCGGCGATCTGGTTATAGGCGCTGATTCACACACCTGTACATACGGTGCGTTGGGAGCGTTCTCAACAGGCGTTGGATCAACAGATATGGCAGCAGGAATGGCAACAGGCAAGGCTTGGTTCAAGGTTCCTCCAGCTTTAAAGTTCAACATAACAGGAAAGCTAAATAAGTGGGTTTCGGGCAAGGACGTTATTTTGCACATTATCGGTATGATAGGCGTAGACGGTGCTTTGTATAAATCTATGGAGTTCTCGGGCGAGGGACTTAAAAACCTCACAATGGAAGACAGACTTTGTATGGCTAATATGGCAATCGAGGCAGGATCAAAGAATGGAATCTTTGCAGTTGACGAGGTTACGCTTGATTTTGTCAAAGATAAGGTTTCAAAGGAATTCAAAATCTATGAAGCTGACGCGGACGCTGAATATGAAAAGGTTTATGATATTGACCTTTCTCAGATCAAGCCTACCGTATCATTCCCGCATCTTCCTGAAAATGCAAAGACCTTTGACGAATTCGGCGACATAAAAATCGATCAGGTTGTTATAGGCTCATGCACTAACGGAAGAATTGAAGACCTCCGTGCCGCTGCTGAAATTCTCAAGGGCAAAAAGGTTGCTAAAGGAGTAAGATGTATAGTGATCCCTGCAACTCAGAAGATTTATCTTCAGGCAATGGAAGAGGGACTTTTGAAGATATTTATAGACGCAAGATGTGCGGTCTCAACGCCTACCTGCGGTCCTTGTCTGGGAGGACATATGGGAATTCTCGCAAAGGGTGAGAGAGCCGTAGCAACAACAAACAGAAACTTTGTCGGAAGAATGGGACATCCTGAGAGTGAAGTTTATCTAGCGTCGCCTGCTGTTGCGGCAGCGTCGGCTGTTACAGGAAAGATTTCTCAGCCTTCTGAGGTAATATAGGAGAGGTGGTATGAATATGAAAGCAATAGGAAAAGTACACAAATACGGCGACAACGTAGATACCGACGTTATCATACCTGCAAGATACTTAAACACAGCCGATCACAAAGAGCTTGCCTCACACTGTATGGAGGATATTGACATCGACTTTGTTAAGAAGGTAAAGAAAGGCGATATTATGGTTGCCGAGGCTAATTTCGGATGCGGCTCATCTCGTGAACACGCGCCGATCGCTATCAAAGAGAGCGGAATATCCTGCGTTATCGCAAAGACGTTTGCAAGGATCTTCTACCGAAACGCAATCAATATCGGACTTCCTATAATTGAATGTCCCGAAGCCGCTGAGAATATCAGCGACGGCGACGAGGTAGAAATTGATTTCGACAGCGGTGTTATTACCGATAAAACCAAGGGAGAAAGCTATCAAGGACAGCCTTTTCCTGAATTTATCAAAAACATAATTAACAAAAACGGTCTTTTGAATTCATTAAAAGGCTAACGGAGGTATTATTATGATTATTTTAACAATCGACAGTATACCCGGAAAAGAGATTGAGGCATTGGGCATTGTCAAGGGAAGCACAGTTCAGTCTAAGAATATGTTCAAGGATATGGGACAGGGCTTTAAGAGCATGGTTGGCGGAGAACTTAAAAGCTACACTAAGATGATGAATGAATCAAGGGAGATAGCTACTAAAAGAATGGTCGAGGAAGCTCAAAGCATAAGCGCTGACGCCATTATCGGCGTAAGATACGCTACTTCATCAGTACTTCAGGGTGCGTCTGAGATTATGGCGTTCGGTACTGCTGTAAAAATAAAAGACTAAATTTCAAAAAGGAGACTTTATAATGAATAAAAAAATTGCTGTAATCAAAGGTGACGGAATAGGTCCTGAAATTGTTAATGAAGCTGAAAAGGTTTTAAACAAAGTTGGGGAAAAATACGGTCACACTTTTGAGTATACAGATGTTCTTATGGGCGGCTGTGCTATTGATGCAACAGGCGTTCCTCTGCCTCAGGAAACGATCGATATATGTCTTGCATCAGACAGCGTTTTGCTCGGGGCTGTAGGCGGACCAAAGTGGGATACTCTTCCGGGAAATCTTCGCCCGGAGGCAGGGCTTTTAGGTATCAGAGGCGCATTGAAACTTTTTGCAAACATTCGCCCTGCCAAATTGATCCCTGCTCTTGCCGGGGCTTGTCCGCTAAAAGATGAGATAACCAAAAACGGTCTTGACCTTGTTATAGTTCGTGAGCTCATCGGAGGAGCTTATTTCGGAGAGCGTGACACTCACGTTGACGAAAACGGAGTAAAGCACGCAAGCGATTCAATGGCTTATGCGGACTATGAAGTCGAGAGAATATGCCGTGTGGCTTTTGATATGGCAAGAAAGAGAAACAAAAAGGTTCACTCGGTAGACAAGGCAAACGTACTTGATTCATCACGCTTGTGGAGAGAGGTTGCTCACAAGGTTGCAAAGGAATATCCCGACGTTGAATTTCAGGATATTTTAGTTGACAATACAGCTATGCAGCTTGTACACAATCCTGCTCAGTTTGACGTAATGGTAACTGAGAATCTGTTCGGAGACATTCTTTCCGACGAGGCGTCTATGATAACCGGCTCACTTGGAATGATTCCTTCAGCGTCACTCGGAGAAGGCACACTTGGACTGTACGAACCTATCCACGGTTCTGCACCTGATATTGCAGGTCAAAACAAGGCTAATCCGTTAGCTACAATTCTATCAGTTGCAATGATGCTACGCTACTCATTTGATATGAGTGAAGAATCTGACGCTATAGGGAAAGCAGTTAACGAGGTTCTGGCTGACGGCTACCGAACAGGCGATATTATGTCTGAGGGTATGAAATGCGTTTCATGCAGCGAGATGGGAGATCTGGTTGCTGATAAGATATAAAATCTTAATATTCTCCTGAACTTAAAATACCAAAACTTAAAATACCAAAACTTAAAAACGGCAAGGACTAAATTTCAGTCCCTGCCGTTTCTTTTTGTTTGTCACGCTCTGCTTTTGAAAACACACAGCCGCAATAATCCTGTCTATACAAATTATATATGCGCGATAACTCTATTGAACGCTTATATCCGTTTTTCTTTTTAAAGTCGCTCGGAAGCCATTTTACTTTTCCGCTTTCCCCTGCCAAACGCTCGCCTATCTCGTTCAGCTTTTCAGCATTTTTATAAGGGCTTATCGAAAGTGTTGTAGTGAAATATTCAAATCCGTTTTCTATTGCAAATCGTACAGCCTTTTTAAGTCTTATTTCATAGCATTTAAAGCATCTCTCGCCGCCCTCAGGAATATCCTCCATTCCGTTAACTTCATCATAAAACTCTCTGTCGTTATATTCTGGAATTACTACATTGATTTTTTTGTCAAGCGGCATTTCCGAAACCAGCCTTTCAAGCTCTCTCGCTCTGTATTCAAACTCAGACCTAGGACTGATATTGGGATTGTAATATAAAAGTGTAATATCAAAATGCTTTGAAAGATACTCCAGCACATAGCTTGAGCAAGGCGCGCAGCAGCTATGAATTAATAGCTTTGGCTTACATTCCGAACATTCTATTATTATTTTTTCAAGCTCTTTGCTATAGTTTCTTTTCATTACAATCAGTCCCCGTTCTGAAAACAAATCAAATTCATTTAAAGTTATTATACATGCACATCGACCGCCTGTCAAACACTATAATTTTATTTTATTTTTAGAATTATAAGAAAACTACTCGCATATATATGTTATGAAAACGACATCAGGGAGTTGGGTATTATGAATTTTTCAGGAGATACAGATCGTTCAATAATACTGGGACAATACATAGTTGACAACAAGTGTACAGTAAGAGCCTGCGCAAAAGCTTTCGGAATATCTAAATCGACAGTACATAAAGACGTAAGCGAAAAGCTAAAAAAGATTAAGCCTCAATTATATAAAGAGGTAAAGAAAATTCTCGATTTTAACAAGAGCGAAAGACATATAAGAGGCGGTATGGCTACCAAACATAAATATGAGGAACAAAAGCTTAAAAACAATAATACAGTTACAGATAAATAGTTTCAAATATCCCCGAATATATCGGGGATATTTATATATTTTATAAATAAAGAATGTTAACTTGACTTTATTTTGCAACCCCATTATAATTATAGTATTAAAGTTCAGGGGAAATTATAATGCTGCAAAACACAGTTAGGTTTATTTTTTTATTAGCAGAGATCGCTTTTTTAATAATTTTTATACTTCCGTTTTACAAACACATCAGCAATATAGGAAATGTTGTAGGATTGTGCATAACGGTTTGCTTAATTATAATAACTTTGTTCTGGGATTATTTTATACGGTTAATATCAAGACTTTGGCACAGCATAGGAGGAAGAATCCTGCTTATTATTCTTGCGGGATTAATTTTAGTTTCGGTCATATGGTGCATTTATAATTCGGCAAGAATGGTAATGGCATATAAAAACTATCCCGATAAAGAAACAACCGTTGTTATTCTAGGATGCAAGGTAAACGGAGAGCATCCTAGTAAAATGCTCCGCCACAGATTAGAGGCGGCGTACGATTATCTTTCAAAAAACGAAGAAATTAAGTGCATAGTTTCAGGCGGACAGGGTCCTGATGAAAAAATTACTGAGGCTGAATGTATGTACAACTATCTTATTGATTTGGGAATATCATCAGACAGAATTTACATAGAGGACAAGTCAACCAGCACATATGAGAATATTAAGCTTTCATATGAAATCATAGAGCAGATGAATCTTCCGCGGGATATAACAATTGTCACGGACGGATTTCATGAGTACCGCGCATCAATAATAGCTAAAAAGCAAGGCATAAATGCTTATTCGGTTTATGCTAAAACGACCAAAATAGATTTACCGTATTATTGGCTGAGAGAATGGTTGGGACTTTTTCAGGAAAAATATTTAAAGTAAATGTAATACTGATACATCTCTGTTTCTTTAATTAATGTTTACAGTCTTAAATACAAATGTAAAAGCAGATACTACGAAAAAGTATCTGCTTTTTTTGTCCGATTAATTTTGAAAAAATCCGAACTCTTAGACTAATTATTTTACCTTTACTTTTGACCCTTTGCTCCATTTACTGTATAACTTAATAGGTTTATAATTTTTATTCTTATAAACAGCGTATGCTCTTACCCGAACATAATAAGTCCTTTTACTCTTTATTTTCTTGATATTTTTTATGTTCAATTTTTTCTTGGTTATGAACTTATCTAATATGATCTTGCTCTTTTTGAACTTCCTGTTTGTTGAAACCTGAACCTCGTATCCCTTTGCTTTTTTGACCTTCTTCCAGCTTACATTAATTCTTTTCTTTGAACTGCTCTTAACGGTCAGCTTTGAAATTTTGGCCTTCTTCATAGCTTTCTTAGCTGCTGCCTTATCCTTCTTAACGGCTTTCGCATTTCTCGTCGAAGAAACTTTTGACACAGCAGTTGTCGATTTTGCAGGTTCAGTATAATCAGCTATATAATTTTTAACCAACGCTTTAACCGTCTTATGAGAAACCCCATAAATCTCTATACAGTCGATTGCAAAATTACCGCTGTTTACAGTCAGTTTAATGTTATGCTGTCCGTCAGAAAGACCGCTTACAGAATACAAGCTTTGACGGTAAAGTCTTCCGGACGTTAAGCTTATACTGCTGCCAACAGATTTTCCGTCAATCTCAACGCTTATTTCAGATGTAGCTCTTATAGCACCTGTAACAAAGTTAATACCTGTTCCTTTAAATGTATATTCAAGAGAGGAGCCTTTTTCGCTTGTTGACGCACTTGTACGGTTATAAAGTTTAAACGAATCACCTACTTTAAGTACCCAGCTGTCGCTGTATTTAACAGAACTGTCAAGCGAATCAATTCTATTAACATATGAACTTGCATCTGCCGCAGTCAGGCTCTCGCGCGCCTCTTCTACCTTTAAATTGTCAAACTCAGTCGTATTGTTACTGCTGTATATTCCCACTCTTCCGCTGAGATAAGGGGAATTATTATCTGTATAACCGAATATAGCTGTATTGTCTATGTAGAATACTATTTCGTTACCAACAGCGCTAACTTTTAAATTGTGCGATTTTTTAATATTGAAGTTCTTTATTGTACCCTCGCCTATTTCGCTGTTTGCCTTCATACATGAATATTTTCCGTTACTCGACAGCTTAAGCCAGTATCCCGATTTGTTTGCCATTGATATATCAGAACACGTTCCTATAGATCTTAGTCCTACTCCGGCATTGTTTGCATTAGAATTATTTGGTTCTAACTTAACGTCCATCGAAACGCTGTAATCTGCCCAGCTTGTGTCACCTAACGTAGTGGTAGGTGTTGATGAAACTCCCCAGTTTAGCGGTTTAATGTTGTTGTCTATTTTTTGCTGAAGTACCTTTGATCCGTCAGATTTTTTAACAACCTCAAAAGCCCCTCCTGCGTCACAGGTGTAAAGAGGAGTTCCTCCTCTTTCCCTAAGAAACTCGTCTGAGTAATTGAAATCATCTGTATACGGAAGTGAAAGATTTGTATTAGTTTCACTTTGCTGATACTTGGATTTTTCTTCGTCCGCATATCCTTTTTGACCTGTGGTAGTCGTAAGTGTAACAATTGAATATGGCTCTACTTTATATGTAAAGTATCCGTTTTCCGGGTTGATAGTTCCCGAGTTTTTCAGCCAGTTTGCGTCATAAGCCTGACCAACGTCAGGACCTTTTGTGACCCACTCAGTCAAAGGAGAATCAGCCTTGCTTAAATTGCTTACAGAAATATCATAACTCCTCGACTCAGATGTGTCATTTACAAACACCATTGTGTAATCCCCCGTGTCAGGATCAGCCAAAGTTATATAGTTGTTTGTCGTACTTCCTATTCCGTGACCGTCTCCTGCCGCAATTCCGTCGCCATAGCAGGCGCCGTCAACGTATTTCATATTATCAGTCTGGAATCTTGTAAAATGCTCCATTATATAAGTTCCCACCTGAACGTTATAATATCCGCTCCAAGGTGTATCAGCCAAAATAAGCTGCTTTGGAACATACTGTGCTCCTGTATAATAAGCTGCAACTGCCGGCTGAAACTCATACATTGTCATTCCGCCGCCTTTTATGATGTTATTTTTTTTATCAATATAATCTTGCTGCGCGTACATATTAAGAACTCTTACAGCGATTTCAAGAGGACCGTTTATACCTGTAAGTCCTGTTCCCTTTGCAACATCGTCAAGCTCAGCACCCGAGGCGTTATTAGCATTTACAGCATACTCGGGATCTATGGTTACAGCCGTACCCTCTGAATACCAAATCTCTTTGCCGTACTTTTCTTTTAGCTCCAAAGCATTTTTACCTGACCAGGTAGAGTAGTGAAATCCCAGAACATCAACAGCGTCTCTTAACTCTGCGTCCTTCATCATTTCGTCAGCGATAATGTAATTCCCCAAATTGTCAGAGGAAAGCACCTCGTCAGAGGCAATAAGCTTGATCTTACTGTAATCATACTTAGCGTCTGCCTCAGCAGCCGAGGAATCAAGATGCTTTCTCAGATACTTTATCCACACGGTATCCGGTTCTCCTATTTCATTTCTGTCAGCGCTAACATAATCAAACACCAAGCCGTATTCATCATATGCAGCGTCGAGAGTGTTTTTATACCACTTGAACCTTTTTGCCATATTTTCTTCTGTCGTAGCACCGTTTGAGCCTGTCCAGTTAGGCGAACCCCATCTAAGCAAATCTATAGAAATATCGGGATTTATAGTTTTTGCGTCTGCACAAAGATGAAATCCTGCACCTCGGTTGACATTGGCGTCCTCATTTTCATACCGCATAGTAGCAGGCTCTGTTCCCGAGCTTGAGTCGCAGTCTGAACCAAGCTCTATCTTAATATGACTTAATCCAATACCTGTTTTCTTATTGAACAGATAGTTCATTATCTCCCAATATGCTTTTTCATTCTTTTCCTTGTAATCCATAAGAAGTCTTGACGAATTGTTCGCTGATACTGCGCCTAATCTTAGCGAATCCCCTGTTATACTATTACCGTCAATACTAATCGAGAAGGAGTTTTCAGCATTCGCTAATATTTCCTTTTTTGACATAGTCATAACCCCCATAGATGAATATGTTATCGCCGCCGCAATTAAGCAGGCAATTATTTTTGAGACCTTTGCCATTATTACTACCTCCCTTAGGAAAATTTTTAATATAATAATTATACAGTTTATATAATTATATAATTACAAATATATTATATAACAGCAATTATCATTTGTAAATGTTTTTTAAGTTTAATCGAATAAATCTTATTAGAACGAAAATAATAGGTTTATGAATATTAAAAATAAGCTTAAAAAATTAATACACAGTAAATCATACTATTACCTTGTAGGCGGTGTGACGGGTATAGCCAACGGACTTTTCGGTTCAGGAGGCGGAATGTTAAGCGTTCCGCTGCTTGAGAACACAAACCTTGAGGCAAAAAAGGCTCACGCATCGTCAATAGCTATTACCCTGCCTCTTTCAGTAATCAGCACGATAATTTATTCAGTCAAGGGACACATAAACTATCCTCTTGCTTTGAAATTTATTCCCTTAGGGCTTTTAGGCGCAATTGTCGGCAGCTGGCTTTTAAAAAGAATTTCCAACAAGCTTTTGAAAAAAATATTCGGAGTAATTCTAATCATTTCAGGAATCAGGATGTTAATGCTATGAGTATTTTTGTTATTGCCGTTGTTTCCTTTCTGAGCGGATTTGTTGCATCTCTCGGGCTTGGCGGCGGAATGGTGCTTATAATATATCTGGCGATTTTCGCAGGAATGGGACAGCTTGAGGCTCAGGGAATAAACCTTATCTTTTTTATTCCTATAGCTGTAATTTCTATAATACTTCACACAAAATCAAAGCTTATTATCTGGAAAAAAATAATCCCGTCAATTATAACCGGAACAATCTCCGCGTTGTTATTCAGCGTTATTGCAAGTATGCTTGGCTCTGATATTCTTTCAAAAATATTTTCAGTATTTATAATAATAATCGGCATAAGGGAGCTTATTAAAAAAACAGATAAAAAAAGTAATGCACAGCATAAATAAAATAAATGCTATGCATTATTTTTTTCATTTTCTTTGCTCTTTCTCCGAAAGTCCAGATAGCTCTCAAGAATAATAGTCGCAGCCACCTGATCAATAACCTCTTTTCTTTTTTTACCTCTGGTATTGGTCTCGTTTAAAAAATTATGCGCCGACACAGTCGTTGAACGCTCGTCCCACATATTGACGGGTATCTCCACCATTTCATTTAGAGCGTCGGCAAACTGCCTGCATTTTTCAGCTCTCGGACCAAAGCTGCCGTTCATATTCAGCGGAAGACCAACAACAATTTCTCCTACCTCGTATTCCCTGGACATATGCGCGACCTTTGCAACCAGCGCGTTAAAGTTTCGTTCTTCTATTGTGCCTATGGGTGACGCAAGAAATTCTGTTCTGTCACAAACAGCAAGACCTGTTCTTGCGTCGCCGTAATCAACAGCCATAATTTTCATACATTTTTCTCCTGTCATTAAATTAAATATATCTATACCTTTATCTGACTTAGTGTTTCACCGATTTTTTCATTAATAACCAGATCAGCGCTGCTGTCCATATCCGTCTTATCCCTATTGATAAGTACAAAATGTTTACCTCTGAAATACCTGACTAAAGAGGCTGCCGGATAAACCACAAGAGATGTTCCTCCGATAATCAGCATATCCGCTCTCTCTATTTGGTTGATTGCCCCGGCGACAATATTGTTGTCTAACCCCTCCTCATACAAAACTACGTCCGGTTTTACTCTGCCGCCGCACTCATCACATACAGGAAAACCTGTGCTGTTCTTTATATATAGAGCGTCAAAAAACTTACTGCACTGCTCACAATAGTTTCTGTGCACCGAGCCGTGAAGTTCATAAACCTTTTTACTGCCTGCCGCCTGATGTAGTCCGTCAATATTCTGCGTGACAACACATGACAGCTTACCCTTGTCTTCAAGCTCGGCTAATTTTTTATGCGCCTTATTCGGCTTTATATCAAGAGCCAGCATTTTATCCTTGTAGAATTTAAAAAACTCTTCGGGCTTTTTTACATAAAAGGTATGAGATAGCATTTCCTCAGGCGGATAATCGTACTTCTGATTATATAAGCCGTCAACGCTCCTGAAGTCGGGTATACCGCTTTCGGTTGACACTCCCGCTCCCCCGAAGAAAACTATAGATTTGCTTTCATCTATCATTTTTTGAAAAAGTTCAATCTTATCCGAATAACTGTTGACCAATCTCGATCATCTCCCTAAAAAGTCTAACTGCTGCTTTATTATTATTTATAGCAATCAGATATTTCCCGTAATCTATCTCTCGCTTCATTAACTATATTTTCAGGTCCTAAAACTCTGGCGTTCGTCCCGAAAGTAAACAGCCAACCCCAAAAGGTCGGACTTATTTCTACCTCGACATTTATGCTGAATCTGTTCTTGTACTTCTTGTTAATAAGAATATTACTTCCGAATCTGTCTATAACAACATTAATAAGAGAATTATCAAACTCAAGCTCTACGCTTTCCATCTCACCGCCGTACATATCATATGTAGCCCTAAGACTTTTTACTATCTCGTTCTCGTCAACAGTCAGAGAACGCCTTTTATCCGCGCAGATCCTCACTTCAGAAATTCTGTCGACTCTGTATCTGCAAAGCCTTTTGTGCTTGTTGCAATAGCATATAAGATAGTATCTGTCATTTTCCCATATTAGCTGATAAGGAGAAACGCTGTATAGCTCTCCTCCATGCCTGAATTGAGCCTTTTTGTCAATACTGTATTCGTAGTATTTAAACTCAATCTGAAAGTTTGAAAATATAGCCTCGTGAATTGTATTTATATTGTAATAAATGCGCTCATTGAAGGTTTTGGTACGGTTTGCAATATATACGTTTCTTCTCAGCCCCTGAGCCTTGTATTTTGAAGTAAGAGTCTGCAGCTTTTTTATAAGCGCGTCAGACTTCTTTTTTGTAAGAAAAACTGACGATGATACGGCGTCTGCCAGCACATAAAGCTCCTCGTCCTGAAAAGTTCTCGAGGCAACATAGTAAGCGTTTGCGTGTCCCCTTTTCTCTGCCAATATATCAAGACCGCTCTCCTGCAATGAGGTTATATCATCATATATAGTTTTTCTCTCTGCCTTTATACCGTATGCATCAAGCTTTGATATAAGCTCCTTTCCGGTCAAAGAGTGCGTCTCGTCTGTCTCATTTAGCAGAATTTTCTCCAATATCAAAAGCTTTAGTTTCTGACGTGAAAACCCGCCGTTTGAAATAAGATTAAAGTTTCTTTCCATTAAATCTCATACCTCATACTTCCCGAAATCAATTAAACTCGAAATCAATTAAACTTTTTAATAATAAAAACAAAAGCTAACTTTTAGCTATATCCCCATTATTTTTCTTCTTCAGATCTGAAACCCTTACCTTTGTTCCGTCAGGACGCAGCAGTTCAGTATGCTCAAGCTGCTGGGTGAGATTTTTTACATATCCCTGACGATACTCGTCTCTCAGTTTTTTCTGCTCTGCCAATTCCCCGGGCATCAGACTCCTCTGCCTTGACAGCCTGTAAAGCTCTGATATTCTGTCAAGCTTTTCCTTTTTCATCGCTTGTTCCTTTCAAATTATAAATAATGTAATATATTTTAGCATATCTTACAAAAAAAATCAATGGCAAACTTTATAACAGTCCAAAAAAGTTCTCTAAAAACGAAATGAAAAAAATTTTTTACAAAAAGTATTGACAAATTTTAGTTTGGGATTTATCATAAGTATTGTAAAGAACATTTGTTCTTCTATGGGCAAAATTAATAAAATAATCGACTTTATAGAAAGGACATAAAATTTATGAAAAATTTATTCAGAGCTTACATTAAGACCGCAGACGCATT
>CANRKQ010000034.1 GCA_947631265.1 uncultured Clostridia bacterium | reverse complement strand
CCGCCGCACCCACAAAACCGTAAATCAGCGCATATTTCATTGCTTTTTGAATATTAGTCATACAGTTGTGATTATCCTTTCAAAATATAATGCAAGTTCAGTTTACTCATCCAACTTCAAAACGCTCATAAACGCCTCCTGAGGAACTTCTACCGAGCCCAGCTGGCGCATTTTCTTTTTACCTTCCTTTTGCTTTTCAAGCAGCTTTTTCTTTCTGGTAATATCTCCACCGTAGCACTTAGCCAGAACGTCTTTTCTCATAGCCTTGACGGTTTCCCTTGCGATGATCTTTCCGCCTATCGCCGCCTGAATGGGAACTTCAAACAACTGACGCGGAATAGTTTCCTTTAGCTTTTCGCATATGCGTCTGCCTCTTGCATACGCCTTATCAGTATGCACAATAAACGAAAGCGCGTCTACAACTTCGCCGTTTAAGAGAATATCCAGCTTAACAAGCTTGCTCACCTGATAGCCCTTCATCTCGTAGTCGAATGACGCATACCCCCTTGTGCGGGACTTCAACGCGTCAAAGAAGTCATAAACTATCTCATTCAGAGGCAGCTCGTAATGCAGCTCCACTCTGGTTTCGTCTATATATTTCATATCCTTGAACGTGCCGCGTCTGTCTTGGCAAAGCTCCATAATATTTCCGACAAACTCGCTTGGTACAAGAATATTTGAACTTACAACAGGCTCTTCTGCCGAGGCAATAAGCCCCGGGTCGGGATAATTGGTTGGGTTGTCGATATAATGCACCTCTCCGTTTGTCATTGTCACCTTATAGATAACAGAAGGTGCAGTTGTAATCAAATCAAGATTATACTCTCGCTCCAAGCGTTCTGCAATTATCTCCATATGCAGAAGCCCCAGAAATCCGCACCTGAATCCAAAGCCCAAAGCAATCGACGTTTCAGGCTCAAACGACAAAGACGCGTCGTTAAGTCTGAGCTTTTCCAAAGCGTCCCGAAGGTCGGGATATTTCGCCCCGTCTGTGGGGTAAATTCCCGAGTAAACCATAGGGTTGACCTTTTTATATCCCTCCAGCGGCTCTGCGCATGGGTGCTCGACAGACGTTACAGTATCGCCCACACGGGTATCGCCTATGTCCTTAATTGACGCTGCTATATATCCTACCTCGCCTGATTTAAGCTCGCCCGAGGGTACTAAACTTGTCGCGCCCATATAGCCTATCTCAACGGTCTGAAACTCAGCCCCCGTTGCAAAAAGTCTGATAGTTTCGCCGACTTTAAGCGTTCCTTCATTTACTCTTACAAATATGATTACACCCTTATACTGGTCGTAGTAGCTGTCAAATATCAGAGCCTTTAAAGGAGCATTATCCTCACCCTTAGGCGCAGGAATGTCTGTAATAACTCTTTCCAGAACCTCCTCGATATTTATTCCCATTTTAGCCGAAATTCTCGGCGCGTCAAGTGCAGGTATACCTATTACATTTTCAATCTCCTCGCAGGCACTCTGCGGGTCAGCGCTGGGCAGGTCTATTTTATTCACCACCGGCAAGACCTCAAGATCGTGTTCAATTGCAAGATAGGTGTTTGCAAGCGTTTGCGCCTCTATTCCCTGAGAGGCGTCAACAACCAATATTGCTCCCTCGCAAGCCGCAAGCGAACGTGAAACCTCATAGTTAAAGTCAACATGACCTGGTGTATCTATCAGATTAAAAACGTAAGTTTGCCCATCTTTTGCTTTATAGTTAAGTCTGACTGCTCTTGCCTTTATGGTAATTCCGCGTTCGCGTTCAATATCCATATTATCAAGCAGCTGCTCCTCCATATCTCTAAGCTCGACCGATGAAGTAAGCTCAAGAATCCTGTCGGCAAGGGTTGATTTTCCGTGATCTATATGTGCAATAATGCAAAAATTTCTTATAAATTCTTTTTTCATAAAGGTTCATTCATCCATTCATTATGATATACATATTTATTTTACCATAAACGCAATAAAAATTCAACCCGGCGAACCTGCCAACAGTGAGTGGTATCCGGTTCGCGTAATACACTTTGTAAACTACACACGTTTGTATCTCGCGTTTGTTTTTTGTAAAAAGTACCAGCTCGCCGTTGTGCAAAAGTATCACATTATGCAAAATCTCCAAAGGCGGCAGAGGATGCAACGTTACGTTGCCTTAGCTCTTTCTTTAGCCCTTAGACTGTTGTTAAGCGTTCTCTTTCTTATTCTGAGGCTTTCGGGTGTTACCTCCAAAAGCTCGTCGTCCGCTAGGAACTCAAGACAATCCTCAAGAGAAAGTATTCTGGGAGGAATAAGTCTTAGCGCGTCGTCGCTGCCGCTTGCACGGGTGTTTGTAAGATGCTTTTTCTTGCATACATTGACAACCAAATCATCAGACTTAGGAGATGCTCCTACAACCATTCCCTCGTAAACCTCCGTTCCCGGAGTTATAAACAGCTCTCCTCTTTCCTGAGCGTTGAAAAGTCCGTAGCCTACGGCAGTACCTGCCTCAAAGGCTACAAGCGAGCCTGTGTTTCTTCTCGAAATGTCGCCCTTATACGGCTGGTATTCAGCGAATACAGAGCTCATTATGCCCTCACCCTTAGTGTCGGTCAAGAACTCGCTCTTATAACCGAAAAGCCCCCGCGCAGGAATCAAAAACTCAAATTTCATTCTGCTGCCTACAGGAGTCATCTCCTGTAACTCGCCCTTTCTTGCACCCAGCTTTTCCATAACTGCTCCTACATTATCAGCAGGAACATCTACAACAAGACGCTCTATAGGCTCGTTTAGCTTTCCGCCGACCTCCTTGAACAGAACCCTCGGCGTTGAAACAGAAAGCTCATACCCCTCGCGGCGCATATTTTCAATAAGAATAGAAAGGTGCATTTCTCCACGCCCAGCGACCCTGAAACTGTCGGTTGTTTCCCCGTCAGAAACACGAAGAGATACATCTCTCAAAAGCTCTTTAAAAAGCCTGTCTCTAAGCTGGCGTGAGGTAACATACTTGCCCTCTCTGCCTGCAAACGGGCTGTTGTTTACCGAGAAGGTCATCTCAACAGTAGGCTCTGATATCTTTACAAAAGGTATAGGCTCAAATTTTCCGAACTCGCAAATCGTATCGCCGATATAGATATTCTCAATACCGCTTATGCAGACGATATCTCCCGCCTTAGCGCTTTCGCAGGCAACTCGGTTAAGACCCTCGATCTGATACAGGGAAACTATCTTTCCTCTGTATTCCTTCTTTGTTTCGTGATAATCCCCGACCGAAACGTCCTGATTGACCTTTATCTCACCTCGCTCGATACGTCCGATAGCTATTCTTCCCACATAGTCGTTATAGTCGATCGACGATACAAGCATCTGTAAACTTCCGTTGTCATCGCCCTTTGGCGCAGGAATGTAATTCAGTATAGTGTCAAATAGCGGTATAAGATCCGTTCCTACCTTATCCGCTGTGTATGATGCGGTTCCGTCTCTGCCCGAACAGTATAAAAACGGACTGTCAAGCTGTTCATCGGTAGCATCAAGATCCATCAAAAGCTCTAAAACCTCGTCCTCAACCTCGCCCAACCTAGAATCAGGTCTGTCTATCTTATTGACTACTACTATGACCTTGTGTCCTAATTCAAGCGATTTCTGCAAAACAAACCTCGTCTGTGGCATTGTTCCCTCCGCCGCGTCAACAAGCAGAATTACTCCGTCAACCATTTTTAGAACTCGCTCAACCTCTCCGCCAAAATCAGCGTGTCCGGGAGTGTCTATAATATTTATCTTTACGCCTTTATAAACAACAGATGTGTTCTTTGCTAGTATTGTAATTCCACGCTCTCTCTCTATATCGTTATTGTCCATAACCCTCTCGTTGACTACCTGATTCTCTCTGAATGTACCGCTTTGTTTGAGCATCTCGTCAACAAGCGTTGTCTTACCGTGGTCTACGTGTGCAATAATTGCTATATTTCTTAAATCCTCTCTTAACATTCCTTTTTTCTCCTCCGAATATTTTACATGATTTATAATTCGCATAACTTTTTAATTATAACAGATATCCTTTTATATTGCAAATCCTGTGTATCCGACTTGTATCTATTCTGTATACATTCCTTTATGCATAAAATAAGAAACACCGCTGCGCCTTAATAGCTGCGGTGTTTCTTATATCAAACTAGGGGTGACCTGCAAAGACAATTTGTTTGCCTTTATGCAATTATCATTTTATATTATAACACATAATTTCGTTTTGTCAAGCAATCTGAGCAATCTGATTGAATAATTTTTCAGCGCTGTGAAAATACTAACATATATACTTGTATCTTATTTAAAATATAATTTAAAAGGATGATTTTTATGTTGGTTATAAAAGTAATAGGAGCGTCCCTGCTTTCTATATTAATAATGTTCTTGATCTCAAAGCTCTTGGGTAATAAACAGATTTCCGAGCTGAATATGTTTGACTATATAAACGGAATAACCATAGGCTCAATTGCCGCCGAGCTTTCCATTTCTCGTCAGGCAGACGAGGTAATAACTGCTATTATTGCAATGATAGTTTACGGTCTTGTCGTATTTTTGTTTTCAGTACTCACAATAAAGTCAATAAAGTGCCGCCGTTTCTTCTCGGGCAGAACACTGATTCTCATCGAAAACGGCAAAATATATAACCAGAATCTCAAAAAATCAAAGCTCGATATCAACGACCTTTTGACGAAAGCAAGAACAAACGGTTATTTTGATATTTCTCAGATAAATTACGCAATTATGGAAAATAACGGCGAGATAAGCTTTTTCCCATGCTCTGAATACCGCCCCGTAACGGCAGGCGATCTAAAGCTTGAGCCAATGCCTAAGCCCGAGTATCTTAACATTAACATAATTATTGACGGCAAAATTATGAAACAGAACCTCAAATACTGCGGAGTTGACGAAACATGGCTCAATAAAGAGCTTTCCGCAAGAGGAAAAAAAGTTAAGGATATTTTCCTTGCCACTTTAGACCAGAAAAATACCCTTCATATATACGAATTCCAAAACGAGAAAAATCTCAAAAATATCTTTGATTAATTTTTTACCCTATCCGCCGATTAGATTTAAAAATTCAATCATCTCTCTGTAAAGCCTTGATACGGGTAGCCCGACTACATTATAAAAATCTCCGGAAATTTCTTTTACAAATACCGAACCAAGCCCCTGAATACCATATCCGCCCGCCTTGTCGTAAGGCTCTCCCGACTGAACATATTCATCTATTTCCTCATCGTCAAGCTCGTAAAATGTAACGTCAGTTGATACTGAAAATGACATCGAATTATCTCCGCATATAATGCATACGCCCGTTATTACCTTGTGGGTTTTGCCGGATAACAATGCTAGCATATTCCTTGCCTGTGTCTGATCCTTAGGCTTTCCCAGAACCCTTTCGCCAAGCACTACCGATGTGTCGCAGCCTATAACAATTGCCTCAGAATAAGCTTTTGCTATATCCTTTGCTTTCTGAATTGCCAGAAATTCAGGCATCTCAAGCGGGGAAAGCATTTTATAGTCGTCTTCATCAATGCTTGACGGTATTATCTCATAATCCTTAAACAGACATTTTATCAGCGTTTTTCTCCTCGGCGACGCAGACGCCAGAATTACCCTTTTATCAGTTTGTATTATCATATCTATACCTTCCTTTAAATCAGAACAGCAAATTTATTTTATCTTTACTTCGATTATTTTAACATAAAAATTTGTATTTCGCAACATCAAGCCCCGGAACATATGAATAATTAAAAAAGAACAACCGTGATTTAAGGTGCGGTTGTTCTTTTTTACATAATTCTTTAATTTGCAATATTTTTGAATTATTTTAGTGCAAGGCTAAATTTATTTATGCAATTTAATTCCTAATAAGTAGTCTGTAGATACCTTATAATAATTCGCCAATTTTTTAAGCAAATGTGCAGGTATTTCACGTTTACCGCTTTCATAGAGATGATATTGCTGTTGAGATATTCCAAGTAATTCTGCTACTTGAGATTGCGATAGGTCACTATCTTCTCTCATATCCCTTAACCTTTGATAATAGTACATAAGTGCTCCTTTAACTTTTTATACTAAAAATATTAATACAAAATTAGATAAATTAGCTTGACTTACATTCAAACGAATGTTATAATGGTATTATAAGTAAAGAAGTTTAAAAAATAAGTAGAAAATTAAAAGAGTTAAAATAAAAGGAGGGTTCCTAATGAGATCATCAGGCATTGTAAGAAAAATTGATAAACACGGTAAAATCACTATCCCGTCTGAACTTAGAAAATTATTAAATATACAATATGGAGATTTCATTGATATTACTAAAGAGGGTAATACTATTCTTTTAAATAAATACGAGAGAAAATGTATAATATGCGGATCAGACAATGACTTGTTAGAATATCGCAGAGGATTTATATGTCTGGATTGTGTTGAAGATATATCAGATTTAATATGTACAAATAGGCTATAGACGAAGTTTTTTACTTCTCATTGTATATCACTCCTTAAGGTGCGCAGAGAGTATTGACTATATATCAACTTGCGCGCCGAACCGCACACAAAATAAAGTGTGCGGTTTTTTATTTTCACCAAATTTAGTTGCCTTTAGCTAACTTGTTTTTGTGAAAAACTACAAACTTAATAAGCATAGATTGACAAAAGAAAATGAAAGTGATATGATTTCTATTAGTTAGTTTTCGCTAACTAATATTTAGCAGACAGCAAAATCAAACCTAACGAATACATAGCTACAGAAAGAAAGATGAATTATGATACCTTTAACCTTTGCAAACGTCGGTAAAAAAATATCAATCAAAAAAATCAAAGGAAAAGACGAAACAAAGCGCTTTTTAGGCAGTTTAGGCTTTGTCGAGGGCGGAGAAATAACAATTGTTTCCGATAACGGAGGAAATCTAATAGTAAATGTCAAAAACACACGAGTTGCGATAAGCCGTGAAATGGCTAATAAGATTATAGTCGCATAATTTTTTACATATATATTACTAAAAAGAAAAAGGAGAGATTTAAATGCAAACACTAAAAGACGCTGTTATAGGTCAAACTGTCAAGGTAAAGCGGCTTCACGGTGAAGGTGCTGTTAAACGCAGAATTATGGATATGGGGATTACGAAGGGCGTAGAAGTACATATAAGGAAGGTAGCTCCTCTTGGGGATCCTGTAGAAATAACAGTAAGAGGATATGAGCTATCTATAAGAAAGGCCGACGCAGAAATGATAGAGGTCGAATAAGAGCCTATAATTGCGCATACTAGTTAGCTATATCTAACGCAATATACAGATACAGAAATGAGGAATAAAACCTTATATAAGGAATGGAGGATAAATATGAGTATCAAAATAGCGCTTGCGGGAAACCCAAACAGCGGTAAAACGACCCTGTTCAATGCTTTGACAGGATCTAATCAGTTTGTCGGGAACTGGCCCGGAGTTACAGTAGAGAAAAAGGAAGGAAAAATCAAGGGACACAGCTCAAAAAATGACGAGGTCGTACTTGTAGACCTTCCGGGAATTTATTCGCTGTCGCCGTACACTCTTGAGGAGGTCGTTTCGCGTAATTTTCTGTTAGACGAAAGACCGGACGCAATCATCAATATTATAGACGGCTCGAACCTAGAGAGAAACCTATATCTTACTACACAGCTTGTTGAGCTTGGAATACCGGTTGTGGTTGCTGTTAATATGATGGATATAGTAAGGAAAAGCGGCGACAAGCTTGACACAAACAAGCTTTCAAAAGAGCTTGGCTGCGAAGTTACAGAGATCTCCGCGCTTAAGGGTGAGGGAATAGACAAACTTATTGAAGAGGCAATCAGAGCTGCAAAAAGCGGAAAAAGAATGGTTGCACAGCACAGCTTCGACGGCAGCGTAGAACACGCATTGGCTCACATTGAAGAGGCAGTTCTTCACGATATGCCGGAATACAAACAAAGATTTCTTGCAATCAAACTTTTCGAGCGCGACGACAAGGTTATAGAGAGGCTTAATCTAGACAGTCATATTCTTTCGCATATAGAGGAGGACATTAACAACTGCGAAAACGAGCTAGACGATGATTCTGAGAGCATCATAACAAGCGAAAGATACACATACATAGCCTCAATTATCGGAAACTGCTACACAAAGAGAAACAAAGGAAAGCTTACCGTTACCGACAAGATAGACAAGGTAGTAACAAACCGCTGGTTGGCGCTTCCTATTTTCGCGATAGTTATGGTAATCGTATACTATATTTCAGTAACCACCGTTGGCACATGGGCTACTGACTGGGCTAACGACGGTTTATTCGGTGATGGTTGGCATTTATTCGGCATAGGCTCTAGCGATTACGACGACGCTGTAGACAAATATGCTGAAGATGAGATATTTCTTCCCGAGATTGAAAGTACTGTTAGAGGTGCAAATGAGGCGGGCATCACAGGAGCAGACGAGCTTTTAGCTGCAATCAAAGACAAAGACTTCGGTGCATTTGAGGAGGCTTACGGCTCATACGGTGAAGAGCTTGCAGTAAAAGAGAACGGATTTTTCGATTTAACCTCTATGCTGCCTTTAGACGAAGATGGCGAGTTTACAGATATGCCAGACCCTGCCGATTACGGCGTATGGGTTCCGGGAATACCTGTTTTAGTAGAAAACGGACTTACCGCTATAAACTGTGCAGACTGGCTGCAGGGATTGATACTTGAGGGTATTGTCGGCGGCGTAGGAGCAGTACTCGGCTTTGTACCTCAGATGCTTGTACTGTTTATCTTTCTTGCATTCTTGGAGGCATGCGGATACATGGCGAGAATTGCATTTATTATGGACAGGATCTTCCGAAAGTTCGGCTTATCAGGAAAGTCCTTCATTCCAATGCTTATAGGTTCCGGCTGCGGAGTTCCGGGAGTAATGGCGTCACGTACTATTGAAAACGAGAGAGACCGCCGAATGACTATTATGACTACAACATTTATTCCATGCGGAGCTAAGCTGCCGATTATCGCACTTATAGCTGCTGCACTATTTGACGGTACATGGTGGGTTGCGCCCAGCGCATACTTCCTCGGGATTGCAGCAATAATTATATCCGGAATTATGCTGAAGAAAACAAAGATATTCGCTGGAGACCCCGCGCCGTTTGTAATGGAGCTACCTGCATACCACTTACCCACAGTCGGCAACATTCTTCGCTCAATGTGGGAGCGCGGCTGGTCGTTTATCAAAAGAGCAGGAACTATTATTCTTCTTTCCTCGATCATCATCTGGGCGGGTTCTTGCTTTGGCGTTGTAGACGGAGTTTTCACATTCAGCGCAGATATGCAGCTTGAGGACAGTATATTAGGAACTATCGGCAATGCTATCTGCTGGATATTCTCACCTCTCGGCTTTGGTAACATAAAAGCAACGATCGCAACCATTATGGGTCTTGTTGCTAAAGAAGAAGTCGTCGGAGTATTCGGAGTTCTCGACTTTGAAGGTATGACACGTCTTGCAGGATATGCATTCTTAGCGTTTAATCTTCTCTGCGCGCCTTGCTTTGCGGCAATCGGAGCTATCAGAAGAGAAATGAACAGCCCCAAGTGGACAGCATTTGCTATAGCTTATCAATGCGTATTCGCTTATGCGGTTTCTCTTATGATTTACCAAATAGGAAGTGTATTTGCAGGCAGTCTAAACATTATAGGACTTATATTTGCAATTGCGGTTGCGGTATTCATTATCTATATGCTGTTTAAACCATACAAGGCAGCCGATAAGCTTACGATAAAGACAAAAGTCAAGGCTTAAATTAAATTTACATTTGATTAGCTTTTTCCACAACAATAATAATATTAATTGCAACAGATAAAGCTTAAACCGGCTCGCTCTTAGAACCTTAAAATAGTAATTACGGCAGAGAGCTTAAAACAGCTCGTCAAGACTTTAACAAGTTATGCTTTTGAAATACATAGGAATGGTGGTCAAAATGATTGATTTTATAAAAGATAACATATCCACAATAATAATCAGTCTGATATTGCTTTGTATAGTCGTACTCATCATTATTGGAATCAGAAAAAATAAAAGGGCTGGAAAATCCTGCTCCTGCGGATGCGGCTGTTCAGGCTGTCCGAGTTCTGAAATATGTCATAAAGACAGCTGATAATAAAGGCAACTGATAAATGTATGTTTGATTAATAACATACCAAGTCACGACGTTTTGTGCTTTTTTGCATATGCTATGCAAAAAAACACAAAACTCAGCTAAAATAATTTATGCTTATAAACTTCCTCAATATTTAGTGTAACAAGAGTTCATACATAAACTGTGTGAGCTCTTGTTTTTACATAAATATATTCATATTCTTACTTCAAATTATTTATCAGCCTATCAGCCGTCCGAACAATATTTCTCTAGCCTTTTGCTCAAGCGTATCGTCAAGAGGATTCATTTCAATCGTATCTCCGCCGCGCTCGGCGCAGTATTTTATTATATAATCGGCAAGCTCAGGGTTCTTGGAAAGTAAAGGTCCGTGCAGATATGTTGCTATGACATTTTTATCAAAGTATCCCTCATCGTCACTCTCAAAGCGGTTTCCGTTGCCAAAAATCACTCTGCCGAACGTCTTATCTGTTCGTGATGTCTGACCGCCGTGATTTTCAAAGCCTATTATCTTTGACTTCTCTCCGTTAAGCTCTGCCTCTATTATTATGTTTCCTATACATCTTTTGTTTTTGTTCACAGAGGCAACAGTATGATAGGGGAACATTCCCAAGCCTTTTATTACTTCATCATTGGAATCCTTGTAATACTCGCCCATAAGCTGATAACCTCCGCAGATAAGCAAAAAGAATGTGCCGTTATCATATGCTTTTATTATCTCATCATGACAGCTTTGTAAATCATTTGCTAAAAGCTGCTGCTCGTAATCTGCCCCTCCGCCTAGATATATCAAATCATATTTTAAAAAATCTGTGTCCTTGGTGCCTACGCTGTGATGCTCAACAACTGTTTCAATACCTCTCGCCTTTGCACGGTAACTCAATACCTCAATGTTTCCATTGTCACCGTAAAGGTCAAGCATATCAGAGTACATATGCAATATTCTTATCTCTCTCATAATTTTTCTTCCCTTTGGTTTTTATCTATATAGTTTATTACAGCAGCCCTTGTAGGCTGCACCGAGGTGTAATTCGCTATTATAAACTTCTCTCCCTCAGTTGAAAACAGATTTTCAACCGCCTCGTCAAGCTCGGGATATACCTCGATTTTTGATGCGTCATATCCGCTTGTCTTAATTCTTATCGCAATATCATAAGCACGCCTTCCGCTGGTTATAACTCTCGTAACGTCCTTGAATACTTCAAAGTTAATATCCCAAATCCACGAAACGTCATATCCGTCGGCAAGATTATCATTCAGAACAAACATAAGCTCTTTTTCACAATTAGTTTCATTCATAACGCGTATGGTCATATTAGCACCGACAGGGTTTTTTGCAAGGTTTATAACGGCGTTGCTTTTTCCTATGCTGAATTTCTCCATTCTTCCGTTGTTTACTTCAAATGTGTCAATGGTATCTCTCAGAATACCATTATCAATATTATACAGCTTTGCAACTGCGCAGACAGCAGCCATATTGTATACATAATAAATGCTTTGATTATTTATATTATACTCTGCGTTGTCAATTGTAAAGCTGAGGTTTTCAAGATCTACATTCTCAACCCTGAGATAAATATCATTATCTCCGAATTCACATTCGGGACATTTGAACCTACCTATATGCGAATATTGGTAATACTCATATTCAAGAGGCTTTCCGCACACAGGACAAAACTTTCCCTCGCCGACCTCGTGGATCTTATCCGTAGCGTACTTATATTTTTCAACGCTGAAATACTTTACATTTTTATTGTCGGGATTGGCTTGTCCCAGACGGGCAACATTAGGGTCGTCAGCGTTTAATATAACATTACCCTGATACTTTTCCAAAAAGCTCTTCACCTTTAGAATAAGCGTCTCGACCTCGCCGTTTCTATCAAGCTGGTCTCTAAAAAAGTTCAGAATTACCAGAGTTTCCAGCTTAAGCTTTGAAAATATAATAGGAACATGAGATTCGTCAATTTCAAGTATAAGATAATCAGCGTGTATTTTCCCAGTAGGAGAACACAGCTTTAAAAACAGCGAAACAATTCCAGTATCAAGATTATTTCCCATCTTGTTTGTTATAATATTCTTTCCGCTCTGCTCGAAAAGGCGATTTACAAAGTTGGTGACAGAGGTCTTTCCGTTAGTACCCGTAACAGCAATTATAGGACAATCCACCTTGAAATATCCAAGTATGTTCTTGTTTATCCCCAGCAGCACAAGTCCGGGAAGATTTCCCGCACCCTTGTGAAAAAGCTGTAAAACCTTTACTATCAGCTTTCCAAGCTGTAATGTTAAAAAGTTATATAATCTCATAATACGATTACGCCCTATGTGAGCATTCCTCCTGTTTTTAATTTAACGATGTCTTACTTAGGTTTTTTTGCTTTTTGATTTGGCTTTCTGCGTTGGTTTTACTCTTTGCCTTGAGACAGGTTTTTCCGGCTTTATTTTCATAATATACCGCCAAGGACGGTCTATATCTCTTTGTCTTGCATATCCTATTCCTACACGCTTATCGCGCCTTATTCTCGCCTTAACCCCTGTGTCCTCAATCCATATTGCGTCGTTATTATAAATTCTCTTTCTGTTAGCACTCATATCAATACCCAACTGTTTTGTCAGCTTTCCCGGACCGTTGTATTTACCCTCGCAGGCGCGAATTAAAACCGCCTGAGGATCGCCCTCATCTCCTGTTACAATATTCATCAGAAAGTGAACGCCGTAGCATATATAAACATAAATAGTTCCTGCGCTCTCCCACAGAATTTTAGTTCTTTCTGTTTTACCCTTATGAGCGTGACAGGCAGTATCGTCGGTTCCCTTATAAGCCTCAGTCTCGGTAATCATCAGACGCCTTTCCTCACCGTCAAGCTTATGCACAATTGTTTTCCCTACAAGCTCCGGAGCTACCTTAAGAACATCTCTGTTAAAAAAATCATATCCAAGCCTCATAGAAGCGACCGTTCTCCTTTACTGAAATTTTTATCTTTAACTATTTAACTCTTAGCCTCTCAACTAGCTCCTCATCCGGAGTTACATAAACCGTATGATAATTTGTGAAAATTACCATTCCCGGCTTTGCGCCGTTAGGCTTTTTTACATACCTTATCTCGGTATAATCCACAGGCACGTTTGAGGAATTCTTAGCGCTTGAGTGATATGCTGCAATTATGCAAGCCTCCT
>CANRKQ010000033.1 GCA_947631265.1 uncultured Clostridia bacterium | reverse complement strand
AGCCGATTATCTCGTTTAAGCGTTCGGTACTTCCCCAAAGCTCGTTGCCAAGAGACATCATACAATAAGACGGGTGATTGCCAAAGGTCTTCATCATTCTGAAACCCTCGTCAATAAGGAACTCCTGCTCAGTCTCGTTATATCCGTCCTCTCCCTTTGCAGCTATCGTTCCCCAGAAGGGCAGCTCCGGCTCCATATAAATACCAAGCATATCGGCAGCGGTAAATGCAGCCTCGGGCGGACAGCAGGTATGAAAACGATAGTGGTTCATTCCGTAATCTGATGATATACTCATAACCTTAAGCCAATCGTCAACATCGGCAGGCATAAAGCCGGTTTTAGGAAAAATCATTCCGTCGTGCTTTCCGCGCAGAAATGTTTTTCTGCCGTTTACAGTAAACTTATCCCTGTCAGTTTTAAACTCACGCAGACCGACAATAGCGCTGTATGTATCTTTACCAATGGTAACGGATAAAGTGTATAGATAAGGACTGTATTCGTCCCAGAGATAAGCGCTTTCACCCATTTTATATACAACGTCTATCTTACCGTCTGTGTAATTATATTCGCAAGATGGTATTACCTGATTATTTTTAGCCTTAGGTCCGTCAAATCCAACTGCTGAAACAGATACAGTACCCGTACTCTCACCTACAACATCGGCTTTAATGTGTAACGCTTTAGAACGTATATCGCTTTCAATAAAGACATCTTTTAAATAAGTTCTGTCAAAAATTTGACACTCCATTCTGCCTATAATTCCGTTCCAGTTTGTCTGCGTATCAGCAGAAGTCAAATGTCCGCCGCCAGTTTTGTAACCCACATTTGAAACTCTTACGGTAACAGTATGTATACCCTCGCTTATGAAGTCGGTAATGTCGTAAATGTGCGGAGAAACCAAAGAATCAAAGCTGCCTATCTCTTTGCCGTCAATGAACAGAGTTGAAACTCTTGTTCGTTCAAAGAATATAAAAGCATTTTTGCCTACAGCCTTTGAAAAATCAACTTCCCTTGAAAACCATGCCCACCCTTCAAACGGGTAAGTATCCGTTAAAAAGCCTGTTTCACGGTTTTCATTATATCTTCCCTTTTTAGCGTTTGAGGTAGAGTTAGGCAGCATAATGCTGTCACTAAACGGAAGAGTCTTTCCTTCCATTTTCTCATCAAGCTCAAACGACCATTCACCGCTCAAATCAATAAGATCTATCATTAGTATTTCTCCTGTTTTTATCAAAATTAATAATATTTATATTAACATATATATAAAGCAAAAGCAATACGAAAAAACAAAAATCCATAACAAATCAAAAAGCCTATCGGCATCACATTACCGATAGGCGAAAATCTATATTTAATTATATCAGCCTTTCTTTTAGCTTTGAAAAAAAGCTTTGTCTTTTTGCGTAATTTCTTTCGCTCAAAAGATTATCAAACTCATTCAGCTTTCTTACCATTTCCTTGCTTAAGCCCTTTGGAGTTTCTACAACGACTCTTACATAATGGTCGCCCTTATCATTTCTGTTAAGCTTTTTAATGCCCTTTCCCCTCAGTCTGAAAACAGTTCCCGTCTGCGTTCCGGCAGGAACAGTATATCTGACCTTTCCGTCAACTGTAGGAACGGTAATCTCATCTCCGAGAGTTACCTGTGCAAAGGTCAGGGGGATCTCTGTCCAAACGTCAAAGCCGTCTCTCTCAAAAACGCTGTCACGCCTTACCGAAACGGTTACGTTCAAATCTCCGTTAGGACCTCCGTTAATTCCTGCGTCTCCCGCACCTGCAACGCGCAGCGTCTGACCGTTATCTATGCCGGCAGGAATCTCGATCTCTCTTCTCGCAGAAGTTCTTGTCCTTCCCTGTCCCGAACATCGCGGACAAGGCGATTCTATAATCTTACCCTGACCAGAACAGCGCGAACAAACCCTCGTTGAGGTTATAGAGCCAAAGGGAGTTCTCTGCTGTACATTTACCTGTCCGCGGCCTCCGCAATCGGGACAGGTTTTTGCAAAGGTTCCGGGTTTAGCACCCGATCCGCCGCATTCAGGACATCTCTCCATTCTGTTCATTCTGACTTCAATTTTCTTACCCTTGCACGCCTCCATAAAATCAATGGTTACGCTTGCACGAATATCCTGTCCTCTTCTGGGGGCATTTGGGTTAGAAGAAGAACGTCCACCGCCGAACGAACCGAAAATCGAATCGAAAATATCTCCCATATCTCCAAAGCCGCCAAAGCCCCCGAATCCTCCTGCTCCTGCGCCTCCGCCGTAGCTGGGGTCTACTCCTGCGTGTCCGAACTGGTCATACTTTGCTCTTTTATCACTGTCAGAGAGAATTTCATATGCTTCGTTTATTTCTTTGAATTTAGCTTCCGCTTCTTTATCGTCAGGATGTAAATCCGGGTGATATTGTTTAGCAAGTTTTCTGTATGCTTTTTTAAGCTCATCATCAGAGGCGCCCTTTGATACTCCAAGCACCTCGTAATAATCTCTTTTGTCTGCCATTTATATGACCATTCCTTTCGCCAAAACTCTAAATTTTTAGTGAAAGATACTAAAAACGTCTTTCATTACTATGTAAAATGGGAGAACAATGTTCTCCCTTTTACAGTATTGCAAATTTTATTCAGCGTCACTAAACTCTGCGTCTATAACGTCGTCGCCGTTATTTGCTGCGTCTCCACCGCCTGCTGAGCCCATATCAGGTCCTGCCTGTGCGCCCTGCGCCTGCTGAGCCTGAGCTGCAGCCTGCTGATAAACCTTTGTTGCAACTCCCTGGAACTCTGTTTCAAGCTCCTTTTGCTTAGACTTGATAGCCTCAATATCTGTACCCTTTAAAGCCTCTTTCAACGCATCGATCTTAGCCTGAACGGACGACTTTTCATCAGCAGATATCTTATCGCCAAACTCGCCCAGAGATTTTTCACATTGAAATACCATCTGATCTGCCTGATTTCTTGCGTCAACCTCGTCTTTTTTCTTTTTGTCCTCAGCGGCAAATGCCTCAGCCTCTTTAACAGCCTTGTCAATATCCTCCTTAGACATATTCGTTGAAGAAGTTATCGTGATATTCTGCTCTTTTCCTGTTCCCAGATCCTTAGCTGAAACGTGAACGATACCGTTAGCGTCTATATCAAAGGTTACCTCGATCTGCGGAATTCCTCTTGGAGCAGGCGCAATACCGTCGAGGCGGAACATACCGAGCTGTTTATTATCCTTAGCGAATTCTCTCTCGCCCTGAAGGACATTTATATCAACTGCAGACTGGTTGTCAGCCGCTGTTGAGAAAATCTGTGACTTCTTTGTAGGGATCGTTGTGTTTCTCTCGATGATCTTTGTGCAAACACCGCCCATTGTTTCAAGACCGAGCGACAGCGGAGTTACGTCGAGAAGAAGAAGTCCGTCTTTAACGTCTCCTCCGAGAACACCTCCCTGATATGCTGCGCCCAAAGCAACGCACTCGTCAGGATTTATTCCCTTAAACGGCTCTTTGCCGATATACTTCTGAACGGCATCCTGAACAGCAGGGATTCTTGAAGAACCGCCAACCATCAGCACTTTATTAAGATCGCTTGCTGAAAGTCCCGAATCAGACAATGCCTGACGAACCGGTCCCATAGTTTTTTCTACCAAATCAGAGGTCAGTTCGTTGAACTTGGCCTGAGAGAGAGTCAGCTCCATATGCTTCGGACCGGCAGCGTCTGCTGTGATAAACGGAAGACTGATAGATGTTGTAGCTGTTGACGAAAGCTCGATCTTAGCCTTTTCAGCAGCCTCCTTTAGTCTTTGCATAGCCATTTTGTCATTAGATAGGTCAATACCCTCCGACGCCTTGAACTCGCTTACCATCCAATTTATTATTCTCTGGTCAAAGTCGTCTCCGCCCAGACGGTTGTTACCTGCTGTCGCTAAAACCTCGGTAACGCCTTCGCCCATTTCAATAATTGAAACGTCAAAAGTTCCGCCGCCCAAGTCATATACCATAACCTTCTGATCTTCCTCTTTGTCAAGTCCGTATGACAAAGCAGCGGCAGTAGGCTCGTTTATAATTCTCTTGACATTCAATCCGGCAATCTGACCTGCGTCTTTTGTTGCCTGCCTCTGAGCGTCGGTGAAATAAGCAGGAACTGTTATAACAGCCTCTGTAACTTTCTCACCCAGATAAGATTCAGCGTCAGCCTTTAGCTTTTGAAGAATCATAGCAGATATTTCCTGAGGTGTGTATTCCTTTCCGCCCATTTTAGCTTTATAGTCTGAACCCATATGCCTCTTTATAGAAATAACTGTATTATCAAAATTTGTTACTGCCTGTCTCTTTGCAACCTGTCCTATAAGTCTGTCGCCTGTCTTTGATACTCCTACTACTGACGGAGTTGTTCTTGCGCCCTCGCTGTTAGGGATTACAACGGCCTCGCCGCCCTCCATAACTGCAACACATGAGTTTGTTGTACCTAAGTCAATACCTATAATTTTACCCATAATTAATCAATTCCTTTCAATATTAATAAATTTTGTTTGTATAGGTTTCTGTCAATAATATGCTTAACAGAGAAATAATTTACTGCTCTAAGGATTTGCAACCACTACCATTGCATATCTTATTATTTTGTCTCCGATTTTATAACCCTTCTGAAATACCTGAGCAACCTCATTTTCTCCAAGGTTATCATCTTCGATCTGATTTACTGCATTTGCTATATTAGGGTCAAAGGTTTCTCCCAATGGGTCGATAATTTCAACACCAAGTTTTTTTAGCGTTTCACCGAATTGATTGAAAATCATTTCCACTCCCGACTTATACTTTTCATCGGTAGTCTCAGTATTCAATGCCCTTTCAAAATTATCAAACACAGGAAGAATTTCTTTGATTGTATCGCCCACAGTAGCAGCTGAAATGTCAAGCCTCTCTTTAGCAGAACGCTTTCTGAAATTATCATACTCGGCGGCAAGACGCATATATTTATCCTTTTGCTCGTCTAATTCCTTGATCAACTTCTCTTCGGCTGAAGGCTCTTCTTTGACTTCTTGTTGTTCATTAGTGTTATCAACCGTTTCTTCAGCAGACGATTCGTCTTTGCCGGTATTTTCGGTTTCTTCTAAAACTTCTTCTAATTCTTTCTCATTTTCGTTAGCCATTAGTCATCACTACCCTTCGTTGTCTGCGTTGTCAACATCGCTTATATCCATAATATTTTCCTCATCATAATCACTCTCAGAAATCATATCAGATATCCTGCTGGTAAAGTATTCAAGATATGGAATGAACTTTGCATAATCAATTCTCATAGGACCTATAAGACCGATCGTTCCTGCGGGCTTTCCTCCCTTTTGATACTGCGATGTTATTATGCTTGAATTATTAATAACAAAACCGTCGTCCTCAGGAGAAAACATAACGTGAAGTCCCGAAAAACTGCTGTCAAACAGCCTTGCAATTTCTTTTTTATTATCTAAAAATTCTATTATTTCATTTTTATCAAAGTCATCGCATTTAAGTAAATTCTTTTCACCTTTAAAGGAAATCTCCTTCTGCGTTATTTCCTTTGACATTTTATATATCTCTGCAACAAGAGGCGATAGCGTCATCATATATGTTCCCATTGCCTCTTCGAGCTTTTTTATCATATCGTCGGATAGCTTATCTATTTCAACGCCCTCTAAATTCTCTCTGAGAAAGTTTGAAAAGAATTCAAGCTGCTCGTTTGTTAGATCAAATTGTAATCTGCAAACCTTGTTCTTTATACTTCCCGACGACGTAATAAGCAACAGCACATACATACGCTTTCCTGTCGGTATTACCTCAACCTTTGATATGATCGAAAACTTAGGAGTTTCTGTTGCAACAACCGTCGCGCACTTTGTAAGCTCTGCCAATGCAGTAGTTGCAGACTGTATTATCGCATCTTCGGTTAGATCCTCTCCGCTTGGCAGCATTGACTCAATCAAATCCTTTTCCTCCTTGCTGAGAGGATCAGTTTCAATCAGCTTATCAACATAAAATCTGTATCCCTTATATGTCGGGACCCTTCCCGCAGAAGTGTGCGGCTGTTCAAGATAACCTTGTTTCTCAAGCTCTGCCATTTCGTTTCTTATTGTCGCCGATGATGCCTTTATATACTTCATCATAGCCTTAGAACCCACTGGCTCGCCGGTCACTATATATTCGTCAACCACGGCGGTAAGAATTTTAAGCTTTCGTTCGTCCACAACGGTCACCTCCTGAAACTTATCACTTGGATTAGTTGAGTGTTAGCACTCTTTTGCTATGAGTGCTAAGTATTATTATACCCATATTTTCATTATTGTCAAGGGGTTTAAGAAAAATATAAATATAAAATTATTCTTTCCCATAACATATATTTTTGTGCATAAAGACAAAAATATCCCCAATGCATAAACATTGGGGACTTAACTTATCTGCTTTCAAGAGCTTTTATAGACTCTAAAATCTTTGCCATTTTCTCCTCAGCTTTTTTTAGCTTTTCTTTTTCCTTATTAATAAGCTGTTCGGGAGCTTTAGATAAAAAGCCTTGATTGTTAAGCTTTCCGCTTAGAAAATCAATATCCTTCTGAGTTGCCGTCTTATCTTTTTCAAGCCTTGCAAGCTCTTTTTCTGTGTCAACTATATCAGAAAGAGGTATGAAAATTCTCGCAGAATCGGTGACAACCGTTACACAATCAGAAATATCAAACTTCTCTGCTATCTCAACCTCGCTTGCAGACGCAAGACGCTTAAAGAACATCTCTCCTGATGCAAAAACATCTTTATACTCGGTCTCAATATAAAGCTTAGCCTGAACCTTAGGAGGCACATTCATCTCACTTCTTGTATTGCGAATACCCTTAATAGCGCTTATTATTTTCTCAAAATCTGATTCTTCCCTTTCATAGCACAGCTTTTCGTCGAAGGTCGGGAAAGTTTCCTTCATAATAATACTTCCGTCCCCGACCAATGCCTGCCATATCTCTTCAGTTATAAACGGCATAAACGGGTGTAGTAATTTGAGCATTCCTTTCATTACCCAAACAAGAACTGCCTGTGCTGTGTTGCAGGTATCTCCTCCTGAAATAATACGCGGCTTTGTAAGCTCAATGTACCAGTCACAGTAAATATCCCAAATAAAATCGTAAAGCTTTGCAACTGCAACGCCCAACTCAAAACGCTCAAGGTTTTCATTGACCTCTTTAGCAAGATTATTGAACTTTGAAACTATCCACTTGTCCTCAATATTCAGGTTTTCAGGAAGAGAATCCGCCATGAAATCATTAGGGAGATTCATCATAATAAATCTTGCTGCATTCCATATCTTATTGGCAAAGTTACGAGAAGAACGAACCTTCTCCTCAGAATATCTCATATCGTTACCCGGTGAGTTACCGGTAGCAAGCATAAATCTTAATGCGTCCGCGCCGTGCTCACTTATAACCTCAAGAGGATCTATTCCGTTTCCGAGAGATTTTGACATCTTTCTTCCCTGTGAATCTCTTACCAGTCCGTGAATAAGCACCGTATTAAAAGGGGCCTTACCCATATGTTCGATTCCCGAGAACATCATTCTTACTACCCAGAAGAATATAATATCATATCCTGTAACAAGAGTGTTAGTAGGATAGAAGTATTTTAAGTCCTCTGTTTCGTCAGGCCAGCCGAGTGTTGAAAAGGGCCACAATGCCGAACTGAACCAAGTGTCAAGCGTGTCCTCGTCCTGACGCATTGGTCCTCCGCACTCGGGACATACCTTTACTTCTTCCTTTGAGACGACCATCTCTCCGCAGAAATCGCAGTAATATGCAGGAATCTGATGTCCCCACCAAATCTGACGTGATATGCACCAGTCTTTAATTTCCTCGAGCCAATGAAAATAAATTTTATCAAAGCGTTCGGGAACAAACTTTGTTTCTCCGTTTTTAACTGCGTCAATTGCAGGCTGAGCTAAAGGTTTCATCTTAACGAACCACTGAGTTGAAACCTTGGGCTCAACAGTTGTTCCGCAGCGGTAGCAAGTACCTACATTGTGGTCGTGTTCTTCAACCTTAACCAAGAATCCGCCCTTTTCCAAATCTTCAACGATTTTCTTTCTTGCCTCGTACCTGTCCATACCTGCATAATCTGCATAATCATCAACTATTTTAGCGTCGTCTGTCAGTACATTAATTACCGGAAGATTGTGCCTTAAACCTACCTCAAAATCGTTAGGATCATGAGCAGGTGTGATTTTAACCACTCCCGTACCAAAATCCATTGCAACGTAATCATCGGCAATAATCGGTATCTCTCGCTCTACAAGAGGTAAAATCAAAGTCTTTCCAACTAGTTCCTTATATCTCTCATCATCAGGATTTACAGCAACTGCCGTATCTCCCAAAAGCGTCTCTGGACGTGTAGTTGCAAGCTCAACATAGCCGGTTCCGTCTGATAAAGGATAGCGCAAATGCCAGAAATGCCCTGCCTGATCCTCGTATTCGACCTCGGCGTCGGAAATAGATGTCTGACACTTAGGACACCAGTTTATAATTCGCTCGCCTCGGTAGATAAGTCCCTTTTCATACAGATTTACAAAAACCTCTCTTACTGCCTTTGAACAGCCCTCGTCCATTGTAAAACGCTGCCGCGACCAGTCGCAGGACGAGCCCAGCTTTTTCAGTTGCTCAACAATTCTTCCGCCGAACTTATCGTTCCACTCCCATGCGCGTTTCATAAATGCCTCTCTGCCGACGCCCTCTTTTGTCAGACCCTCTTTGCGCATTGCCTCGACTATCTTAGCCTCAGTAGCAATTGCAGCGTGATCTGTTCCCGGAAGCCACAGCGTTGAGTATCCGCTCATTCTTTTGTACCTTATCAATATATCCTGCAATGTTTCATCAAGAGCATGTCCCATATGCAGCTGCCCTGTTATATTTGGCGGCGGAATAACAATAGTATATGGCTTTTTCTTAGGGTCAACCTCTGCCCTAAAACAATCATTATCCACCCAGAATCTGTATATCTTATCCTCAACCTCGCGGGGTTCGTATAGTTTTCCCAATTCTTTTTTCATTTAACTATTCCTTTCACCATTACTAAGTTTTTGTTGATTTTTAAATTTATGAAAGTCAGACTCGCACATCTAAAATATAGTACTTTAATAAGTATAATGAATTTGTTCTATCCATAAACTTACTTCCTTTATTTAATAACTAATAACTAAATTAAAGTATAACATATTAATCCAGTCAATGTCAACCGACGGCTGTGCTGACAGCTTTTTCTGAGAGGCATACCCATATTCTCATCTTTACCACAAGAAGAACAAGCAATAAGTATTTTAAAATCGTATAAATACCTGTGAGATAAAAACACCGCCCTAAAATTTAGGACGGTTTCGTGTTTTAGTAAATACCTAGTAAAAAAGATGTAACTACTAACGCGAGATATAAAAAAATTCACGTTCCACAAAAAGTGAAACGCGAACAGGCTTCGGCGGCAATGTTAGCTTTTTTCTATGTATTAGCCCGCCGTTACAAAAAAATGACCGCCTTCAGCTAATTTGCCAAAGGCGGCAATGAGTGCAGGGGTCACCCCCTGCTGGCGGAGAGAGTGGGATTCGAACCCACGGTACCTTACGGTACGACGGTTTTCAAGACCGTTCCGTTATGACCACTTCGGTATCTCTCCAAAATATTTAGTTTTCCAATAAAATATTTTTTATCAAAGACAACTTAATTAGTTTATCATATTATTAATGCCTTGTCAAGCATTTTTTTATAAGTTTGTAAAATTTACTGAATCATTATTAAGTTATTATTATCTTAATGCCTGCATATATTGTATTATGCATAATACAAGCTGTTGATTATTTATCTGTATCATATTTTATCAACGATTTTGTATTGAAATTGTATGCTTCAATTTAATTTATGCAGGTCGGTGATTATTGTGAAAATACAAAAATCTTCTAAAGTAAGACAATCAGGTATAGAACTGCTAAGAATTTTGTTGATGTTGCAGGTGGTTTTTCTTCATGTTTGCCTTTACGGTGAGTATAGCTCTATGGCTAAACATAATTTTTCTCCTTTGCATAAAGCTTTGTACTATTTGATCTTCCTGTCATCAAGATGCCCTGTGTATGTGTATATTGTGATCTTTGGGTACTTTTCAGTCACTTCAAATAAAACCCTGCGAGATTTAAAAAGTAAATTTCTCAAAACCTATTTACCTATGATTTTTTATTCTCTTAGTATCCCTGTCTTGGGGCAAATTCTTGGCTTGTGGCAGCTAGGTAATATTACTAAAGTAAGAATGTTTTTTCCCTTTTTGTCGAGAGTCTGGTACTTTATGACCCTCTATCTGTTGGTGCTGGTTTTAAGTCCGTTTATTAATAAGTCTTTGACTGCTCTTTCTAAAAAACAGTATACTCACCTTGTTGTAATTCTTTTTTTTATGTTTTCATTGTGGACATCTTTTGCTCAGCTTGAGCAAACACACAATGTTATAAGACTTGATAATATTTTTGATGTCTATGGCGGTAAAAGTCTTTACGGATTTGTTTATATGTATGTTCTTGGTGGGTATTTAAGACTTCACGTTCCTTGTAACAATAAAGCCAAATTCAGATATCTTCTTGCCTTCGCCGCACTCACTTTTGTCAACGCCGTGCTTTGTAAGTTCGTTTATAGCTACTCCGATATATCATCAGTCAATAATAATCCTTTTGTCGTTTTGCAGGGATTGTGTCTGGTGTTGTTCTTCAGAGACTTAAAATTTAAATCCAAAACTGTCAACTTTATCGCGTCTGCCAACCTTGGCGTCTATATGATTCATGAGCATTTCCTTGTCAGAGATAAAATCTGGAACGACTGGCTGGAAGTGTTGCATCATAAATCATTCTACAGTACGCCGTTGTATCCTATAAAAATTCTTCTAATTTGTCTGACTGTGTTCGCAGTCTGCGGTATGATAGAAAAAATCAGATGCTGTATCTTCAAATCTGTTGAAACTATTATAGCAAAAATATATACAAGTAAAGCTTTTTATTACATAAATAAAAAGAACAACCGCCAAACTTCTTAAGGTTACGGTTGTCCAACAACAATAACAGGGGAGCCGCTTACTACGGCACCCTTTTTATATTATAGCATATATTTTCTAGCTACTATTTTTCATTATTTTCGTTTTCTTTATCCAAGTTGCATATTGCAAAATTTAAACATTGTATTACTAACTGGTTAAGAGATAATTTATTTTTATATGCAAGATTTTCAAGCTTTTCCACAAGTTCTTCAGGCAACCGGAATGATTTGCTTATTGAATCATATCCTTTTTGTATTTTCCACATAATGCAATATCCCTCCTCAATTATATTATGCAATAAAATTTGTGCAAAATATACAATTAATTTGTATTACATTTGTAGTATTTAATAATTGCAATATTCGATCATTTATGATATAATTAATTATGTTGAGAGATAACTGTTATATAATAGAAAAATATACAAATTATCAAAATATTGTAAAAAATTAAAGAAAACAGGAGCAGGTATATGGCAAACAAAAAGAGAGAGATAAAAGAAGCGATATTAAAGGTTGATTCTGAGCTACTATACAAATATAAATACATATGCAAATATTACGGACACACATTTAATGATCAGGTTACATTCACAATGAGGAGATATGTATACAATTTTGAATTAAATCATGGTCCAATCAGTATTATCAGGCGTAAAAGCTCAAAAGCCAGAACCGAATAAAACCATACAAATATATTTAAATTTTGCTAAACTTTCTCATTTCTCCTTATAAAATTTATAGCTTTTTATTATGAACCTTCGTGATAAAAAGGACGACTAACACTGCTTTTTGATTAATTTCTGAAAGCAGTGTTTTCGTTATATTGAGTAAACACTGCCGTCACATGGGATAGAAATTAAGAGCAAATACAAAACCAAAACAGGGCAGTTTAAAAAGCTTTCTTCTAAAAAACCTAAATATATCCCTAGAAGGCTAGAAGGGAAAAACGACGCCTGAACATAGTATGTTCAGGCGTTGTTTTTTGCATAGCTTACTCTGGCGGTAGTTTTGGGTAGCTTAATAAAAGTTATAGTTTGTGCAGCGGTTGGTTAAACTAATAAAAGAATCAATTTTGACCAAAAAAAATTTAATATTCTGTTAAATCTCTTGACAATAGTTTTTCTATATGTTACAATTAAAAAACTGAATTGCTAAACGATGTTCTACATTTTGGGATATAGCCAAGCGGTAAGGCAACGGACTTTGACTCCGTCATTCCGGTGGTTCGAATCCACCTATCCCAACCATTTATGAAGAATGTATACTGAGAAGTATGCTATCTTTATAATAATATTTTGGGGTATCGCCAAGTGGTAAGGCAACGGACTCTGACTCCGTCATTCCGAAGGTTCGAATCCTTCTACCCCAGCCAGATTTTAAAGCACGATAAACACCTATTTATCGTGCTTTTGCTATTTTATATACTGCTATAGTACTGCAATAAAATATAAAAAGCAAATTTTAAGTTTTCTATCTTCATTATAAAAAAGCCCTCTGCACTTTAAAAGTACAGAGGGCTTTTAGTATATCATTTATGTACTTTACTTTTCTTCCTTTTCTTTCAGAACCTCGATGGCTTTCTTAATAGGCGATGGAATAGGCACTCCCATAAGCCCTGCATTTTCAGTTATAGATATGACCTCATTTACAATAAAGGCTATTACAACTGCATCTCTAATTATTGTTGTGCCTATTGCTAAATCCAGTCTGTGAGCTATTAAAACTATCAAGAGAGTTACACCCTTTTTAGCGATACCCTTCCACCCAATATTACTATCAAGCGCTCCATTCTGTGTCTTTTGGCTCTTTTTAAACACTCCTGCTACTACAAGCCCTGTTATAAAATCAACTCCCATAACAACTAGGAGCGTTGTAAGCAAGTGATTCCAACCACCGAACAAAGCGGATATTGTTCCGCCTACTATTCCGCATACTAACAAAAAATACTCTTTCATTATCCTTTCCTCCTCAACTGCTGTTTTTTAGTTCTGGTTTTCCTTATAGCCCAGTAATAGCGGTTGTCATAAAGAACCTTAACAAGTTCTCTGCCGCTTTTTACTTTTCCGCTTCCGGCAACTACCTTTACCGTTTTTTCCTTGATGGTCTTGACCTTGTTTTTCCTTTTGATACTGCTTGACTTGTAAAGTCCGAGCTTGCCTTTCTTTGTTACGACTTCAAAGGTTATCAGCTGCTCTTTTTTTACAACAACGTGACCTTGCAAATTAGATTGTTTCAACCAATTATCAAGCGACATCTTTTTAAGTACGCCGTCATCATAAGATACAGCATTATCAGCGTTCGAGTTTGCTTCTGTATAATAGACCGTATCTGCTAAAACGTGTTCAACGTATCTAACATGACCGTATGTACCTCCGTTAAAACAGGCTATAGAATTAGG
>CANRKQ010000032.1 GCA_947631265.1 uncultured Clostridia bacterium | reverse complement strand
CGCACATAACGCTTTATTACTTTAATTTTAGTGCGTTCACATTCAAACTCACAGGGAGACGAGGTAAACACCACAGGCAGACCTGTCTGTTTCGATACCTCATCAGCATAATCAAGCGAGTTTAAAACAGTCTGAATATTCGTTTCTACGCCGAGGTTTGAGTTGTTTATTATACCTGTATGCTTAAACCGAGCCGTGTATTCTATCTCGCGCATAAGCTCAACCGCCTCATCAGGAGCTTTTGTCATAAGCCTATACTTGTTTATAACATAAAGCATATCAATATCTCCCGACTTACAAAGCCTGTCGAAAACAGATTTATATCTTCCCAACGCAGCAGAACCGCTGTCGTCGCCCCCGACATCAATAATTAGATACCCTTCATCAAGTGTGAGCCTTTCAATGTCAAAGCTGATTGCAGGAATGTCAAGATTAGAGTTTGCATACATCGGCGTAATAAGATTTATATTGCAGTCCGAAAAAAGGTCGGCAAAATCGGCTGTTCTGAAATACGGATTAACTATATCCAAATCGACAACAGTAACTTTTTTTCCGCTTTTAGCCGCGCTAAGCGCCAGATTAACAGAAATGTTTGTCTTTCCGCAACCGTAATGCCCTGTTATAATTGTAACCTTTTTCAATATATACCTCCGATAAACTACAAAACAAAACATTTGCAACATTACTCTCAATACGCTAATAAATGACTGTACAATGTAACGTAAAGAAGTCGCTTATACATTATAGCACATTTTTATTTAGATTTCAACAAAAGACGTATTAAAAGGTCAAATGTACTGCTTATAAAGAGGGAAAGCCCCATATACAGGGCTTTCCCTAATTATTTCTATTCACTATCATCAGTTTCAGAATCGTCTGTATCTTTATCAAAACCGTCAATAAGCTCTCCGCTCATCAATTTCTCGAACTCGTCGCCGTCAATCTTCTCATTTTTGATTAGATAATCTGCAACTGTATGCAGCTGATCGATATGCTCTCTTAGAATCTTCTCCGCGTCTTTGAAACAGCTTTCTATAATGCTCCTTATCTCACTATCTATCTGATATGCAATCTCCTCGCTGTAGCGGTTGCCGTTTGTATAGTCACGTCCTAAAAAGACCTCGTGCTCGTCGTTACCGTAAACCACAGGTCCCAGTTTATCGCTGAAACCGTATCTTGTAACCATACTTCTCGCAGTAGATGTAGCACGCTCAAGATCGTTAGACGCCCCTGTTGATATATCGTCGAGAATTATCTTCTCAGCCACACGTCCTCCAAGCAGAACTATGATGTTCTGATACATTTCCTTTTTAGAAACATATGCCTTATCCTTTTCAGGCAGCGAAAGCGTATAGCCTCCTGCCGCACCTCTCGGAATAATAGATACCTGATGCACCTTATCCTGTTTGTCGCAGTAGTATGTGCAGATAGCGTGACCGCCCTCGTGATAGGCTGTGAGCCTTTTCTCGTTCTCGGTAACAACCTTTGACCGCTTTTCAGGTCCTGCAATAACCTTTATTGACGCCTCCTCCAGATCCTCTCTGGTGATGGCTTTTCTGTTTTTTCTTGCGGCAAGCAGACTGGCCTCGTTGATAAGGTTTTCCAAATCTGCTCCTGTAAAGCCGACAGTCGTCTTAGCAATGGTCTTTAAATCAACGTCAGGAGCTAACGGCTTGTTTCTAGAATGGACCTTAAGTATTTCCTCTCTGCCCTTGACGTCAGGATATGAAACCAAAATCTGCCTGTCAAATCTTCCCGGACGAAGTAATGCAGGGTCGAGAATATCCCGGCGGTTTGTAGCCGCCATAACGATTATGCCCTCGTTGCCTGTAAATCCGTCCATTTCAACAAGCAACTGATTAAGCGTCTGCTCACGTTCGTCGTGACCGCCGCCCAGTCCTGCGCCTCTGTGACGGCCTACAGCGTCGATCTCGTCTATGAATATAATAGCAGGCGCGTTTTTCTTAGCCTCTGAGAACAAGTCTCTTACTCTCGACGCACCCACGCCGACAAACATCTCAACAAAATCAGAACCCGATATGGAAAAGAACGGCACTCCTGCCTCTCCTGCAACTGCCCGCGCAAGAAGTGTTTTACCAGTTCCCGGAGGTCCCAACAACAGCACGCCTTTTGGAACTCTCGCACCTATCTCGTTGTACTTCTTGGAATCCTTTAAGAAGTCAACTATCTCTGCGAGCTCTTCCTTTTCCTCATCTGCGCCTGCAACATCGTCAAAGGTAGCTTTTTTGCCCACTACCATATGCTGCTTCGCATTGGATTTTCCAAAGTTGCCTATCTTTCCGCCGCCTCCGGCAGTTCTCATCATCATAAAAACAAATACTCCCATTGCTCCCAAAAGTAGCAATGTTGGTATTAGATTTATCCAAAAGCTGTTGTCCTTGACCTCTTTCATATTCATCTTTAGAGGCTTATCAGGATGCTTTTCGTTATACTCCCTTTGATAATCATGCTGGTCGTTGAATAACCTGTTGTAAAAGGCTGTTACACTAGGAACTGTATATTTCTTCTCCTCAGTCGAACCGTTTAGCTTGTAGGTAAGCTCTCCTGTTCCGAGATCAAGTGTAAACTCCGATACCCTATAACTATCAAAATATCCTGTTATAGTCGAATAGTCAATCTCATCAGTCTTTCTGGTTACGTTGTTAAGTAAATATACAAGTCCTGTGATTATCGCTACTGATACCAAAATATAAATAATTATGCTCTTATTTCTGTTTTGTTTCAATTTGTCAACTCCTTCTAATAGATGCAAGAATCCAGAGGCAAGAGGCAAGTACTGTTATTTCCTCTAAGTTTAATAGTTAGTTTCTTGTCTCTTGTTTCTTGTTGATTAGCTTAACATTCTAATGTGATAGTTTTATGATATTTCAACATCTAAAATACGTCGTGTACCTTCATCTGCCGAAACACGCTCGTCTGCGCCAAAGCCCTCGACAAAGATAACGCCGTCATCGTCGCTTAGAATTACCGTTTTCTGACGTCTTTCAAGCGGTACACTCTCGTTAAAAAGCTTTTTTAAAGACTTTGTAAGCCCTCTTTCGGGAATTCTTATTTTGTCTCCGCTTAAGCGGTTTCTCAGAAAAATCCTGCCTTTTATTTTATCATAATCAATATTTTTCTTTGTAAACATATTGTGAATATTAGTCAATTCGTTTTTTCGCTCTATTAGGCAAACCTTAACTCTTCTTCCGAAAAAATCCTCAGTAATCTCTCTTAGTTCTGAACTATTAAGGCTGATCTCTTTTGAATATGCCGGATCATTTACTCTGCCTCCGCTGAAGGTTAGTTTTCCCGATTTTGCGATTGCATAAACATTATTTTTCAGATTTATTTTTTTTCCATCATAACAAACTCGCTTTAAATCATCAAGCTTTGCTGTAGATACCTCAACTCCGTACCTCTTTAAAAGCATTATAAACACCCTGTTTGAAATCGCCTGATGCTGCTCACTAATAATTTCAATATCATAAGTATTCTTATCAATTTGAGACTTTTTAATCAATTTTTCAGCCTCGCTGTTTAAATAACTCTCGTCAAGCTTTAACGACAACAGCGTCTTGCTTATATTTTTGTAAAGATTTCCGTTCTGCTCGGCTGTTATTTCAATTAGCTTAGGAATAACTGAATGTCTTATCTTATTTCTTGTGTAATCGTCTGAATTATTCGTCGAATCGGTAACATAACTAATACCGCGCTCATTAAGAAATTTTTCAACTTCCTCTCTTGTACACTCAATAAGCGGTCTCACTATTTTGCCTCTCTTGTGCGGAACACCGCACAGTCCCTTCAGAGCAGTTCCCCTTATAAGGTTTATAAGCATTGTCTCAACGCTGTCAGAAAGCGTGTGAGCTGTACATATCTTGTCTGCATTAGCCTCTGAAAACTCCTTGTATCTAAGCTCTCTTGCGCCCTCCTCAATACTTACCTTATTTCCAAGGCAATAAGACTTTACATCAACGCTTTTTATGTTAAGAGATATGCCACGAGTTCTGCAAAGCTCAGCGCAGAACTGCTCGTCGCGGTCGCTCTCTTTACCTCTGAGATTGTGGTTTATATGCATTGCTGAGACGTTATATCCCAGCTCCTTTAAACAGACCAAAAGCGCAACGCTGTCTGCACCGCCCGAAAGCCCTACAAGGACGTTATCAGTTGGAGAAAGCAAATTATATTTTGAAATTGTGTTTTTTACTTTTTCGAGCATAATATTACTCCATTTCATATTGATAATGGATAACAGGCAATTACGCATAAACACCTATTATCCATTAATAATCCACTATCAATTATACATTCAATTATACAATTATACATTTCTGCTGAACGGCTACTGCTCTCTGATAACGTCAATACTCCTGAAAAGCTGGTACTCGCCCAGCCAAGCTAGCTTTACCGTACCCGTTTCTCCGTGACGGTTCTTTGCAACAATGCACTCAGAATCTCCCTGATTTGGATTCATCTTGTCGTAGTAACCCTCGCGGTACAGGAACATTACAATATCAGCGTCCTGCTCGATAGAACCCGACTCACGCAAATCAGCAAGCAGCGGTCTATGATCAGTTCTGTTCTCAGGACCTCTGGCAAGCTGTGATAGACATATTACAGGAACATCAAGCTCCTTTGCCATAAGCTTTAGCTGCCTTGTTATCTCGGATACCTCGGTAACTCGGTTTGTATGACGATTGGGACTCTCCATAAGCTGAAGATAGTCTATAATAACAAGACCGAGATTTCTCATGCGCCTTAGCTTTGCCTTCATCTGCGGTACAGTCAACCCTGCTGAGTCGTCTATATATATGGGCAACTCAGACAGCGCTCTTGCGCCCTCGGCAAGCTTTGTCCAGTCATCGACCTCCAGCATACCGCTCCTCAATGAGTTGTTATTTACAAGCGATTCTGACGAAAGCATTCTAGTTACAAGCTGTTCCTTTCCCATTTCAAGTGAGAAAATAGCTACCTCCTTATCGGAAGTCCTGCACATATTTCTCGCAACATTTAAAGCAAAGGCTGATTTTCCCATTCCCGGCCGAGCCGCCAGAATTATCAGATCGGATTTGTTAAGCCCCGTAGTGTAGCTGTCAAGAAGTGCAAAGCCGGTCTTTGCACCTAAAAACTTATCCTTGTCTATTCCCGAGATCTTCTGCAGCCTGTCGTAAGACTCTATGAGGATCTCATCTAATTTTGTAAGACCGTTTGACGCCTTTCCCTTTCTAATATCATAAATCCTCTGCTCGGCAATATCAAGCAGATTCTCCGCGTCAACTGTATTCGCCGCTCTGTCTATAATATCCTGAGCCGTCTCAATAAGCGACCTTAAATAGAATTTGTCCTCAATTATCTTGCAGTAGCTAGCTATGTTTGATATAGACGGAACATTTTCCATTATCCCTTTAAGATATGTCTTTGCCATAACGCTTGTCTCAAAGACGCCTGTCTCATACGCCTCGTTGCCGACTGTTATTATGTCTACAGTTTCATTGTTTGTGAACATTCTTAGCATTATGCTGAATATCTGCTTGTGCTTGTCATTGTAAAAGCACTCAGGCTTGAGCGTCTCAATTACGGTAGGGAGCGTCTTTTGTGCGTCAATTAATACACCGCCGAGTACGGTCTGCTCCGCCTCAAGACTGTACGGAACTTCCCTGCCCGTAAATTCCGGCTGAATATTCAAATCCATCGTAAAACACTCCTTTACCAGAAAGCTGCAAGATACTAAAATTTGTACTTTAAATTACATAATGTTGAATACACAATCTCAATTATGTATTTCTGCTTTTAATCCAAAACCTTTACATTTAAATTGAAACTAACACCCTGCGGTAGTTTAACCGTTACTTTATAGTCACCGTAGCTTTTTATTTCGCCGTTAGTTGAGATCTTCTTTTTGTCAATATCAATTCCGTATTGCTCTTTTATCCTCTCGCTGATAGTCAGGGCAGTTACCGCGCCGAACAGCCTTCCGCCCTTTCCTGCCTTTGATTTGATCTCTATCGTCTTATCCTTGAGTATATCGGCAATTTTCTCATTATCAGCCTTTTCTACGTCGAGTTTGTGCTGCTTTGCGGCTCTTTTTCCCTCAAGCTCGTTCAGGTTCTTGGCGTTTGCCTCGCACGCATAACCCTTCGCAAGTAGAAAATTCCTTGCATATCCGTCTGCTACGTTTAAAATGTCTCCTGCTTTCCCAGAGCCTTTTACGTCCTTTAATAAAATTACTTTCATAACTATTATGCTCCTTTAAATATTATTGCGGCAAATAGTTCCGCTTAACTAAAAATTTATTAGATGTTACAATTAATAACTATCTGTTATTATCCTTAACATTATCTCTTTCAATTGTCTCATCAACTGCTCGATTAAGAAACTTATTTAATGAGCCGTCATGCACTTTTGCATGGGCGGCGATTTTTTCCTTTTTACCCTTTGGTACTTGCATTTCAAGTCTATCATAGTGGTTTTTTGCATATTTATGAGTAGCTCTTTGTTGGGCTTTACTAACTGCCATATTTTTATCTCCTTATAATTAAATTTACTTATTTATTTAATTTTATATTATATAACTTACATACACTACCGTAAAAACGCACAAATAAAGATAAAATATTTGTATATTTTGCCTATTGATTATATGCTCACGGGAGCATATAATAAAAACAAACCAAACGAAAGGAAAGTGACATCAATGAGCAAAATGGTTAAGGAAATACCATTGTCAGATATTGTAGAAATTCAGTCAAAATCCGAAATAATAGCGGGACTTTCGTCAATATTTGTTGAATTTCTTGACTACACAGATGAAGACAGTAGATTTAAAGGAGCTTTTGCGTGCCTTGCAGATGAGGCTTACAGTCTGAAAAAAATATGCAATTCACTATGCGGAAGTATATTTGACTGTCAGAGAAGTGATTGATAACAGATAACAGACAATCAGAAAAAATTGAAATTTTGCTTGACATAATTAAATCGTATGATATAATATAGTTATAAAAGGGATACTGCAATAAGCGGTTTCTCCCTTAGTTTGTGTTTAAAGAAACACCGTAACTATGGAAGTGTGGCGGTGTTTCTTTTTTTATGTATAAAAGTTATTTTACTTTTTTCTATAAAAAATATTGAAACATAGTGTGACAACACTGATAACAAAATTCGCAAATAAAAATAATTCCGAATAACTTATCATAGTCATCACCCCCTTATTACAAGGGAGAAACCGCCCACCGTGTTATTGCAATACCCAAAATCAGTATACAGTATTTCTATTATTATGTCAAGCAAGGGCAGCGTAACTTTGCCAGCGGTGGCTCGCCGTCATCGTTGCTCATGAGAGTATTTATCAATAGCTCCTTTGAGCCTTTGAGTTGCGTCTTCAAGTCCTGTTTCCATCTGAACTCCCGCAGATGTCTGATTACCGCCGCCGCCTAGAGACTCCATAACGACCTGAACATTCATACTGCCTATAGACCTCGCTGATATTGAGGTCTTATCAGCGTCTTTGTATACAACAAACGATGCTTTCACGCCGTTTATATACAAAAGCTCATCAGCCGCCTGCGGAGCAGCTATTCTGATAGTATCGCTGTCCTGATTATCGGTCACGGTAATTGCACAGCCCTTGTACATAACCGCATTGGTGACAAGATCGGTTTTTCTCTTATACAAATCGTAGGAGGTCGAAAACATAGACTTTACATTAATAGTATCAGCGCCTGCTTTTCTCAGATAAGCAGCAGCCTCAAAGGTTCTTACGCCTGTTCTCATAACAAAGTTTTTAGTATCAAGCATAATTCCTGCTAAAAGGCACTCTGCAATACTCGGAGAAAACTTTATGTCATCTCCGAAATACTGAGCGAGCTCTGTTACCATCTCAGACGCAGACGACGCATAAGGCTCGTGGTAGAAAATTATTGAATTATCTATATGCTTTACCATTTTTCTATGGTGGTCTATAACTATTACCTTGTCGAACATTTTGTAAAGCTCGACGCTGTCTAGGATTTCAGGGTTATGAGTATCTACGATAATAAGCGTAGAATTTTCCGTTTTCATTGAGACTGCAAGCTCGGGAGGAATAAAAAATGTATCGTTCTCATTTTTATTGACGTGGTCTATCAGCACGCCCGAAAGATTTTCTTCAGGCTCTACTACAACAAACGATTTTTTGCCTGTCTGCCGCATAAGAGAGCAAACTCCGATTGCCGAACCCACGCTATCAAGGTCAGCGAGCCTGTGTCCCATTACAAAAACCATTTCAGATTGCTTTACACTTTCCTTTATAGCACTTGCTATAATTCTCGCTTTTACCTTAGTTCTCTTTTCAACGCCCTTTGACACTCCGCCAAAGAACTCAAAGCCGTTTTTTGTTTTAACCGCCGCCTGATCGCCTCCGCGCCCCAGGCACATATCAAGAGCCTGTCTGGCAAAAATCTCGCTCTCACGAAGTGTCTTAGCACCGTGACCCACACCTATTGACAGAGTAACCGTCTGTCTCTCGCCGATAATTATTTTCCTCGCCATTTCCAAAATACTGAATCTATCCTCAATAATTTTAGAAAGATGGCGCTCTTCAAGCACTATAAAGAATTTATTATTTGAAATTTTCTTAGTAACGCCAGTTGTGCCGTCAATAAAATTTTCGACAAGCTTTTCTATCTCAACAAGAACATGAGCCTTCTCACTTTCTCTGGCATTTTCGAGCAGATCCTCGTAATCGTCTACCGAAATTATCATAACTGACGGTCTAGACTGTTTATGCTCATAATCGAGATTTACCAGATCCGTCTCATTTTTGAAATACACCAATGTAAGCCCTGTATTATTAGTTTCGGATTCCACCGCCAGCGCACGATAATACTTACCCTTATATGTAACCATCGTACCCTTTTTGGTAAAAAGCTTATTATAATTAATATCCATAAGCTCATCAAGACAGACCCCGAAGGCGTCTTTCTCTTTAAAAACCTCTTTATCAAAGCGCGAATTAATCCACACAATTATCCTGTTTTCGTCGATAATAAAAGCGGGCGCAGGAAAATTATACAGAGTCTCTCTTTGAGTAGCGGAAATATCCTTTGACATTCTGGCAACATATTTTAATCTGTTAAAGGAAAATCGAAATACCTCAATTGTCATAATGACAAAGCTTACCGCCGTTATAGCGAGCATAGCTGTGCCGAGTCTATGATAATCGGTCATATTTTGAATATACAATGACGTAAAAATTCCGACAGCACTCAGTACTAAATACGACACTATAAAAAACGGAGACAGTCTGTTTTTCATAATTGCGGCTGGCTCATCAAAAGAGAGCCTTCCTCCTTAACTTAGTTTTATGTTTATTATCATATTATCATTAGATATTTTAACACTTACTATTTTATATTAATTATAAGACAATGTCAATTATCATATACCAGTTGATAACGGCACGCCGTCTAAAGTTCCATTATAATGGGGAGAATCATAGGGCTGCGCTTAGTTTTCTGGTATATAAAGTTAGACAGAACATCTCGCATTCTGATTTTGATTGTATTCCAGTCGTTAATATTATCATCAAAGCATCTTTTCAGGGTCGAGTACAAAAGCTTTCTTGCGTCCTCGATAAGCTTTTCGCTCTCGCGAACATACACAAAGCCTCTGGATATTACATCAGGACCTGAAATAATCTCACCGCTCGGGGAGTTTACCGTAGCAACTGCTATGATAAGACCGTCCTGGGCGAGATGCTTTCTGTCTCTCAGAACAATTGAGCCAACATCGCCTACACCAAGACCGTCAACTAGCACTCTGCCAGCCTGAACAGCACCCGTTATTCTCATATCAACGCCGTCTGTTTCTATTATGTCGCCGATGCTGGCGATAATAATGTTTTTCTTGTCAATGCCTATTTTTTCGGCGGTTTCGGCGTGCTTTGCAAGATGCTTATACTCGCCGTGCACAGGTATGAAAAACTTCGGCTTTGTTAACGATAAAATAAGCTTTTGCTCCTCCTGACACGCATGTCCCGAAACGTGTACGTCATACATTTTCTCGTAAACAACGTCAGCGCCTGATTTCATAAGCTCGTTAACTACATTGGTCACCAGCTTTTCGTTACCGGGTATCGGCGTAGCAGAGATGATAATAAAATCCGCGGGAGTTATATTAACCTGCTTATGCTCGTTCCTCGACATTCTCGTAAGAGCCGACATAGGCTCTCCCTGACTTCCCGTTGTAATGATAACAAGCTGTTCGGGATTGTAATTCTTTATTTCGTCAATATCTATCAAAATGCCCTTAGGACACTTTAAGTACCCAAGCTCGACGCTTTTCCCTATAACATTCACCATACTTCTTCCCGAAACGGCAACCTTTCTGTTCTGACTTTCGGCAATATTTATTATCTGCTGCACCCTGTGAATGTTCGATGCAAACGTAGCAATGATAATTCTTCTTCCGTCAGCCTTTACAAAGAGCTTTTCAAAGCTTTCTCCTACCAGCCTCTCGCTCATGGTATATCCGGGTCTCTCAGAGTTTGTAGAGTCAGACATAAGCGCCAATACGCCCTTGTTTCCCAGCTCTGCAAAGCGTGCAAGATTGATAACTCCATCATCTATAGGCGTAAAGTCCACCTTGAAATCACCCGTATGGCATATTATGCCCGCAGGAGTATGAAAAGCCAGTCCTACAGCGTCGGGGATAGAATGGTTTACTCTGATAAACTCTACCGCCATACAGCCCAGCTTTACCGTCTGCCCCGGTATGACGTTTACCAGCTTTATTCCGTTAAGACCGTGCTCTTTCAGCTTGCCCTCTATAAGTCCAATTGTAAGACGCGTTCCGTAAACAGGAGCTTTTACCTTCCTCAGCATATATGGAAGTCCGCCTATGTGATCCTCGTGTCCGTGGGTTATAACGATTCCTCTTATTTTTTCTATATTCTTCTCGAGATAGTTATAGTCCGGAATAACAAGGTCAATACCCGGCATTTCGCTGTCGGGAAACGCAATTCCCGAATCGAGTATTATAATATTGTTAGAACACTCTATTACAGTAAGATTTTTGCCTATCTCGTTAAGCCCTCCCAGAGGAATTATCTTTACAGGAGTTTTTCTTGTCTGCTCGCGCGTTTTTGTGCTGCTCCTCTGACTTCTGGGCTTAGGCACATAGGTATTTGCACTTCTCTTTGCAGTATTCCGCTTTAAAGGTGCCGGTTTTGCAGTGTTTTTGGTCTCGCTTTTTGCCGTCTGGATTGCATTTTTACTATTCATTGACTTTACAGCCCTGCCAGTCTGAGCAGTAGCGTTTCCTCCCGCAGAACTGCTGTTATAGCTTGGTTTTCTCGATTCCTTGATTGGCTGCAGATTAATTTTAGGCACGTCAATAGTAAGAAGGTTCGTCAAACCGCCTTCTGTCTTTCCGCTCACCGAAGACGGTCTTACACTCTGCTGTGCTGAACTCCTTTTGCTGTTGGACATCTCAGTTCTGTTATTCTGTTTTTTCATTAGTGTCATGCTCTCTTAAAAAGAGCATACCTCCCTTTGTAAATTTAATTTGAAATAAAATAATTATAATAATAATTATAATGCGATCTGTTAATTCGTCTCAGACCTTTTCTTTTTCCGAAAATAAAACAATCTAAGAAATATCATAATTTATTTCTTCGTCTTCTTAGATTTTACAGGTTTTTATAAAATATCCTGTCCATTGCCTCGCGGGCCTTTGCTTTTAGTTTCCGATCACAAATTATATTCTAAGTATAACTTATATCATTCCATCTGTCAAGCGGCGAGCCGCCGCTGGCTCTGCCGCCTTTGGCAACGGTGACGTTGCATCCTCTGCCGCCTTTGGGTAGTCTGAAAAATGTTAGAGTTTGTACAACGGCGGGCTTTACTTTAGTTTAACTTTGCTTTACTTTGGTTTAACCTTATATTATACAAAAATCAAACACGAGATACAAAAGATTTGTATAATTCAAAGTGTACTGTGCGAACTGAGTACAGGTGTCACTCCTGCCAGCGAGCCGCCGCCGGCTCTTCCGCCTTTGGCAACGGTGACGTTACATCCTCTGCCGCCTTTGGGCAGTCAGATAATTGTTATAGTTTGTACAACGGCGGGCTTTACTTTGGTTTAACCTTATATTGTACAAAAAACAAACACGAGATACAAAAGATTTGTATAATCAAAAGTGTAATACGCGAACTGTGTGCAGGGGTCACCCCTGCCGGCGAGCAAGGTTTTCTATTTCTTCGCACAATGCAGAAGCGATCTCCGCTCTTTCCGAATCGACATAAAGCATAAGTCCTTTGCCCTTTTTAACTGGTTTTATAACGGCTCTCGCATTGTTTTTGTTTATTACTATTCCCTCGTCAGAGCGCTTGAATTTAGTTTTGATTTCCTTTAAAAAACTGCCTGCACCCTCGTCGCCGCCCACAGCCAGAAACCTCTCGCTGGTATAAAACTCAGGCAGTTCAGATACTGCGTCTGAAAGGCTAATATTCTTTTCGGTGAGATAATTCAGTATATCCGCTATTAGAAACATTCCGTCGTGAACAAAGCAATTGCACTCCCTTGAGGCAAGCCTGCGTGCCTCATCGTCCGCATTTGAGCAGCTTGTGGTATAGTATCTGTACAAATTTGCAGAATAATCATTTGCCAGATCGTCAAACGCACAGGGAAATGTGAAAGGAATTGCTATATTCTCTTGCTTTTCAAAGTGGATTTTAGCGCATAACATAACAAGTTTCTCATAAATAACATAGCCTGTCTTTTCTGAGTAGGCAGTAACCTTTCCCGCATTATCGAGAAAATGAAACACTATCTCCTCGCCGTTTATATCGTTAATCGGAGCAATAAGCCTATCAACCTCCTGAGCTGTTTTCTCATTGGTCGTTTTGACCGTGACATTTATACCTCTTAATCTGTCGGGAAGTCTTGACATAATCGCAGAAATATACATCTCGTTCAGTCCGCCGCAGAAAACGCATCTGCCGAAGTCGGATATATCAAGCTGCCGGAACACTCTTGTTTTGAGCCGCTGCTCTGTTTCTGATTCCATATCGCGCTTAATTCTCAAACCTCCGGGACATCTGAGAACAAGCTTTGGCGACGGATTCGCAGAAATGACGGCATAGACGTCAGCTTTAAGCGTCAAAGCCGAGAAGCCTGCTATTCTCTCACTTGAAACACCCAGATCCCACACAGAAACCCCCGCCGACATAAGTCCCGACGCAATAGCCTTAACATATGCTGAGCAGCTTTCCACTTCGCAGCATACCAGAACGCTGCTGTCAGTATCAAGAGCAGAGCCGAGCGCACAGCCTATCGCAGCTGCCTGAACTGTAGAAACCAACTTATCGCTGCCCTCCTCGTTAAAGGAAAACTCGGGCTTTGAGCCGTACCGAAGATTGGTTTTAAGTCTTGTATTTTTAGTAAGCGTCTTACCGTTCCACAGCTTTACTCCCTCGCATATTACTGAGTTTTCCTCGACGGCAGAACCCTCGCCTGCAACCGAGAGCTTATCCAGCTCTACGCCGCTGCTGACGCGGGCGTTTTTGCATATGACCGCGCTATCGGCTTTTACTCTATTGCCGATCTTTGAATACTCCCCTATATAAGAGCCTGTTATATCAACACATTCTCCAATTGAAGCGTTATCCTCCACAACTGTTCCCTTGCCGACAATACTGCCCATACCGATTTTAACATTTTTTCCTATATACACAGGAGGAATAAAACTTACCCCTCTGAACAGATACGGCGTATTTGAATACACTCCGTCCTCAATGGCAGAGCCTATCTTAAAAATTCTGCTTGATATGACCTTTTCTGCTGTTTCAAGCAAGTCTTCTGTAGTTTCTATTTTTTGATAAAAAGGCTTACACGAACCTGCCTCGCAGTTCTCGTCTATATAAGCATATATATTTTGCCCTTTTTTGAAGTTTACCCAAGAAAACAATCCCTTTTTATTACTCTTTGAATCCTCCTGCTCAAGAATTTCACTCATCATATTCCCAAATATAATATACACCGGAGCAGTTTTATAATTTGTCGAAGAAAACTCATTATCCGAAGTTTTATAAAAATATTCAATTCTTTGCTGTTTATCGAACTCCACAGCATTTTCACCGCATAAATCTCTGCTGTTTGTTTTCAGCGCGTAGACACAGGCGAGTCCGCCCTTGCTTTTGCAGAACTTTATCATCTCTGACAGATTAAGGCTCATTACTCCGTCCGCTTGAATAACCATCAAATCCTCCTGCTCATTCCACAGGCTTTTTAAAATATCTCTTGTAGACATTTCCTCATTGCATAAGTACACATCTGCTTTGACGTCGCAGGCTATCAGACGGTCTATATACTCCTTTGTGTCTATGCTTTCCGTGACAATAGTACAACTTGTTATTCCGTTTTCAGCCAGGTTTTCCAAAACGTAATCTATCAGTCTTTTTCCGCAAATTGAGAGCATTTCAAGCGGCGTCTCTAATGTTACTGGCTCAAGAGCCTCGTTCTCTGAGTTGCAAAATATAATTGTCTGCATTAAATTTTCCTCCCGTACTTATATCTTCAATTTAGTATGGGAATATTTAGCCTCATATATTCAGCAACGGTGACGTTGCACCCAGTAACGCCTTTTTATAGTTTGATAAATGGTAAGTTTTTAACTATAGAAAGGAGCAAGAGCTTATCTATTCTACTTTTTCATACCTCTTAATAAGACGTTCTGATTTATAAGATTATAAATTTTTATATAATATTTTTTAAAAACTATGGTAATTCAATTGAATATGTGTTATTATAAAATAAGTATATCTATTTTTCTGTGAATGGAGACTATAATGAACAATTATGACGTTATAATTGCCGGCTGCGGCGCTGCCGGTTTGTATACGGCGATTAATCTTTCAGGCGATTTGAAAATACTGATAACCTCAAAAATGGAGCTTACTCTATGTAATACTTCTCTGGCGCAGGGCGGTATTGCAGGCGTTTATAACTCACCTGACGACTCGCCTGAACAGCACCTGAACGATACATTTGTAGCCGGCGGATTTGAAAATAATCCCGAAACAACTGCCATTCTTTGTCATGAGGCTCAAATTGACATCAATAGAATTATTGAACTAGGCGTTGAATTCGACAAAACCGAAAACGGTGATTATCACCGTACGCTTGAGGGCGGTCACGGAAAAAATAGAATCTTTCATCATAAGGATACTACCGGTTTTGAGATTGAAACAAAACTTCTCGATTATGTGAAAACTCTCTCTAACGTAGATATATTGGAAAATGCTCTTATTTGCGAAATTAAAAAAACCACTTCCGGCTTTTCGTTTGATATTCTTATAAATGATCAGCATATCGTCTGTAACTCAAGATATGCTGTCATTGCAACAGGCGGCATTGGCAGAGTTTATGAACGCACTACCAACTCTGCTATAGCAACCGGCGACGGCATTGCTTTCGCTTATAATCTCGGAGCTAAAATATCTAACATCAGCTACATTCAGTTCCACCCTACCGCCTTTAACGATAGGTATAACCGGGAATGCTTTTTGATCTCCGAGGCGGTACGGGGCGAAGGCGCTTACCTAAAGAACTGTTTCGGTGAAAGATTTATGCACAACTATGATAAGCGTCTTGAGCTTGCTCCGAGAGATGTAGTTTCACACTCTATTATGTTTGAGGCAGCTAAGACTAAAAGTAATAATTTCTTTATAGATATCACTCATAAAAATCACGAGTTTGTCAAGAACCGTTTCCCTATGATTTACTCTAAGCTTTTTGAACTCGGTTATGATATGACTAAGGATCTGATACCTGTTTTTCCCTGTCAGCATTACCTTATGGGCGGCATTGAAGTTGACAAAAACGCAGAAACAACAATACAAAACCTCTTTGCCTGCGGCGAATGCTCCTGCACGGGCGTTCACGGGAACAACAGGCTTGCCTCTAACTCTCTGCTTGAGGCGCTCGTTTTTCCAAGACGTGCCGCTGCGGTTATCAATGAGAGGTTCAGAACTGATTTAAAATCCACGCTTATTTCAGCCGACTTCACAAGCAATGAAAACGCACCTCATATTCCCAAGGGCATACGCACCGAAATACGAAGAATTATGCAGACCGCTTACTTTGTTATGCCCGATATCAAAGCTCTTTTTGAGGGCTTTGACAGACTCAGTCAAATTAGAGAAGTCCTCTGCTCGGGAAGATTTAAAATCGACAGGGATTATGTAGAGGCAAAGAGCCTTGCTACAGTAGCATTCCTCATCTTGCAGGAGGCTAACAAAACTGCTACTGAAAACGCGGAGATTGATTTGCAGGGATAGCCCTGCTTGACACAATTATCAAAGTTTGTATCTCGCGTTTGTTATTTGTACAAAGTACCAGTCCGCCGTTGTACAAACTATAACATTAAACAAACTTCCCAAAGGCGGAAGAGTATACAACGCCGCCGTTGAAAAAGGAGTTGATAAGCATTGCATATAAATAAAAGAAATAAAAAAATTATACTGATAATATCCGCATTGATACTTGCTTGTCTGGTAATAAAGTATTTCTCTACGGCGGTACTCTTTTTTGTGCACATTATCGACGCC
>CANRKQ010000031.1 GCA_947631265.1 uncultured Clostridia bacterium | reverse complement strand
CTGTTTATAACTACAGCAAACAATCTGAATACAATTCAGGGACCGCTGCTTGACAGAATGGAAGTAATTGAGCTTTCTAGCTATACCCGGGAGGAAAAATTTAATATAGCAAAGCGTCATTTGATACCTAAGCAGTTAAAGGCTAACGGAATGAAAGCCTCTCAGATGAAGATTACAGATAACTGCATATACGCTCTTGTTGACAGCTATACAAAGGAGGCAGGAGTGAGAAAGCTTGAAAGATGCATTGCGTCTTTATGCAGAAAAGCAGCTAAAGAGATAGTTGAAAACGGTGCAAAAAAGGTTACGTTCAGAGAGAACAACATTGAAAAGTATTTAGGAGCTAAAAAATATCTTCCTGATCTTGTTGCCGAAAACAGTGAGGTAGGATTAGTAAATGGTTTGGCGTGGACGTCAGTAGGCGGAGTAACTATGCCTATGGAGGTTCTTGTACTAAACGGAAAGGGAGAAATAACCCTTACCGGCTCGCTCGGAGATGTAATGAAAGAAAGCGCAAAGATTGCAGTAAGCTATTGCAGGAGTGTTGCAGATAAGTTTAAAATAGATAAGGATTTTTACAAAACCAAGGATTTACATATTCACGCTCCCGAAGGAGCAGTACCTAAAGATGGTCCTTCTGCGGGAGTTACAATGGTAACGGCTATGGTTTCCGCGCTTTCGGGTATTCCTGTTAAGAGCTCTGTTGCAATGACGGGCGAGATTACACTTCTTGGAAAGGTTTTGCCGATAGGCGGCTTGAAGGAAAAATCAATGGCGGCATATAAAGCAGGAATAAAGAAAATAATTATTCCGTATGACAATAAGGCTGATATCGAGGAAATAGATGATGCAGTCAAGTCGTCTGTAGAAATTGTTCTTGCTAAAAACATAAGCGATGTTCTTGACGCTGCATTGGACATAAAAGAGAGTAGTGATAACATTTCAATTGGTATGATTTCAAATGAAACGGCAAAGGATAAGCTGACAGCTACAGTTTAGCCTAAAAATTTAAGCTCTGAAATATAAATTTAGGGCAAACGAAAAATGACAGAAGGAGGAATGCTCTTTTAAGAGCATGAATAAAGTCTTGAATTTCAATAATGTAGAATTTAAATCATCATACGGTAGCCTTGACCAGATTCCTGAGGCTGAGCGTATAGAAATTGCGTTTTCCGGACGTTCTAACGTGGGGAAGTCCACGCTTATCAATAAGATTTTCAACCGAAAGCAGTTAGCCAAAGTAAGCTCTAAGCCGGGGAAAACTGTCACAATAAATTTTTTCAGCTTTGAGAATGTTTATATTGTAGATCTTCCCGGATACGGTTATGCAAAGGTTTCAAAGGTTGAAAAAAGCAGATGGGCAAGTCTTATTGATGGATATTTGAATGATAGGTCAAGAAGGCTCAATCTTATATTTCAGCTTATTGATATACGTCATGCGCCGTCGGATGACGACCTACAGATGATAGATTTTATGATAGAAAACGAACTTCCGTTTGTAATAGTGCTAACAAAGGCTGATAAGCTAAAGCCCACGGCAAGAAAGCTAAGAATGGAGGCTTTCAAGAGTGAGATACCTTATTATGACGAAATAAATATTATACCCTGCTCGGCTCAGACAGGCGAGGGGATTGATATAATCAGGGAGATAATTGAAGACGTAAGCGATAATCTTTAATGCAAAATAATTATTTCATCTATATGGAAAGCACAGCAGGAGTAATAATTATAGTCAGAATAACATAAATAGTATTTTCAATAATAACAGAATCACCGCTGTAAACATATAATACAGCGGTGATTTTATGTCTATAATTAAATATAATCGTACTGCCGCTGTTGATTATGCAAAGCGGTGGGCTTTGGGAAGAAATTCAGTTTACTATGATTTTGAAAACATCGGAGGGGACTGCACAAACTTTATTTCACAGTGTATTTACGCAGGCTGCAGGATAATGAATTACACAAGAGATGTCGGCTGGTATTACAACAGTATTTCAGACAGAGCCGCCGCATGGACCAGCGTTGAACAGCTGTATAGATTTCTGATCTTAAATAAAGGCGCAGGACCTTTCGGTGAGACAACGAATTTGAAACACTCGCAGATAGGGGATATTATACAGCTTTCTGACGGGGAATTATTTTACCATAGCTGTATAATTACAGGTTATAAATTCGGTTCTCCGTATGTATGCGCACATACCAACGACGCTTTGAACAAACCGCTGAGAAATTATCATTATAACAATCTCAGAGTAATTCATATTATAGGAGCAAACAAAATAGACTAAGTTAAGATATATCCTTTATCAGATCCTTAACAACTTCTCCTGCAATTATAAGTCCGGCTACTGACGGAACAAACGCATTTGATCCGGGTATGTCCCTGCGTACTGTGCATTTTCTGGCTGTTTCGGGCGGACATATGCAATGATTGCGGCAGGAAATTTCCATATCATCTATAGGGCGTATGGGCTTTTCCTCCGAATATACGACCTTGACATCTTTTATACCTGCTTTTCTAAGCTCATACCGCATTACCCTTGCAAGCGGACATACCTTAGTTTCATATATATCAGCAACTCTAAATGCTGTAGGGTCAAGCTTGTTGCCTGCTCCCATAGCGGAAATTACAGGTATGCCTGCCGCTTTAGCACGCTTGATTATCTCCAGTTTACCGGTTACTGTATCTATGGCGTCGATAACGTAATCGTATTCAGTAAAATCAAAATTATCTGCTGTGTCAGGCATAAAAAAACATTTGTGAGCGTTTACCTTAATGTCAGGACATATATCTTTAATACGTTCTTTGGCAACATCAGCTTTGTATTTGCCAACAGTGCTGCGTAATGCGTTTATCTGACGGTTAAGATTTGTAAGACAGATTTTATCGTCGTCAATTAAGTCAAGTGTTCCTATACCGCTGCGGGCAAGCGCTTCAACCGCATATCCGCCGACTCCGCCTATTCCGAATACCGCTACACGGCTCTTTCTGAGCTGTTCCATTGCTTTATTACCGAATAAAAGCTCTGTTCTTGAAAATTGATTAAGCATATTACCTCTATCCTTGTTTGTTATTGCTTTTGCAGAAATCTATTGTAGATCCGTTTTTCTGCCCTTGATGTTAATGCCTTCGTCGTAATCGTCGAGAAAGTGATGATATTTGTCGCCGATATGATATGAAATCAGAGTTTGCAGATTTACGTTCTCCACGCTGCGGAATATATTCATATCAACCGCGGGATTTATCTCTCTAAGCTCTTTTATAAGCAGTTTTATTTCCTGTCGCTTTGAGCCTCCCTCGTCATTGTCGCACCTATTATTTTTTTCTGTGACACGGCAGGCGCATCGGATAAAATCCAGATCGTTGTAATTCTTCCACGCTATTATGTCTGATTCCTTTACCATATACATAGGACGGATAAGCTGCATACCGCTGTAGTTTTCACTATGAAGTTTGGGCATCATTGTCTGTATCTGCGAACCGTAAAGCATACCCATAAGAATCGTTTCAATTATATCGTCAAAATGATGACCAAGTGCAATTTTATTGCAACCCATATCCTGTGCCTGCTTGTATAGATAACCTCTGCGCATACGCGCGCATAAATAGCAGGGATTATTGTCGATCTTTGCTACAGCGTCGAAAATTCTTGTATCAAATATCTGAATAGGCAAGCCTAACAGTTCTGCGTTGCTGATGATTTTCTGACGGTTGATTTCATTATATCCCGGATTCATTACAAGATATACTGCCTCAAAGGGAGTCTTGCTGTACTTTTGCAGCCGCTGCATACACTTTGCCATTAGCATTGAATCCTTACCGCCGGAAATGCATACGGCAATTTTATCGCCCTCTTTAATCAGTTCGTATTCTTTTACCCCTTTGAGAAATTTGTTCCATATGCTCTTGCGGAACTTCTTCACTATCGATTCTTCTATTTCTTTTGTTGTATTCATAATCAATAATTATGCCCTGTTATAAAAGGCCTCCTCTGTTTGGTTTGCCGATTTCGGTAAAGAGAATTGCCGAAACTAAATAGCTTAATTAATTATACTACTAAGTTATTCAAATTTCAATTAAAATTAAATAAGTTATTTGAAATGTTTTTTCTCAATATCGTAGATAGTTAAATTAACTAAATCTGTGTACACTAGTTTATTTATAATTACCGAAAAAAGAAATTTTTATTGAATTTATTTTATGAGAATGTTATAATAAGGAAGTACAGGATAAAAATTTATTAAATGCTATAAAAATCTAAATATTGACAATATATTCTTTTTATGTTATACTAAAATTACTGGTACATTAATCTATATCTTGGTAGTATTAGTTATACAAGGAGTTGTTATAATTGACAGTTAAAAAAATAATTACACTAATTCTTGCAGCACTATTATTGGCATCAACATGTGCAGTAACAGTATTGAGTTATGATAAACCATTTAAACAGGGCTATAGCTATAGTGTAAAGGATAGCAAAGGTTATGTAAAAATGGAATATCGTCATAATACAAGTGCGGACATTGTAAATACTTTTGCACAAAATTTGACTAGTACTCAAATCAATACTGTGTTAAGTGTTTCTACTAGGGGAAAAACAACTAAAAAAGTGAAATGTGAGGATATAGCTACAAGATTAATTAACTCTGGAGCTAAATCAGGTGTAGGAACTTCAGACTGGAGAAGTAAAAACACAAATGTTTACTATCGTCATGAGGTAGATATTTTTGGAAATGTTTCAACCAGTTATGTAGCGTCTACTGTTGTTAAAACAGTTGGTTAAATATTCTAGATTGATACTGATAACTAAGTTAAAATGACTATATCTTTTTGGAGGTTGCCGATGCTAAAATATGTATTAAAAAATCTTAAAGGTTTTATAACTAAAGAAACTACCATTTTTATAATAGTTTTAATATGCCAGGTCAGCAGTATTTTACTTTCGTTATTTTCATATGGAGTTTTTCAAAACTACAAGGCTGAAACTAATCAGATAAATTTAAACAATGATGTTATTGAAAATGAAGATGATTGGTATGAATTTGGCTATGATCTTGGAATAGACAAAAAAAATCCTGTTGAGTATAAAGTTATACGAGATTTAAGCGAAGAAGTCGGCAACCTGCTTAAAGATAAAATAGCAAATTTATATATGGAATGTGAAAATAATGTCATTATGACGTTTGATTATGTTAACGGAGTATATAGACCTACTGAAGAATATTATAATAATTCATTAATGTATGGAGAATGGGTAGATGGCAAATGGTTTACCGATGAACAGATAAAAAATCATGAAAAGGTTTGTGTAATAGCAGAACCCATGAAAGAAGATTATGCTAATAAAGATAAGGATTCAAGTGCTAATAAGTCGCCTAAGGCAAAAAAAAGAGGTAATGATTATTATATCACTATAAGCGGTGATGAATATAAAGTAATTGGTGTAATGAGTGATCCTGACGTAATTATTGTACCATGGAGAGTTTTGCCTGATGATTTTCATATAGAAACGACGCCTTATTTTTTATTTAACAGACAGCTAACCCAAAAGGAATATGACAGCCTTTTAGCAATATATGAAAAATATTTTCCTGACAGAATGGGCGCACCAGCGCCGGAGCTTGAGTTATACGACCCTGAACAGGTATATTATTACAAAACGAATATGGCAATATCATTGTTTATAGCAATAGTATCAGCAATAAACTTTGCTTTGCTGTTCAATTACATATTTGATAAGAGAAAATACACATTAGCAGTACTTAGGCTAAACGGCTGTACGGCGAACAAGGCTCGAAGAATGTATCTTACGGAAATAATGATAATAATGCTGCCGTTGATAATTATATGCACTCTGGTGTTTGACAGATTAATACTGCCGTGGCTTGACGGTTTGTTCCCGTACATAAATCAGGTATACGGCATAAAAATATACTTAATAATGGCTGGAATGTATATAGCGGTGTCGTATGTTATAATGAATATTATGATAATAATGCATTTGAGAAAGACGCCTGTTTTAATACTGAGAAACAATAATTAACGGAGGTTCTGCTATGCGGAAATATATACTGAAAGAGTTTGTGAGAAATATAAAATTTAATATATTTATCATTATTCAGCTGGCGTTTGTTTTTGCAATGATAGTGTTTGCGGTTTCAAGTGTTCAGCAGAATTTAAAATACTATACTCCTCTTAAAGATTATCTTGGAAAAGACGGCGTATACATATATGTAAACAACGCGACTGTGGACACAAGCAAGGATAAAAAGGCTCTTTCAAATTACAGCGAGTATTTTGACGAGGCGCTATACTCTAAAGGCATATTCTTAGAAAAAGAGCTTTCAGAAAGTGAAATAGCTAAATCGGCTACTGAGGGTATTTCAGGAATGGATAATCCATACGAGGCTAATGCATATGCATATTACAAAAACGTAATTGATTTATACACACCTACCATGGTTGACGGCGAATGGCTTTCTGAGATAGACAAATACAGTAATGATGATGGTTTTCTGCACGCTGTTATAACCGAAAACGGTTATGGTCTTGAGGTAGGGGACGTATATACTCAGTCGCTTACAACTAGCGACGGCGGATTTAAAAACTTTAAGATAAAGATAATAGGAATAATGAAAAGCGGAACAAGAAGTTTCGGTATGAACAGACGATTTGACTCGACAAAACAATTGACAGCTAAGGATATGTTTGAAAGCTATGATGTAGCGCAGCAGGGGATTCCGCTAGTACTGTTCTCGATGGATGAGCTTGACAAGCATAATTGTTACGGTTGGCTAACAGGGACGGGAATGATGATAAGATTCAAAGATGGTCTGAGCGATGAGGAGTATACAAATGCAATTAATTCCACATACGCTATTGGCTCATCATTTGAATTTAAAGAAATCAGAGAAAACAGCTTAAAGGAAATTAAAAACCAAATGACAGTTCTCGCACCGATAATTGGAGGAATAATTCTGCTTGTTATAGTAAGCGTATTGAGTATGTCAGCGGTAAATACAAACAAGCAGCTAAGAAACTACGGCATATACTATATGTGCGGCTGCCGATGGAGTCAATGTTCGATGATAAACACGCTGAGCATTTTAATATCAGAGGGTGCCGCCGCTATACTGGCATATGTGGCAATGAAGTTTGCTCAAATAACAGGGCTGTTGAGAAATACTGTAGTTTCATTTGGCAGTTGGCAGCTTATAGGCTGTTTGTGCATTGTGATTATAACATTGATCGCGGCGCTGATTATGCCTGCTCTGATAATCGGAAGATCTACCCCTCGTGAAATTATGAAGTCAAACAGATGATACAGAAATTCTAAGCGACAGATTATCACAGTTTAACTAAAATACAATTAAATATTGAAAATATTTTATAATGATGTTATAATAAGGTAGGTAGTTATTTTATTTCCGAATGATTGAAAAGTATAAGATGTAAAATATCAGGGGGATAAGACATAAATGCAGTACTTATTCAAAAACATTAGACAGTTTATAAAGCATAGCAAAGTTATCTTTGCTGTGTTTGTCATATGTGAAATTACAAGTCTTATGCTTATGATATTGTCCTTTGGCATTTATCAAAACTACTCTCAGCAGGTTAAGGATATTTCATCTAATGAGCCTATAGATAATGAACTTGAGTGGTTGGCTTTTGATTTTTCATCTGATATTGATGAAGATAATCCCATTTTAAATGGAACAGTTTTATCTTTTATTACTGAGCTTGGTGATTGCATTGGTGAAAAAATAGGTAGTGTTTATTTTAAATGTAATGACTATGATATATCATTAACATATAGTAACGGTTGGCAAATGACTGATATTGGGAATACGTTAATGAAACAGGGAGAATGGTACAGCGGAAGATTTTTCAGCAGAGAGGACTATGATAGTGCTGCAAAGGTATGCGTTGCCCCGATTGAGTGTTACAAAGAAATAGAAGATGAGCTTGACTATGAATATAACGATGATGTAAGCCCTAAGGATTTTGAATATCAGCCATATAAAAAAGATGGGAAAATGTACATAGATTTACCTGAAGGTAAATTTGAGGTTATAGGCTTTACTAAAATGTCTGATTTTAGTTATTATATCCCTTATACTATTCTTCCGCTTGACGCTGAGGTAACAGGTCTGCCATATGTAGAAATAAAACAGATACTTTATCAGAGTGAATATAACAAGGCGGTAAATATATTTAAAAAATATTTTGGTGACCATATAGATTCAGATGAAAACTCGGATATGCCGGTGTATGATGCAGAGTTGATTAAAAATTTTCAGACAAAAATGACTATAAGCATAATTATTGCATTAATATCATCAATAAATATAGCGGCATTATTTAAATTCGTTATTGAGCTAAGACGCAAGCAAATGTCGATATTCAGAATAAACGGATGTACAAAAAATAAGCTGCGCAGAATTTTGGTAATAGAAATGCTGTTTTACAGTATAGTTAATTCAGCGGTTTGTATAAGTATTTTTCATTTGATAATATTGCCGAGAATTATTGATATGTTCCCGTATATTTCACTTGCTTATACGCTTAAGGGATATGCTTTGCTGATTATAATTTATCTTGTAGTTACTTATCTGATACAAAATATTATGATAATATCCAGCATCTCGCGCTCACCTGTTCAGATGCTTAAAATCAGGAGGTGACAGACAATGAAATTTACAGTACCTAAATATGGCTTTAAGGAATTTGAAAGAAATATATTTTTTAATTTGTTTATAATTGTTCAGCTTACCGCTGTTCTTATTCTAATGGTATACAGTATATCCTCGGTAGCATATATTTCAAAGTTTTATAATCCAATTAAGAAATACTTAGAGGGAAACGGAATTTGCACCAAGATTACAAATTATAAAATTGCTAAAAAATTAGAAAAGCTTGATTATGTTGACAATATTTATTCTTTTAATACTTGTGCGGGTAATATCAACGATAATAATGTATGTTACAACGAAATCGACACCGATGATACAAATATTCACGCCAACAGCTATGATGAAAAATTTATTAATGATTTTAAACCGCTGCTTGAAAAGGGTGAATGGCTTGATAAATATGAAGCTGAATCGGACGGATGTGTAAATGTAGTAATTGGTTATAGTAAAGAATATGATGTTGGTGATATATGTAGAGTAGTTTTTGGTTCTGAGAATCCTGAAACAGCAGTAGAGTTAAAATTCAGAATAGTAGGTATGCTAAGCAATGGTGCAAAAATATTTAACTCATTTGAAAGCAGCGGGGAAATTACAGACGCAGAGTCTCTTTTTAGCAACTATTATATGGAAAATAATTTTAATCACAATAACAATAATTATGATTTGCTTTTCTTGACAAAGGATACAGGTAAAATTCCGGGATATCCAGCAATGTCCTTTGTAAAGTTTAAGGACGACTGTAGCAAGGAAGAATTAGAAAAAATCTATGCTGATTTAGGTAATAAGTTTGGAGATGATGTAGAGTTAGTGGGAAACTTAAAAACCGAATATATAAGGGAAGAAAGCCTGAAAGCAATAAACGAGCAAAAGATAATGATGATGCCGCTAATAGCAGGCATAGTTATACTGATTATAGTAAGCGTTTTCAGTATGAGTGCGATAAGCTCAAACAAGCAGCTTAAAAACTACGGAATATATACCATATCTGGAGCGACGAGGAAAAGGTGTATATTTATACAGATGTGGAACGTATTTTACGGCTGTATATTGTCAGTAATATTAGCTTATATAGTATTCAGGCTGATGACTGTGACGGGCATAATAAGCTCGTCAATTGTAAACGTGGGTAAAAATGAGTTATTAGCATGTGGTGCAATAATAGTCATAGCGATAATAGCGTCAGCGGTAATGCCTGCTATAATCATAGGCAGAGCGCAGGCAAAAGATATGCTTAAGGAAGAAGAATAAGAAAGAGATTTTATCAGCAATAATAAATAAGTTTCCGCAAATAGTGGTATTTTAGGGGCAAATATTACCTAGTTGGGTTGGTGAAAAGTAGTGATTATAAAATCAGCATTCAGGCAGCTTAAGAAAAACAAATTTATGAATACGCTAATTGTAATTCAGCTTACTGCGGTTATGACGATACTATGTATTCTTGTCAGCATGGTTGAATCGAGAATGGTATATTACAAACCGTTTGCAGAAGAGTTCAATTCACAAGGTTATTTATGCGAATTTGATGAGGGTGAAATTATAGGTGAAAAGCAATTACTAAAAAAACTAAAAGGCACAAAATGTGAATTTACATATGAGGGTGAATATTATGTAAACATTAATAGTGATGATGTAACAATGGAAAATGAAAACACATATGTTCCATATACAGATATACTTTCCGACAAGTGGATAAATGCTTATACGCCGCGTATGCAAAGTGGAAGCTGGCTGAACAACTTGCCTGATGACGGATATATTCACGTTGTTGTAACACAGGATAATAATCTTGGTTTGAAAACGGGCGATATAATTACCCTGCACAGTTACGATAATGATTCTGAAAAGGATATTGAAGAAAAGGCAGAGGTTATTGGAGTTATGGAGAATAAGCAGTATCTGGTAGGATTTTCATCGTTTTCTCAGACAGATATTGCAAACCGTGAAAACTTTTTTGATATGTACTACACCTATAATTCCGAAGTTGAACAACATTGGGGACTGTGTGTACCCAAAGCAGAAATTGAGCAAAGCCGTCTTTATAACGGTGAGTTTGTTGTAGACGGAATGGGATTTATACTATGCAACGGTATGAATGAGAAAGAGATGAAAGAGGTAAAAAACTTTCTTACGGGTAATGATTCTTTATATGTATTTTCTCTTGAGGAACTAAAAGAAAACAGCTACGCTTATATATACGAACAGCTTTACATACTTTTTCCTATAGCGTTATGCATTTTCCTACTCACGCTTATAACGACAATATCTGTAATAAGTATATCTGTCAACAAACAGCTCAATACCTATGCGATATTTTATGTTTGCGGGGCAAAGTGGAGGGATTGTGCGTTTATATCTTTCCTGTATTCACTGATAGTTTGCGTAATATCAGGTTTGTTAAGTCTTTTGGCTATATGGGTTATTATACAAAACTCACTGACGGTAATCAATATAGGCTTTTATGAAGTTGCGGCAATGCTTGCAGCAGCAGTTATATATCTGATTTTATCGGCGGTCATGCCGTTAGTAATAATCGGTAAAACCCAGCCTAAGGAAATACTTAACAAAGAAGAGTAAGAAATATCATCTATGATTATGGATTGAATTAAAGTTACTGAAATATTAAATTATAGAGAGGATGCAGATTATGAATATATTCAAACTTATTTTTCACGATTTTAAGTCGTACAGAATGATTTCAATTCTTATAGTACTTAACATAATAATTTCTGCATTCGTAATCTGCTTTTCTTATGGAATTTATCAAAATTACAATACTGTGATCGATGAGGGCGAAAGCTCAATACATTTATTGGAAATATTGCCGACAAAACAGAAAGACAATAATCAAAGCTCGATTACAACCAAAATGGTTATTGATACGGTAAAAAGTCTTTCCGATGAAACGCTTGGTAATATTGAATACTTTTCGTGCGAAGCTCTTATTCCGACCTCTGCAATAGAAAAAAATTTATTCTCGTTTGTGTTTTCTTATAGTGACGGTAAATTCCATAACGACTTGTTTACAGATGAAGAGTACAATTCTTATGATAAGATCGTATCTATAAATTCTGCATTTAGAAGAAAGAATGTACATTATGGTTTTTCACTAGCAAATGATAACAAGGTTTATGATACCAAATATATAGGTGATGCTAATAGCATAGACATAAACGGAGAAGAATTTAAAATTATCGATACATATTGCGACGATATCATGGTTTCTCCAATAACTGCGTTTAACAACGATACGCCTATAATGGAGGGTGTGGAAATAAACTTCAAAACTGATATTTCTCGCTCGCAGTATGATGAGATCGTAGGTGCGGTTGCAATGAAAATGGGAGATAACGCAGAGGTTCCCGAGATGGACATTTCACCCGCAAGCGAGCTGTTCTATTACCGCACTATACTAATGATTTCGGTACTGATCTCTATTCTCGCAGCACTGAATTTTGCTGTACTTTACAGGTTTGTTCTTGAAAAGCGTATAAAAATGCTTACGATTTTCCGTATCTGCGGCTGTACAAAGCTGAGAATGATATTTACATATCTGTTTGAATGTATGATAATAGGACTTCCGATATTTGCGCTTACACAGCTTGTTTATGATAAGCTGGTACTTCCGATGCTTTCCAATACATTTGAGTATATCGGTTATGCGTACAGTCCTTTGCTGTATCTTGCAATTTTCGGAATTTATGCAATTTCAAGCTTTATAGTGCTGATAATAATGATAAGCATATATATTTCAAGGCGCTCGATTATTGAGCTAAAGTCAGGTAAATAGCTGTTTTCAATGGCATTTAGATATATTAAAACAGGAGGATAATATTATGGTAAAACTAAACAACATTGTAAAGATCTATAATCCAAAAAAGGCTAATGAGTTCGAGGCACTTCACGGAATATCCTGTGAAATTCAGGACGGCGAACTGGTAGCAGTTATCGGAAAATCCGGAGCGGGGAAGTCAACGCTTTTGCATATTCTGGCGTGCATTGACAGCTATCAGGACGGAGAGTACACTATAGACGATACTCTTGTAAAGAAACTGTCAGAGCGTCAGTATGCAAAGATACGCAACGAGAAAATCGGAATGGTTATGCAGGATTTTGCGTTGGTAGAGGATTTCTCTGCGATTGAAAACGTAATGATACCTCTGTCATTCTCGAAGAAAAAAATCAAGGATAAAAAGGGTAAGGCATATGAGGCGTTAAGAGCGGTAGGCATTGAGGATCTGGCAAAGAAACCGTGCAACAAGCTTTCGGGCGGACAGAAACAGAGAGTAGCTATTGCCCGGGCAATAGTAAACGAGCCCAGTATGATACTTGCCGACGAGCCTACAGGAGCGCTTGACACAAAGACCTCGGCAGAGATAATTGAGCTTTTCAAGTCTTTAAATAAGCAGGGCAGAACGGTGATAATCGTAACACACGACCCTAAGGTAGCCGAGCAATGCGACAGAATCATAGAGATAAGCGACGGAGTTATAGTTGCGTAAAGATACACGTAAAAATACATACAATATAAATGAGTCCGCAAGGGCTCATTTTTGTTAGCAAAAGAACCACATTTTACACCTTTTAAAAGTCGGATAACAGGATAAACTATTTTTATGACTAACAATTCGGAGGTGAAACAGTGGCAAGAGAATCGCTTAAAATATGGACAATATTTCTGTTCGGCTGCTTTGCATACGGAACAACCGAGCTTATATCCAGGGGGTACACACATATATCGATGGGGCTTTTGGGCGGAATTTGTATGATATTTATAAATATTCTTAATGACAAAAGAGCCTTTGGACTTGGATTGATACCTGCTTGCTTTATATCGGCGATATTTATAACGGTTATGGAGTTTGCAACAGGAGAAATACTTAATATATGGTTGAGACTGGAAGTGTGGGATTATTCCGGTATGCCTATGAATTTCAGAGGGCAGATATGTCTTCCGTTTTCACTTTTGTGGATATTTATGTCGGGATTGGGCTTTGCGTTGGACAATTTAATAAGATTTAAAATATTTCAGGACAAAGCGGTACCGCTTTTTAATAGGAAAATCGGCTCAAGGGCTTGACGTCTTTATAATATTTTGGTATAATTATCTTGGTAATTAAAATTAATATTTACGGCGTTGAAGGAATTATCCGTATTCAGATTTTTTTCAGAGAGAAAACGATAGCTGAAAGTTTTCATAAATCTGTTCGGTGGCTGCCCTGAGCCTTGCGTCAAAACCGCAACGTATGTCCGCGTTAGGGACACAGAGCGGCTGAAAGTATATTAAGAATTTCAGCAATTTGGGTGGTACCGCGGATTTTTTTACTTCGTCCCATTTTGGGGTGAAGTTTTTTTATTATCGAACAAATAAAAGGCACGCTGTATCAAAACATCGATAAAGGAAGAATTTGTATGGAATGGACAGGACTTAACGAACTTAGAGAATCATACTTAAAATTTTTTGAAAGCAAGGGACATCTTAGGGTAAAAAGCTTTCCGCTTGTACCTCAGAATGACAACAGTCTGCTTTTAATCAATGCAGGCATGGCGCCACTTAAACCTTATTTCACGGGACAGGATGAGCCTCCGTGCGTGAGAATGACCGACTGTCAGAAATGTATAAGAACGGGCGATATTGAAAATGTAGGCAAGACGGCTCGTCACGGTACATTCTTTGAAATGCTTGGCAACTGGTCGTTCGGCGAGTATTTTAAAGAGGAGGCAATCGAGTGGGCATGGGAATACTGCACTCAGGTTCTTAAAATTCCAGTTGAGCGTCTTTATGTTTCAGTTTACGAAGAGGACGACGAGGCTCTGGAAATATGGAATAAGAAGATAGGACTTCCTCTTGATAAGATTTTTAAGATGGGTAAAGAGGACAATTTCTGGGAGGCTGGAATTGACGGTCCGTGCGGACCTTGCTCAGAGATATACTACGACAGGGGTGAGGAATACGGCTGCGGAAAGCCCGACTGTACAGTAGGCTGTGACTGCGACAGATATATGGAGTTCTGGAATCTTGTGTTCACACAATTTGAAAGGCACGAAGACGGAACATATACGCCGCTCAGGCAGAAGAATATAGACACGGGAATGGGGCTTGAGCGTCTTGCAGCTATGATGCAGAATGTTGATTCCATTTTCGACGTTGATACGATAAAAGCAGTAAGAGATAAGGTATGTGAAATCGCCGGCTGCGAGTACGGCAGGGATAATAAAAAGGATATATCAATTCGCGTTATCACAGACCACATACGCTCGGTTGTGTTTATGGCGTCTGATGGTGTACTTCCTTCTAACGAGGGAAGAGGATATGTTATGCGCAGACTTTTAAGACGTGCTGTTCGCCACGGAAAGCTGTTAGGCATAAACGGAAAATTTATCAAGGACATTATAAAAACTGTTGTTGACTCTTCCAAGTGCGAGTATGAGGAGTTGGAGGAAAAGTACGATTACATTTCAAAGCTGCTTGAAAACGAGGAAAAGAATTTCAACGAAACAATAGACAGGGGAATGTCTATATTAGATGAGTATATTGCGCGTATGACCGAAGAAGGCAAGACTGAACTCGATGGAAAATCCTGTTTCACTCTATCTGATACCTACGGATTTCCTATTGACCTGACAAGAGAAATTCTTGAGGAAAAGGGATTAACCTGTGATGAAGAGGGCTTTGCAGTATGTATGAATAAGCAGAAGGAAAGAGCGCGAAAGGCAAGAGGCGGTTCAAAGTATATGGGCGCAGAGGATACGATTTTCCAGACGATAGATAAAACCTATCATACGGAATTTGTCGGATATGATGTGAACGAACTGACAACTGTTATCGATTTTCTTGCTACCGATGACGAGCTTATAGAGAATATCGGATGCGGCGACGAGGCATATGTTATTTGCTCAAAAACTCCTTTTTATGCTGAAAGCGGAGGTCAGGTAGGAGATATAGGTACAATCACTACTAAAACAGGCAGGGCGGAGGTTCTTGACACACAAAAGGTAGTGGGAGGAAAATTTGCTCATAAAATAAAAGTTGTTGAGGGTGCGCTGTCGGCGGGTCAGCAGGCAGAGTTTAAGGTAGATATGTCAAACAGAATGTCAGTAATGCGAAACCATTCCTGCGCACATTTATTGCAGGCTGCGCTAAGGCAGGTTCTTGGTGAGCATGTTCATCAGTCGGGACAGCTTGTCGATGCTGACAGAGTGAGATTTGACTTTTCTCATTTTGAGCCAATGACCTTTGAGCAGCTTAACGAGGTCGAGCGTCTTGTAAATGAGAAGATTTTTGACGCTATTGATATAAAGGTCGAGGAAATGCCTATAGATGAGGCTAAAAAGCTTGGTGCTATGGCGCTGTTCGGAGAGAAGTACGGCGATGTAGTAAGAGTAGTAAGTATGGGTAATTTCTCGGTCGAGTTCTGCGGAGGAACGCATCTTTCAAACACCTCGCAGATAGGAATGTTTAAGATACTTTCTGAGAATTCTGTTGCGGCTGGAGTAAGAAGAATAGAGGGTGTAACAGGCAAAGGACTGTACAAATATTTAAGCACTCTTAATACTCTTGTATCCGAAACGGCGGCTGCCATGAAGATCAAAAATCCGTCAGAGCTGGTTGAGAGGTCACATTCATTGAACAGTAAGGTAAAGGATTACGAAAAGGAAATATCAAGACTTAAATCCAGAATAATTGAATCTGAAATGGAGAAGATGTTTGATAACTGGAAATCTGTTTGCGGTGTTAAGCTTATAGCGACATTGTTTACAAATGCGACCTCCGATACATTAAGGAGTTTCGGAGATAAAGTAAAATCATTTGACGAACCTATGATAGCGGTATTTGCCGGAACAGGCAGCGAAAAGGGACAGTTCTTGGCTGTATGCACAAAGAAGGCTTTGGAAAAGGGCGCTCATGCAGGAAGGCTCATTCAGAAGGTCGCTGCCGTAACAGGAGGCAAGGGCGGTGGACGTCCTGATATGGCAATGGCAGGAATAGGAGATAAATTCAAGATTGACGAGGCGTTGTCAATGGTAACAGATTTTGTTACAGAAATGCTGGAAGGAAAGGAAGAATAATAAATGAATGATTGTTTGTTTTGTAAAATAATAAGAGGAGAAGTTCCGAGTACTAAGATTTATGAGGACGAATATGTATATGCATTCAAGGATATTGAGCCGATAGCGCCTGTGCACTATCTGGTAATACCAAAGGAGCATATTGAAAGTGCGGCAAAAATAACTCCTGAAAACTCTGCGGTTATTTCTCATATATATGAGGTTATTGCAAAGATAGCTAAAAACGAGGGTCTTGACGACGGATTCAGAGTAGTAAACAACTGCGGAGAAATAGCAGGTCAGACGGTATTCCATATACATTTTCACCTTATGGCAGGAAGAAAGCTGGAGTGGCCCGCCGGTTAAAAATCA
>CANRKQ010000030.1 GCA_947631265.1 uncultured Clostridia bacterium | reverse complement strand
GTAGAGCCAAAGGAGATACGCAGACGTGTTGACGACGCTTTGAAGACAGTCGGTATGTATGAATACCGTGAACACGCACCTCACAAGCTGTCGGGAGGGCAAAAGCAGAGGGTAGCAATTGCGGGAATACTCGCTATGCGCCCTGACTGTATTTTACTGGACGAGCCTACCGCAATGCTTGACCCAAACGGGCGAAAAGAAGTTTTAAAGACGATTAAGATGCTCAATAAAGAGTATGGCGTTACCATAGTGCTTATAACGCACTATATGGACGAGGCGGCGCAGGCTGAGCGGGTTGTTGTGATGGACAGCGGAAAAATAGTTATGAACGACACTCCTAAAAAGGTGTTTTCAAGAGTCGATGAGCTTAAAAGCATAGGTCTTGATGTTCCTCAGGTGACTGAGCTTACACATATGCTTATTGACGAGGGAATAAGCCTTGATTCGGAGATAATTACAGAGGACGAATGTGTTGAGGCGATTAGAGCACTTTTTAATTAATTTAAAAGTTTTCGGTCAAGCCTTTTTTAAAAGGCTTGCGGGTCAAGGGCGTAGCCCTGTCGCTGACGAGCCGTCAGCGAAAACCCCTTATGTAGTACGCTTAGAAAGGGGTAAATTTAAAAACAGTCCGGCGGACTGTTTTTAAAGAGGGGAAGCCCTGCAAGAGAGGATTTTCCATAAAAAATCATACAAATAATTAGTATACAGGATCGGTGATTAAAATATCAATTATCAAAACGGAGAATTTAACATATGTCTACGGTGAAAAAACTCCCTTTGAGCATACTGCCGTAGACAATGTGAGCATAGATATAAATGAGGGTGAGTTTGTCGGAGTTATCGGACATACAGGCAGCGGAAAATCAACTCTCATACAGCATTTTAACGGACTTTTAAAAGCAACAAGCGGAAGAATATTCATAGATAACGAGGAGCTGCTTTGGGACGATAAGAAAAAGCTTAGAGAGATGAGATTCAAGGTAGGTCTAGTATTTCAGTATCCCGAATATCAGCTCTTTGAGGAGACTGTTTATAAGGATATATCTTTCGGACCTAAAAATATGGGTCTTGATGATGATGAAATTGACAGACGAATAAGAGAAACCGCAAGACTAGTCGGGCTTGATGGGAGTATTTTAGATAAGTCTCCGTTTGAGCTTTCAGGCGGGCAAAAGCGCAGAGCTGCAATTGCAGGTGTTATGGCTATGGAGCCTAAGGTGCTGATTCTTGATGAGCCTACGGCGGGTCTTGACCCAAAGGGCAGAGACAGGATCTTAGGTCAGATCAAGGAGTACCACGAGGAAAAGAAAAACACAGTAATGCTTGTATCTCACTCAATGGAGGACGTTGCTAAAAATGCTACCAAAATACTTGTTATGAACAATTCAAAGCTGTTTTGCTATGATGAGCCGGTGAATGTTTTCAAAAGAGCTGAAGAGCTTGAAAAAATGGGGCTTGCCGTTCCGCAGGTGACGAAGGTTTTCAATCGCCTTAAGGCAATGGGAATACCAATAGACGATGATGTTTATACAGTAGATTACGGAAAAAAGCTGATTATGAAAATGCTCGACAGGCAGCAATAAAACAGCTTTTATAAAAAAGAAAGGAATAGCTATGATAGAGACAAATGACTTTGACCTTGAAAACAGAATAGTTGCTCCCGAGGTAATAAAGGCAGATACGACAGACGATGTGGATTTGAATTTAAGACCTAAAACATTTGACGAATACATCGGGCAGGAAAAGGCAAAGGAAAACCTTAAGATATATATTGAGGCTGCTAAAAAGCGCGGAGATACTCTTGACCATGTGCTTTTATACGGTCCTCCGGGACTGGGAAAGACAACTCTTTCAGGGATTATAGCACACGAAATGGGAGTAAATTTCAGAGTAACCTCAGGACCTGCTATAGAAAAGCCGGGTGATTTGGCTGCGCTTTTGACTAATCTTCAGGAGGGAGACGTGCTGTTTATTGATGAGATTCACCGTCTTTCCAGAGCAATTGAGGAGGTTTTATATCCTGCGCTTGAGGATTATGCGCTTGATATAATTATAGGCAAAGGACCGAGTGCTAGAAGTATCAGACTTGATTTGAACAAATTCACTCTGGTCGGCGCTACAACAAGAGCAGGCCAGCTCACATCTCCGCTGCGAGACAGGTTTGGTGTTATACAGAGGCTGGAGATTTACTCAAAAGATGAGCTTTGTGATATTATAATGCGTTCGTCGGTGATTTTGGGCGTTGCCTGCGATAAAGACGGAGCTTATGAGCTTGCAAGCCGTTCGAGGGGAACACCGAGAATTGCTAACAGGCTCTTAAAGCGTGTTCGGGATTATGCCGATATTATGGGAAACGGAAAGGTTACTAAGGATATAGTTCAAATTGCTCTTGACAGAATGGAAGTCGATAATCTGGGGCTTGACGGGCTTGACCGCCGTCTGCTTAATATGATCATAAAGGGCTATAACGGAGGTCCTGTGGGACTTGAGACTTTAGCGTCTGCTATCGGTGAGGAAGCTGTAACTATTGAGGACGTCTGCGAGCCTTATTTGATGCAGTTGGGGTTTATTTCAAGAACCCCTAGAGGAAGATGCGCAACAGACCTTGCGTATAAGCATTTAGGCTTGCTTAAAGACGGTCAGACAACATTGTAATATAGTGTGAGGGAAAAATAATTTGAAGTGTTTTGATAAAGATTTAAGAGGTGAAACAATTTGCTTAAGGATATCACAATAGGACAATTTTTTCCGGGCAAATCAGTTATTCACCGGTTAGATCCAAGAATGAAAATAGTACTTACAGCAGTATTTATTGTACTGTTGTTTATGGCAGAATCTATTATCTCTTTGTCTGTAGGGATTATATTTATGCTGGGAGCTTTTATGATTTCGCAAATCCCATTTAGACTTATGATAAAGAGTATTAAGCCCATTGTTCCTATTATAATTTTCACGGCTGTATTGAATTTATTTTTCATCAGTACCGGTAAAATTCTCGTTCATTTCTGGATAATAAAGATTACATCAGGCGGAGTTAAGACCTCGGTTTTTATGGTTGTAAGAATAGTTTGTCTTATAATAGGGACATCGCTTTTGACATATACAACGTCTCCTATTGCTCTTACTGACGCTATAGAGAGGCTTTTGTCTCCTCTGAAAAAGATAAAGATCCCGGTACACGAGCTTTCTATGATGATGACGATAGCTCTAAGATTTATACCTACTCTTATTGAGGAGACCGACAAGATAATTTCGGCTCAAAAGGCAAGAGGAGCTGATATGGAAACAGGCTCGATTATACAGAGGGCAAAGGCTCTTGTGCCTATACTTATTCCGCTTTTTGTATCGGCTTTTCGCCGCGCCGAGGAGCTTGCTTTGGCTATGGAATGTCGCTGCTATCACGGCGGAGACGGAAGAACAAGGCTGAAACAGCTCCATATTGCGCTAAGGGACTTTGTTGCTCTGCTTGTAACAGTCTTGTTTTTAGCTGGGGTAATTTTAATAAACAGGATTATTTGATAAAATGAGAAATTTTAAGGTTAAAATGGCATATGACGGCAGCGCCTATCATGGCTTTCAAAGGCAGGATAATGCTATTTCTGTTCAGGAGGTCGTTGAAGATGCTGTGAAGGGACTCTTTTTGCAGGATATTACTATCTTTGGCTGTTCAAGAACCGATACGGGGGTTCATGCAAATGAGTATTATTTTTCGTTTAAGTGTAAAGATGAAATACAGATAGATTCAAGGGGGATCATCTTCGGACTTAATTCAAAGCTTCCCGACGATATAGCTATACTTGGCTGCGAAGAGGTTGATGAAAGCTTTCACGCAAGATATAATTGTATAGGAAAAGAATATAAATATATTATTCACAACAGCGAGATAAAGGATCCCTTTTTGAGAACCAGAGCGTATAAGTATTGGTATCCTATTGATGAAAAACTTCTTGACAAAGCGGCAAAGCATTTTGTCGGAACGCATGACTTCAGAAGTTTTTGCTCAAATGCGGATGAAAAGGAAAACACAGTAAGAACTATTCACAGCTTTGATGTGGTACGTGAGGGTAATAAAATAATAATGACAGTCTCGGGAGACGGTTTTTTATACAATATGGTGAGAATAATGGTAGGTACTCTGTTGTTTGTCAATGAGGGCAAGATCGATGAGTCGGATATTTCTGATATTATAGAGAAGAAAGACAGAAAGTATGCCGGAAGAACTGCTTGTGCAAGCGGATTATATTTGAATAAAGTATATTATTAAAAAATTGTACTATGTTCCGAGAACAGAGGAAGTGAAAGTGTTATGGATTATGAGCCGCAAAAGCCGTTTCAGACGGATATAAGAAAAGAGAGAAGAAAGAAAAAGCGGATTCAGAATATAAAGAGGGCAGTTTTTGTAGGGGTTATTTTGGTTTTGGCATCGGTTATATTTTTAACCAGAGGAATATGGTCTCCGATTGTATATGATATACTTGAAAAGACTCAGGAGACGATTGTCAACGACGGGGAGCTTGCTAGGGGCAAATTTCCTATTAGTCTGGGAGAGGGTTCTGCCTCGTCTACCTTTACCGAATGTGACGGGGAATTGGTTGTGGCAACGGATACTTATATAAGATTTTTCGATGATAGCGCGAATGAGATAAATTCAATTCAGCACACGCAGACAAAGCCGATGCTTTCCGCGTCATCTGATATGGTTTTGGCTTATGATCTGAACGGGTATTCTTTTTCAGTTATGACTGATAAAGGAGAAATTTTCAAAAAAACACTTGACAATGTTATTATAAGTGCTAAAATAAGCGAAAGCAATTATGTTGCCGTTGTCACAGAAACTGACAAATATCCTTCTTATCTGACCGTTTATGACAGCGAGGGTAATGTATGCTATAAGTGGGCGAACGGTAAAAGGATCATCAGTATTGATTTTATTTCTTCAGGCAGCGGTGCGATTGTTGCCACGCTTAATGCAGAGGACGGTCTGCCTGTTACAACCCTGAACGGAATAAGCTTTGATGATTCTGAGCAGATATTCAAAAGTGATAAAATACATTCGCTTGTTTACGGCACGCAGAAAATGAGCGACAACAGCATTTGGGCTGTCTGTCAGGACAGATATTTAAAGCTTTCCGCAGACGGAAAAATCGACAGGGAATATTTATATAAATCAGAGCTTATATCCTTTAGCTCTAATCAGGATAATTTATCTATTGCCTTTAAAAGTGTAAGAGAAGACGGAACGTCCAGGCTTGTTTTGATAGAATCTGATTCTGAGCCTGTGGAGATAGTTGTCAATGAAAAAATAAAAACCATAAAAACATATTTTTCACATACATTCGCTTTATCTGATAAAACTATTTCTGCATATAATGCAAGAGGAAAATCAATTTCAACTGCGAATGTTAAAAATGATTATGTCGATTTTGTTTATATAGACGGAAATGTTTTCTTTTTAGGCTACAGAGATATAAATAAAATAGATTTTAAATACTGATTCTATCAAAATGTATCAGACGCATCAGGCAGAAATGCCGGAAAGGATTTTTTATATTGGGACTTTTATATGACATTATAATGATTATAATAGTAATAATGTTCTGTATAATCGGCGCAAAGAGAGGAATTATCAGAAGTATAGTTTTCTTTGTAATACTTATAATATCACTCTTAGCGGGTTATTTAGTTTCAGGATTTATAGCAGAACCTGTATATGACGCCTATGTTAAGGATAAAGTGGTAAACAGCGTTAAAAAACCGATAGAAGGTTTTGATATAGCTGAAATTGTCAATGAAAAATTTTTCGTTGACAAGCTGGGCATTAAAGTCAGCGAAGGCGAGTTAAATAAGGCTTTGGGAAGTGACGGAAATCTTTCGGAGAATATTTCATCTTATGCAAGATCAAGGGGCATACCGATTTCTAAGGACACTGTTTCAAAGGAAATAGACATTATACTCAAAAGCGATTCTGTTAAAAATGAGGCAGAAAATCTTCTTCCTTCATATTTGAAACCGATTTTTGATTCTGTTGTTTCAAATGATACAGATACGCTTGAGAATGTTATTCAGTCGCTTGCAAAATCAGACAAAGCCGAGGCTGCTGAAGATATAACCGAAACAATTTTAAAACCGATCGTCATAACAGTTTTGAGAACGGTTCTGTTCATTTTGTGTTTTATAGCGATATGGATCATACTAAGAATAATTGTTGCGGTAACAAGGCTCGGAAAAAACAGCCAGAAGGGCGGAATCAACACCGTATTAGGCGGAGTGCTGGGCATTGTAAAGGGATTGATAATTGTTTTGTTGATAACATCGGTTGTAAGCATAATATCTCCCGCAGTATCTGTTTTAGACGCTGACAGCTCGTTTACTTTCAGCGAGTCTACTGTAAATAATTCTGTTTTTCTGAGATATATAAATGATATAATAAATTAGATTTGATCTTAAGGGTTTAATGCTGTGCGTTTTAACGACCTTAATTAACATCATACAACACATAGAAAGGATGGCAAAAATCAATGATGATGTGTACCAGATGCAAAAAAAGACCTGCCGTTGTGTTTATTACCGCTATGCAGGGTAATGAGAAAAAAAACGAGGGACTGTGTCTTGTCTGCGCTAAGGAAATGGGGATTACTCAGGTTGATGATTATATGAAATCAATGGGTATTTCAGAAGAGGATCTGGAAAATTTCTCTGATCAGCTTATGGATATAAACGATGGTGAGGATTTTCAGCTCGGGGGCAGCGATATGCTGCCGAACTTTATAAACAGTTTTTTCGGAAGTGCTGATTTTAACAAAAACGGCAATCCTGATAACGGGTTAAAAAATTCCGACGATGACAGCTATACTGTAGATGATATAAAAAGAAAAAAAAGACAAAACAGAGCCAAGGAGAAGGAAAAAGAGGATAAGAAAAAGAAACTCAAATACCTTGACAATTACTGTACAAACCTAACTGAGCGTGCAAGAAACAACGAGCTTGACAACATAATCGGCCGTGATAAGGAGATAGCACGCGTTGTTCAGATTTTATCAAGGCGGCAAAAAAACAATCCGTGTCTTATAGGAGAACCGGGCGTCGGAAAGACCGCTATCGCAGAGGGCATAGCGCAAAAAATAGTGTCGGGCGATGTACCTTACCATGTTAAGGATAAAGAAGTTTATCTTCTTGATTTGACAGCCCTTGTAGCAGGTACTCAGTTCAGAGGTCAGTTTGAATCTCGCTGTAAGGGACTTGTAGGAGAGGTTAAGGCTCAGGGGAATATAATTCTGTTTATAGATGAGATACACAATCTGGTAGGCACAGGTGACAGCGAGGGTACAATGAACGCGGCTAATATTCTCAAGCCTGCCCTATCCAGAGGTGAGATTCAGGTTATAGGCGCAACGACCTTTAAAGAGTACAGAAAGTATATCGAAAAAGACGCAGCCTTGGAGAGACGTTTTCAGCCGGTGACGGTAAACGAGCCAACTCTTGCCGATTCAATTGAGCTTTTGAAAGGTATCAGAAAGTATTATGAGGAACACCATAAGGTAAAGATTGATGACGGGACATTAAGAATGTGCGCAGTTTTGGCAGAGAGATATATAAACGACAGATTTTTGCCTGATAAGGCGATAGATCTTCTTGACGAGGCATGTGCCTGCTGTAGTATAAGAAGTCCTGAGATTGAGGAATATGAAAAGGTAAAGGAAGAGCTCACCAAGCGAAAAGAGCGTGAGGAAGAGGCTGAAAAGGAAGAAAATCCGGATTATGAGGCTATTGCAAAGATAAAGGCAGATATAATAAGATTAGAAGAAAAGGAAAAGGCTCTGTCGCAGGAGGTTGACAAGGTTCGGGTGACTGAGGAGGATCTGTCAAAGGTTATAGAGCTTTGGACAGGGATTCCTGCAAATAAGGTTGTTGAATCAGAGTATACGAAGATAAGAAATCTTAAAAGCGAGCTTGAAAGAAGAATTATCGGTCAGGATGAGGCGTGTGATTCTGTTGCAAGGGCAATAAAAAGAACTAAGGTCCAGCTTTCAAAGCGCCGCAGACCGGCGTCGTTTATATTCGTGGGACCTACAGGAGTGGGCAAAACTGAGCTTGTAAAGGTTTTGGGTGAAACTCTGTTTGACGCTACTGAGCCTATTATACGAGTTGATATGTCGGAGTATATGGAAAAGCACAGTGTAGCAAAGCTTATCGGTTCGCCTCCTGGATATGTGGGATATGATGAGGCAGGACAGCTTACTGAAAAGGTAAGGCGGCGTCCTTATTCGGTTGTGTTGTTTGACGAAATTGAAAAGGCGCATCCTGATGTTATGAATATTATGCTTCAGCTGCTCGATGAGGGAAAGATCACCGACGCACAGGGAAGAACGGTTTCTTTTGAAAATACTGTTATAGTGATGACCTCTAACGCAGGCTCTACCGCTAAGGATACCGGCGTTGGATTCAACAAATCGGATTATCAGATATCGAAAGAAAAGGCTATGAAGGGTCTGAGGGACTTTTTAAGACCTGAGTTTTTGGGAAGAGTCGATGAAATTGTGGTATTCAACCCGCTTACTGAGGACAATTATGCCGATATTGCGGCATTGATGCTTGATGAAATGAAAGAACCTTTAGAAGAAAAGGGAATAGACTTCAGCTATGACAGGCAGGCGTGTGAATATATTGCCCATAGGTCATTTAATCAGAAGTTAGGGGCAAGAGATATTAGAAGGGTAATAAGAAGTGAGGTAGAGGATAAGATAGCAGAGCTGCTTATTGACGAACTAAAAATAGAAACCACTCAGATTAAGCTTACGGTAAAGGCTCCAAAGTCAGTCGAGGGCAAGTCGGAGCTTGTATTAAAAACAAAATGAGTTGCACAAAAATGTGCAACTTTTTTTGTTTTTTTACTTATAAGTGAGGGAGGATTTTTATGAAAGGAGCAAGGCTTTGTGACTTAAATTTGCAAGGCGGATCAAATAAGTAAATGTCTAATGAAATATTAATAGCTGCATTATCGCTTATTGGAACAGCTTTTGGTTCACTGACAGGAATATTTACAGCTAACAGACTTCTATCCTATAGAATTGAAAAGCTTGAGAAAAGCGTTGAGAAATTAAGCGAGGTTTATGTAAGAACGTCACTTCTTGAAAAAGAACAGTCTGTGCTAAACCATCGGATTCTGGATTTAGAAAAGATAAATGTAAAAAGGTCTTAAAATTTTGCTAAGGTTTCGGCTTTAATTCACAAAGCCATTTATTTTTTCATTTAATATAGTGAGGATTGCTTAATTTGAACTGATGTTCAATTAAGATCCTTGCGCTTACAAGTCAAAAACCGAATTTAAAATACCTTAATTTCAACAGGAACGGGGAATAGATATGAAAGATAAATATATGATTAATATAAAATGTACAAAATCAACAATAATAAGAACTGTTCTTTTGATAGTTGCGTTAATAAATAACTGCCTGACTATCAGCGGACACAGCGTTTTGCCATTTAACGATGAATTAATTACTCAAGTTGTTTCAGCGGTTTTTACGGGCGCAACGTCTATTATGGCGTGGTGGAAAAATAATAGCTTTTCCGAAGCGGCTCATATGGCTGACGCACATATGAAAGAAATTAAAAATTCAAAAAAAAGCAGTTAAATAATAAAAGGTATTGGGAACAGTTCTTCTCAATACCTTTTAATTATAATTAATTTGTTAAACCTCTTCAAAGTTACCCAAAAATTTAAAGTAACTTAAGTCAGATTTAAGCTCGTCAATAAGCTTAGGAACATCGGGATTTAATATTGAACCTTCAAAGTCAAGATAAAATTGCACATCGAAATCACTCGAGGCAATAGGCTTGTTCTCAAGTCTTACAAGGTTAAGCCCGCTTACAGAAAACTTTGTTAAAAGTCTGTATAAAGAAGAGTGCGCGTGCGGAATCGTCAAAGTAACAGAAACAATATTTGCATTCTGCGAAGAATATATCTTATTGGAAACAAGAATAAAACGTGTATAGTTTTTATTCGCGTTGGCTATGTTAGTTCTCAAAATTTTGAGATCGTTCTCATTGGCGCAATCCTCAGAGCAGATACACGCTAACGGCTCGCTGCTTTCGCTGACCATTCGGGCGGCAATAGATGTATTCGGACATTCGCGCTTGAAATAATTGTTTTCTTTAATAAATTCAGAGCACTGCATAAGCCCCTGTTCATGAGAAAAAACCTTTTTTATTTCCGATTCATCAGTTGTATGCTTGCACGCAAGACAATGTTTTATTTTTACCTTCGTTGAGCAGACTATGTAAAGATCCGACTTTGAAAGCAGTTCATACGTGGCAGATACCGAGCCTGCCGTAGAATTTTGAATAGGTACGATCCCGTACGGCATTTCAACGTTTTCAACAGCGTCAAAGACGTCCTCAAAGGTTTCATAGTATTTAAGCTCGGCATTTTTTGAGATCTGATATGCCGCCTGTTCGGTATAACTTCCCACTATTCCCGGACAGGCAATTTTCATATTGTCTGTCCTCTTGAATTCGGTATAGTCTATATTGCAGTTATCGGCAAAAAATTCGCTGAACTGCTTTGATTTTCCTATATCCATAATGGTTGTAAAAAGCGTTTCTACAGAGTTTTCAAGTCCGGCAGGAGCCTTTTTTCGCACCTTGTCGATTATAGACTTTTCCCGCGCTAACTGAAATACATTCATTCCGTTTTCAATTTTATAAAGAGCTACCTGATGTGTTATTTCCATTCTCTTTTCAAAAAGTTTAAGTAATTCATCGTCTATCTCATCAATATTTTTTCTCAGCTCGTCTAAGTTCATAAATGCCTCCTAAACAGTGTTCCGATAGAATATAAAATTGCAATATTCATAAAAGAACACAGTAATAAAAGTAGATATTAAGACTAGTATAACACAACAGTTGTTATTTTTCAACATCAAGGTTATTGAAATTCTGATTAGTTTGTGATAGTATATAGTGTGTATTTTATTTAACAAAGAAACGGAGTTTATTATGATTTACGAAGAAATAAAAATTAAAGCAGATTATGAAAAGGCAGCTCTTAACTCGGACGGCTGTGATCCTACTTTGACAAGCTATTGCGCGTCAATATCCGAGGAGCTGGGAGAGAAAAAATATCCTGCTTTGGTAATATGTCCGGGCGGAGGGTACGACTATGTTTCGGACAGGGAAAATGAGCCTGTTGCATTAAAATTTGCAGGGAACGGAATAGCGTCGTTTGTACTTAAATATTCATGCGTTAATAAAAAGTTTCCGACAGCGGCTTTAGAGCTGGCAAGCGCTGTTAAATTTATAAGAGAAAACAACGAAAAGTATCAGGTAGACAAAAATAAAATTTTTGTTCTTGGTTTTTCAGCAGGAGGTCATTTGGCAGCGTCATTGTCAAACTTTTATGATAAGGATATTCTAACAGCGCCTTTGAATGCTCAGCCTGATGATATCAAGCCGAACGGATGTATATTATGCTATCCTGTAATAACAAGCGACAGCAAATATACTCACGAGACAAGCATTTTAAATTTACTGGGCGATGACAAATCAAACGACGAGGCTATGAAAATGCGTGAGCTTGTGTCACTTGAAAACAGAGTGTCTAAGGCTACTCCGCCCACATTTCTCTGGCATACGGCAGATGATACTTCTGTGCCTGTTGAAAACACGCTATTATATATGGCGTCGCTTTCGCAGTTTAAAATTCCGTTTGAATCCCATATATATGAATGGGGAAACCACGGACTTTCTCTTTGTAATTATCAGACATCGACCGGTGAGCATCATATAGTTCCTGCGAACGAAACTTGGGTCGAACACGCAATAGACTGGATAAAAAGGTTTTAATTGCACCATATAGCCGATGCTCCGGACGGAGCCGGTGTGATTGATTATATCTGTAAAAGAGAGTACAGATTGATAATAATATATTTTTTGTGCAGACGGTTTGTAAAAGAAAGCAATCCGTCTTATTTTTTGTTAATATATATCGTATTTTGTTCACGATTAAATGAATATGTCATATTATATTAATGCCCCTAATATTTATTGTTAATGACAAAGGAGGACTAATAATATGCAAAAAAGCCTGATAGCAGTTTCATCGATAACTTATGCAATGAAAGCGAAAAAACTTCTGAATAATATGGGAATTTATTGCGAAATACAAAAAACACCTAAAAATCTGGGCTCGGGATGCGGTTATTCGATACGAGTACGAGATGATTTAAGATATATATTTTCAATTCTTGATCGGGAAAACATTGCCCATAAGGCATATCAGAATCTTTCTGAATAAATTGTAATAAGGGAAGGTTTTGTGCTTTTAGGTTTTTATCGAAATATTGCCATAAAGAATTATGTAAAAGTTTAGTATTTATAAAATTTACAAAAAGGAGGAATGCTCTTAACAGAGCATAGATGTAAAGATGATATATTTTGATAACTCTGCTACAACCTTTCCTAAGCCCAGAGCCGTTTTTGACAGAGCCGATTATGCCGCCAGATATTTAGGCGGAAATCCCGGGCGGAGCGGACATAAAATGTCTGTCAGGGCGGCTGACGAGGTTTATAAGGTAAGAGAAAAAATAGCTTGTTTATTTAATGCAAAGCCCGAAAATGTTGTTTTTACACTTAACTGCACTCATGCAGTTAATTTTGCAATGAAGGGTATAATGCAAAGCGGCGGACATATAATAATATCTTCTCTTGAGCATAATGCGGTATCACGTCCTGCGTTTGAGCTTATGAATTCAAGGCGGAATGTAAGCGTTTCTGTTGCACGGGTATCTGAATCAAAGGATAAGACCATTTCTAATTTTAAATCTCTTATAAGAAAAAATACAAAATGCATATGTATGATGGCGGCGTCAAATGTAACGGGAGAAATTCTTCCGTTTAATGAGATAGCGGCTATCTGCCGTAAGCGGGGAATATGCTTTATTCTTGACGCCGCCCAGGGCGCAGGTATAATGGATATTAAGCTGGGCAGCGGAATAAACTTCATATGCTGTGCCGGACACAAGGGTCTTTTCGGTCTTTCGGGAACGGGCGTGCTCGTCTCAGACGGGAAGTATCAGCTGAGTACAATTATAGAGGGCGGTACAGGAGCGACTTCTTTAGAGCTGAAACAAACAGATTTTCTTCCTGAGCAGCTGGAGAGCGGAACAATAAATGTTCCCGGAATAGTATCGCTGGGAGCAGGAGTTGACTTTGTTAAAAAAACAGGTATAAATAATATAAGAAAAAAAGAAGACAGACTCTGCGATATGTTCGTATCGCAGGTTGAACAACTGGACGATTTTACGGTTATAAGGGACAGCGGTAAGGAATATGCTCCGCTTGTTTCCTTCAGCTATAAGAATGCAAACTCTTTTGAGGTTACAGAGTATTTAAGCAAATGCGGGTTTGCTCTTCGCGGTGGATACCATTGCTCAGCGCTTGCACACGCGAATCTGGGAACTAAAGAAGATGGACTGACCAGATTTTCGCCTTCTGTGTTTAATAGTGAAACAGAGGTCAGAAAATTAACAGCAGTGCTTAAAAAAGTGAATAATATTGGGATTTAGCACTTGTTAAATTTGTATTGATATGGTATAATAATTCTGAAAAGGTTTGTGAAGAAAGCTTTAGAGGGGAAGTGAATATTTTGTCTGCGATATCGGAAGTTTTACAGGCTTTTATAAGCGTTTTTAAATCAATAACAATTGTTGACGTGATAGATATGCTTATTCTGTCGTATCTGATTTTTAAAGGAACTCAGATCGTCAGAGAAACAAGAGCAGGACAGTTGGTAAAGGGAATAATAATTATTCTTATATGCTATTTAATAGCCTCTGTTCTCGGATTAAAGACAATGACCTTCCTGCTTGAAACCTTCTTTAAATGGGGATTTGTAGCATTAATCATAGTTTTCCAGCCCGAACTCAGAAGAATTCTTGAAAAAATGGGAAGAACCAAGGTTGCAAATCTGTCGTTTATAAATTCAGATAACGAAGAGGTCAGGTCAGTCTGGATGGAGTGCATTGACTCTATATGTGACGCTGTATCAAATCTTTCAAAGACTAAAACAGGCGCGCTGATAGTTTGTGAAAGAAAGACAAAGCTCGGCGAACAGGTCGCAAACGGAACTATACTTAATTGCAAACCGAGCGATTCGATTTTCGGGAATATATTTTTTCCAAACACGCCTCTGCATGACGGAGCAGTAATTATCAGAGACGCGAAGATTTTAGCTGCCGGATGTTTTCTTCCTACTCCTCAGAAGGAAGAGCTTATCAACAAACAGCTTGGCTCAAGACACAGAGCAGCGATCGGAATAAGTGAAATATCAGACGCTATTGTAATAGTTGTTTCTGAGGAGACGGGAAACATTTCTGTCGCAGAGGAAGGGGAGCTTACGAGAGGATTTTCAAAAGATAGCTTAAAAAGACTTTTGATAAAGCGCTTTATACCTGTTATTTCTGAAAAGGATAAGGGCGGATTTGCAAAGAGGGTGAAGAAGAAATGGAAAAGCGTACAAAAAGAAAAATAGATTTAGAGCATCTTTTTGATAATAAGATGTTTTTGAGAATATTTTCAATTATAATAGCGGTTATTATTTGGATAACTCTATCGCTGACTCTTTATCCTACTATACACAAAACGGTATCAGACATACCGCTTTCTGTTGATCTGACTGGTACAAAAGCGGAGCGCGAAGGACTTTCAGTAGTAAAGTACAATGTTAATATGGTAAGCGCTACCATAAACGGTATGAGGTACGAAATCGGAAACTATTCAAACGATGATTTATATGCAACTGTTGACGCCTCCAAGATAAGCAAGGCGGGCGAATATAATCTAGATGTGAAGATCCAGTCTAAAACCGATGATAATTTAACGGTTGAGAATATAACTCCGAGCAATGTAACGGTAAAGCTCGATTATATAGAAACAGCTGAAAAAGAGCTTTCTGTAGAGGCTGCCAATGTAAGCGCAGCAGAGGGTTATACGCTGACAGGGGCTTTAGTATCGCCTGAGAGGGTCGGAATAACAGGACCTAAAAACAAAATTGAAAGAATAACCGATGTCAGGGTTAAGTTTGACGAAAAGCTGTCTTTGACAGAGTCATATACGGCTGAGTCTTCGGAAATAGTATTGTATGAAAATGACAATGTGATAGATCAATCTGACATAACGTTTGATTCTGAAAGTTATACTATTGATTTTGCTGTATATATGAAAAAAACGCTCCCGTTTGAAATAGGTATACAGGATGCGCCAGATAATTTTGATAAATCTGTTATTAAATACTCGTTCTCAGATCAAAGCATTGATATTCTGTCACCAAACAGCAGTATTGAAGATGTAGATTCTATGCATTTGGGATATATATCACTCAAGGATATTCGTCCCGGTATGAAATTTAATATGGACGTTAAAACCGTAAGCGGTCAGATAAATGCGTCCGGAATAAGTACTGTGACCGTAAAAATAAATAAGGATAATCTGAAAAGCAAGGTAATATCACTTAACAGATCTAAAATCAGAATTATAAACAAGGCAGACGGAAACAAGATTACAAGAAAGACAGATAAGATAACAGATATAAAGATTTACGGTCCCAGCGACGCTGTTTCATCTGTTGACGATTCTGATTTTATCGCAGAACTTGACTTAAACGGAGAATTACTCAAAAGAGGCTCGTATACAAAATCTGTAACCATATATGCGCCTGATAACGGAAAAGTGTGGGCTTATGGTTCATATGATATAATTATCGAGGTTAAGTAATATTAAAAATTCAAAGGGTCGTATATTTTGTTAAACTTGACTTTTTATATTATCCGTCAGAGATGTTTATTTGACAAAGCATTAATAAAAGGTTTTGTCCTTGTTGGAATTTTGGGTGGCAGGATAATGTCACCCTTTTTTGTTTAAAATTATTGAGATTTAAGACCTTTATATTTTCATACTGCAAGAAGGGGAGATTTGACATAATGTTTGCAAAAATTAACAGCATAGGTCTTTTAGGTATGAATTCGTTTGGCGTTACCGTTGAGATAGAGGCGTCCAACGGTTTGCCCAAATTTGATATTGTCGGACAAGCTGATACTGTTGTAAGGGAAAGCCGCGACAGAATTAAAAGTGCGTTTCGTTCGAGCGATATACCTTTTCCCGAACGCTCTGTTACCGTTAATCTTGCTCCTGCCGACATAAGGAAAACACAGTCGTCGTTTGATATGGCAATTTCAGCTGCGGTGCTTGTAGCGTCGGGTTTTATTGATGAATCGCTCACGAGCAACAAGGCTTTCATAGGCGAGGTATCGCTGGGAGGGGAAATAAGGGAAGTAAACGGCGTTCTGCCTATGGTTTTGTACGCAAAGAAATGCGGAATCAAAGAAATATTTGTTCCTAAGAAAAACGCTTACGAGGCGTCTGTTGTTGAGGGAATAACCGTCTACGGTGTTAATACTTTAAAGGAGCTTTTGTCACACTTTCTTTCTTCTCCTATACCTCCTTCGGATAGATATATCCCTAAAGACGTTGATTATTTTGACACGCTTGATTTTTCTGATGTGAAAGGTCAGGCAGGAGCTAAAAAAGCTCTTGAGATAGCGGCTTGCGGCGGTCACAATGTCATTATGATAGGCTCTCCGGGCAGCGGAAAGAGTATGCTTGCAAAGAGGCTGCCCACAATACTGCCTAAAATGACCTTTGACGAATCGATCGAGTCTACTAATCTGTATTCGGTAGCAGGTATTTTGAATCCTGACACTCCGCTTATTACAAAGCGTCCGTTTAGAAGTCCTCATCATACAATTTCTCAGGCAGGGCTCACAGGCGGAGGAGCAATTCCTAAACCGGGAGAAATATCTCTTTCTCACAACGGGCTTTTGTTTTTAGATGAACTTGCTGAATTTAACCGTAAAACTCTTGAGGCTCTTCGTCAGCCGCTAGAAGACGGCATAGTGACTATTTCAAGAGCGTGGGGAAATATTACATATCCGTGTTCGGTTATGCTGGTTGCCGCTATGAACCCTTGTCCGTGCGGATATTACGGACATCCTACAAGAAAATGCATATGCTCTCCAAGTCAGGTGGCTAGGTATTTGTCTAAGATTTCAGGACCGCTGATAGACAGATTTGATATTCATTTGGAGGTCGCGTCTGTTGAGTATGAAAGCATTTCGTCTGCTGAGAAGTCAGAGACCTCCGCGCAGATAAGAGAGCGCGTTTTTGAGGCTAGGGAAATTCAAAACAGGAGATTTAAAGGCTCTGGGATTTCCTGCAATGCAAATATTACTTCTGATGTACTCCATGAGCTTTGCCCTTTGACAGAAGATGCTAATCTTATGCTTAAAAGTGTATTCGAGAAACTAGGGCTGTCTGCGCGTGCGTATGATAAAATAGTCAAGGTTGCGAGAACTATTGCCGATATGGATAAGAGCGATGTTATAGACAAAGCGCATATTGCACAGGCAGTTCAGTACAGAAGTTTAGACAGAAAGTATTGGCAACGATGACCAGCGAGCCGCTGGAGGC
>CANRKQ010000029.1 GCA_947631265.1 uncultured Clostridia bacterium | reverse complement strand
CTTTTTATCTCACCGACATAGCCCAAATCGCTTTCTCCATCAAGCTTTTCGGCAACTATCATTTCTCCGTCAATTCCACAAAGACCAAGTGCCTTTCCGCCGTGCGTCTGAATGTTCTGAACAAGCTGTTTGTTTACCTTTCCTGCCAGAACCATCTGTACAACTTCCATTGTATCAGCGTCGGTATAGCGAAGTCCGTTTACAAACTTAGATTCAATACCCACTCTATCTAGCATTGTATTTATCTCAGGTCCTCCGCCGTGAACAAGAACTACCTTTATTCCCACCGCTCCGAGCAGTACAATATCGCTCATTACCGCCTCTTTAAGTGCCTCGTTGGTCATTGCGTTTCCGCCGTATTTAACAACAACGATTTTGTCATTGTACTTCTGCAAATAAGGGAGCGCGTCCATAAGCACCTTTGTTCGGATATAATTTGAAATTACTTCCATTGTTTAATTCTCCTCTCTAAAATAACTACGTCTAAGACCTGTAATCTCCGTTTATTTTTACATAATCGTATGTGAGGTCGCAGCCCCATGCAGTTGCTTTGCCCTCTCCGTTACCTATATTTATATCTATGATTATTTCATCTTCAAGCAGAATTTCCTTTGCCTTTTCTTCTGAAAATGCAATTCCTGCTCCGTTTTCGCAAACGTGAATTTTACCCTTTGAACTTCCAAGCGTTACCGACACATTATTTATGTCGAACTCAGCGTCTGCATAACCTATGGCGCAGAGTATTCTTCCCCAGTTAGCGTCCGCGCCGAACATAGCACACTTAAACAGAGGAGAGCATATAACGCTCTTTGCAACAGTTCTTGCCGTTTCAAAATCTTTAGCTCCGGTTACATTGCACTCAAGCAGCTTTGTTGCACCCTCACCGTCGGCGGCTAACATTCTTGTCATATTCATCATTATAGCATATAGTGCCTCTTTGAATATCTCAAAATCTGCATTTTCGCTTGTTATCTCGTCATTGCCTGCAAGACCGTTCGCCATAACAGATACCATATCGTTTGTCGAAGTATCACCGTCAACAGAAAGGCAGTTGTAAGTAGTTTCAACTACCTCGCTTAGTGCTTTTTGAAGCATATCAACAGAAATATTAACGTCTGTAGTTATAAAATTCAAGGTAGTCGCCATATTCGGGTGGATCATTCCGCTGCCCTTTGCCATACCGCCCAGACGGCAGGTCTTTCCGCTTATATCAAACTCGACTGCTACCTGCTTGTCTACTGTATCTGTAGTCATAATTGCATTTGCAGCCTTGTCGTTTCCCGTGTACGAAAGCCCCTCGACAAGCGGTTTTATTCCACTTTCAATAGGCTCTATCGGCAGAACCTGTCCGATAACTCCTGTTGAGGCAACTATAACCTCGTCGCTCGGTATTCCGAGAACATCGCCCGCAAGAGAACACATTCTCTCTGCCTTTTGCTCTCCGTCAACATTACAGGTGTTTGCGTTCTTTGAATTTGCTATAACTGCTCTTGACTTTCCTCCTGTTTTTTCAAGATGCGCTTTTGTAACATAAATCGGCGCACCCTTCACCTTGTTTTGAGTGTAAACACAAGCTGTATTGCAAAGCGTATCTGAAACAATCAGCGCTAAGTCGTTTTTATTCTTATCAGAATTAAGTCCGCAGTTTAAACCGTTTGCCTTAAATCCCTTTGCGGCGCACACTCCGCCCCCAATAAATTTATCATTACCTTTTAGTATCATATTATTGTCCTTTTTATCTGTAAATATCTATATTTAAATTTATCTAAATTCTTTCCTGATAACAAGCTCAACCTGTGAACCTATACATATATTACCGTCAAAGTCAAGCCTTATAATAAACGGCATAAAATCCACAATTTTCTTAAAACATTCAAAATCAAACTTCGGATAAAAGTAATTTAATATAGTGCTCAACGCTGTTCCGTGAGTTGCAATAACTATATTTTCATTTTTATGCTCCGAAAGAACTTTTTTCAATGCGCTGACATTACGTTCTTGAACTTCATTTAAACACTCACCGTCTTTTATATGGTAATTAAAATCAGCCCATTGCTTTTGTATGTAATCAAAGAATCTTTCACCGTGCCAGCCTCCGGCATTACGCTCTCTAAAATTCTCATCTGTATGAATTTCCATATCAAGCGTTTTTGCAAGGTCACTAATAGTATCAATACTTCTCTTATAAGGACTAGACATCATAAAATCAATACCCTTGTTCTTTAAAACATTCGTAACCTCTAAAGAATCCCGAAGCCCCTCATCAGTAAGCGGTCTTGTTCTGTCATTATGAATTTTCCTGTCAGGCTCTGCATGGCGTACAAAATAAACTTTTGTCATTTTTGTCCTCATTTCATTGATATACACACTTGAAACTCTACTCAAGCCCTGTTCTCTCATCTATTCCAAGCACTATATTCATACACTGAACAGCCGCACCGCTTGCTCCTTTTCCCAGATTGTCAAGCCGTGAGCAGAGCAAAACTCGCTCGTCATTTCCGCAGACAAAAATCTGCATATTGTTTGTTCCCTCAAGGGTATTTGCAGCTAAAAAGCCGTCAGGCAAAGTTTCTGTTCCGCCCAGTTCCATTACCTTAACAAAATGCTCGTTTTTATAATGCTCGCTTAATGCTTTGTGTATGTCATACGCTGTGTAACTGCCGTTCAAAAGCCTTGTTATTATCGGTACTGTAACCACCATTCCTGCATAATAATTATCAACTATCGGATTAAACACAGGCGGATAGTCAAGACCGCAGACTTTCTGCATTTCAGGCAGGTGCTTGTGATTCTGCGTCAGCGCATACTGTCTGGGAGAGTTATACTCATACGGCATTTCATCACCCTCGTAAACAGCTATCATTTTCTTGCCTGCACCTGAATATCCCGATACTGCATGGCAGGTGACAGGATAATCACGCGGCAGAATTCCTGCGGTTACAAGAGGGTAAACCAGACTTATAAATCCGCTTGCATAACAGCCGGGAACAGCAATTCTGCTTGAGTTTTTTATCTTTTCTCTGTGTTTTAAAGACAATTCTGGAAAGCCGTATGCCCAGTCAGGGTTAGTCCTGTGAGCGGTAGATGCGTCTATTATCTTTGTGTGGTCGTTATTTTTATCAATCAGCGATACGGATTCGATCGCCGCTTTATCAGGCAGACACAGAAAAGTAATATCCGACTCATTTATAAATTTAGCACGCTCATCTTTGTCCTTGCGCTTGTCTTCATCTATGAGCATAATTTCAAGGTCGTTACGGTTTTTGAACCTATCAAAGATTTTAAGACCTGTCGTTCCTTCTTTTCCGTCAATAAAGATTTTTGTTTTCATAAATATCTTTTGCCTTTCGATTTTACTTATCAAGTTCTCTCAAAACATACTCTATCTGCGCTTTAACGCTCTCGGGCGCAGGTCCTCCTGCCGACTTTCTCTGCATCACACAGGTATCCAAAGAAATAGCCTTATAGACTTCTTCATCAAAGCTATCGCTCAGCTTTTTATACTCGCTTATCGGCAGAGTTTCCAAAGTAACTCCCAGTTCTATACATCTTGCAACTAAAGTACCCGTGATTTTATAAGCGTCTCTAAAAGGCATACCCTTTTTAACAAGATAGTCCGCGCAGTCGGTTGCGTTTATAAAACCCTTGGCTGCTGCGTTTCTCATATTCTCTTTTATAACCGTCATTGTTGATAGCATTGGTATAAATGTGTTTATACAAAGCTTGACTGTATCTACAGCGTCGAATATTGCCTCCTTGTCCTCCTGCATATCCTTGTTATATGCAAGCGGCAGGTTTTTCATCATAGAAAGCAAGTTGTTCAAATCTCCGTAAACACGAGCGGTTTTTCCCCTTATAAGCTCGGTAACGTCGGGGTTTTTCTTCTGCGGCATTATTGAAGAGCCTGTTGCGTAAGCGTCGTCAAGCTCTACGAATTTAAACTCCCACGAGCACCATAAAATTATTTCCTCCGAAAAGCGTGACAAATGCATCATAAGTATCGATATTGCACTCGCAAGCTCTATGCAGAAATCCCTGTCCGAAACTCCGTCAAGCGAGTTTTGAGTAATTCCGTCAAAGCCTAAAAGCTCGCAAACTCTCTGTCTGTCTATATTGTAGGTAGTACCCGCTAAAGCTCCGCTGCCCAAAGGCATCTGGTTCATTCTCTTGTAGGTATCGTCAAGTCTGCCGATGTCACGCAAGAGCATATTTGCATATGCCATAAGATGATGTGCAAAGGTTATCGGCTGCGCTCTCTGAAGATGAGTATATCCCGGCATAACGGTTTCAAGATGCTCTTTTGCCATATCTGTGATTGTATGAATCAACTTTACAGTTATTTCCCTTATTTCCTTTATCTCATCTAAAAGGTACATTCTTATATCAAGCGCGACCTGATCGTTCCTTGAACGCGCAGTATGAAGCCTTTTTCCTGCGTCTCCGACGCGCTTGGTCAGCTCAGCCTCGACAAACATATGAATATCCTCAGCGTTCGGGTCAAATTCCAGAACGCCGTTATCTATATCGTCTAAAATTCCTTTAAGCCCGTCAATGATGACCTCGCTCTCGCTTTTGTCGATTATTCCGCACTCGCCCAGCATTGTTGCGTGAGCAATAGAACCCTTTATATCGTGACGGTACATTCTTGCGTCAAATTTTATAGATGAATTAAAATCATTCACACGCTCGTCAATATCCTTTGAAAAACGTCCTGCCCACATCGGCATATTAAATCTCTCCTTTTAAAAAGCCTTTAATTTAAACTACCTGTTAAAAACCTTTAAGGGCAGCAAAAAATGCCGCCCCTTTTAGCTGTTTAAACTGATAACTGACAGTTGATAATTAATAATTACATTTGACATTATCAATTATTCATTGTCAATTATACATTGTCCATTACTTTCTTTTTTGGTCCAGCTTAGCCTTAACCTTAATAGGAAGTCCGAACAGATTGATAAAACCTGCGCTATCAGCCTGATTGTAAACATTGTCCTCATCAAAGGTTGCGACCTCTTCGTCATACAATGTGTATGGAGATGAAACCCCTGCGTTGATGATGTTACCCTTGTAAAGCTTTAGCTTAACATCGCCTGTCACAGTTTTTTGAGTTTCGGTAACAAATGCCGAAAGCGCCTCTCTAAGCGGTGTATACCACTGACCGTTATAAACAATGTCAGCGAATTTAATACCTATATACTGCTTTACCCTTGCAGTTTCTTTGTCAATTGTGATGGTCTCCAGAACATCGTGTGCGTGGTAAAGAATTGTTCCGCCCGGAGTTTCATAAACACCCCTCGACTTCATTCCGACCAAGCGGTTTTCAACTAAGTCGGCAATACCGATACCGTTTTCACCGCCAAGCTTGTTTAATGTCTTTACAATGTCAACGCCCTTCATTTCTTTGCCGTCAATGGCGGTAGGAATACCTTTTTCAAAGTGAATTGTAACATAAGTAGGCTTATCAGGTGCCTGTAACGGAGAAACTCCAAGTTCTAAGAAACCTTCCTTTTCATACTGCGGCTCGTTTGCAGGGTCCTCAAGGTCAAGACCCTCGTGTGACAGATGCCACAGGTTCTTATCTTTAGAATAATTAGTCTCCCTGTTTATTTTTAGAGGAATATTGTGCGCCTCTGCATATTCAATTTCCTGCTCACGAGATTTCAAATCCCATATCCTCCACGGAGCGATGATCTTCATATCAGGGGCAAACGCTTTTATAGCAAGCTCAAATCTGACCTGATCGTTACCCTTGCCTGTACAACCGTGGCAGATAGCGTCAGCGCCCTCCTTTATTGCTATTTCCGCAATTCTCTTTGCAATTATAGGTCTTGCAAATGAAGTACCCAGCAAGTATCTGTTTTCGTAAACAGCACCTGCCTGTACTGTAGGAAATACATAATCCTCTACAAACTCATCATTCAAATCCTCTATATAAAGCTTTGACGCACCTGTTTTTATAGCCTTTTCCTCAAGACCGTCAAGCTCAGTTCCCTGTCCTACGTCTCCCGATACGGCTATAACCTCGCAGTTGTTAAAGTTCTCCTTCAGCCAAGGAATAATGATAGATGTATCCAATCCGCCCGAATAAGCCAAAACTACCTTTTTTATTTCTTTTGCCATTGTATAGTCCTCCAAAAATATTTATGTTTGTGATTATTATACACGAAAGTTATGTATTGTCAAGCTTTTTATGCAATTTTTTATTATATTTTTGAATAATTATCAGTTTTATGCATAAAATATGTATATATACACGTATATTATGTATAATTATTCATTTTTGATTTTTAAATTTATTATTTTGCTTTCTTTTTGCCTTTATATTCAGAGTTATTGCGGTTATTCCCAAAACAATAGCTGCCCAAGTTATTAAATCAAACCTAAAAGCAAAAATAACCGCGATTATTGTCAAAATATCGAAAGCAATAGCTGCAACTGCAAGCTTATTTTCAATGATAAATTTTTTCATAAAAGCACTCCGTTCAGAGTAATAATTTAATATAAAATACTAAAAGACAAGCTTTATAGCCTTTTCAATTAATGGTTATTTTATCATAATTTCATCACTTTGTCTATATATAATTGTTAATGCATATGTGATATTTATCTGTTGAAAATCATATCTTAATGGTATATAATATTAAAAGTTAGAGATTAAAGGTTAAAAATTAAATTCTTGTATATAGTATAGGAGGACATATTATGGCACTTAAAGAAATCGACATCAAATCATTGGAGAAATTCAATCCCTTTGCAAAAATCGCAGATGATTGGTTTTTAGTTACCGCAGGAGATGAAAACGGATATAACACTATGACCGCGTCTTGGGGCAGCGTGGGAACTATGTGGGGAAAAAGCGTTGCAGTAACGGTTATCCGTCCGCAGAGGTATACAAAAGAATTTATAGACAAAAGCGACTATTTTACTGTTTCATTTTTAAAAGACGGCAATAAAGACAAGCTGAGCTTTTGCGGTACAAAAAGCGGAAGAGATTTTGACAAGGCAAAGGAGACGGGACTTGTTCCGGTATTTATTGATAATACCACAACATTTGAGCAGGCAGAACTGGTTTTAATATGCAAAAAGGTGTTTGCGCAGAACATAACTCCTGACAGCTTTTTAGACAAAACACTAATAGACAGGTGGTATCCTGAAAAAGACTTTCACACAGCTTATGTGGGAGAGATAGTTAAAGCATATCAGAGTATCTGATAAACCTTACAAGCGATAAAGAAGAAAACAATCTGCTATTGTTATATAGCATTGAAAGCAGTTTGTATTTTTAATTTTAGATAATTAAAAAAGTCAAAAAACTGATTTAATTTTGCTTTTTTAGTATTGTAATTAATGTAAAGTTGATGTATAATATATGTAGACTATCCGTGTAGAATTACAGATTATAAGCAGATATAAATTTTAAGAAAGGAAAATACAGATGAATAAAGGTTTCGACAGAGACGATAACCATAAAGAATTCTCAGACTATGATGTTGAAAAAGTTATAGCTGAGGTAAACAAATCTGCCAGAGAGAAAAGAGAAAAGTATTCAAGTGCTGAAAAAAGTGATAATCCGTCCGTGCAAAATGAAAACCCAAACAGTATATCTGGTAATTCTAAGAATGACATTATCAATCAAATCAATCAAAGTCTGAAAAGCAGTGAAGCAAGCGAATATAACGAAAAAAATGATAACTATGGAATAAATAAAAGAATTTATCAAGACAGAAAAAACTACTCAGACAGCGAGCTTGCAAGTATGCAAAAAGAAATTGAACGGGACGGCAGATATAACGAACTAAAAAGTATGAAGGTCAACAGCCACAAGGGCAGAAATGCCGTTTTATTTGTTCTTGGGCTGATTATCATTCTTTTGATCGGAGCGTATATCGTCGGATATATGATGACAAAGGACAGCTTTCTTCCTAACACATTTGTCAACGGAATTTCTGTCGGCGGAATGAATGTTAGTGAGGCAACCGAATCTGTTCAAGCAGACACATCTTTGAACAAGCTTATTTTAGAAAAGCTGAACGGAGAAACTGTTACAATTGACTATTCAAAGATTGATTATACATATTCCACCGCAGACGAGCTGAACAACATAATGAATCAGGAAAATAAAGCTCTTTGGTTTGTAAATCTTATCAAAAAATCCAATTACAGCATATCCGTTGACGGTTCATATTCAGAGGATAAGCTTAAAGAGGTTATTGACAATGCAAGCTTTGGCGTTACTCCGTCAAAGAACGCTAAAATAGTAAAGAGCGAAGACGAGTTTGTTATTGAACCTGAGGTTCAGGGAGACATAGTAGATACTGAAAAGGTTTTTGAAACTGCCAAGTCTGCTATAAACAACAGCGTTGAAAAAATTAATCTTTTAGATGAAGGCTGTTACGAAAAGCCAAGCGTAGTTGCAAATGATCTTCAAGAAAAGCTGGAGGAGCTTAACAAGGTTTTTAGATTAGAGGTCAAGTTAGATTTTGATTATACTACTGAAAACTTGACCTATGACGTATTTAAAGACTGGGTGACAATCAAAAAAGACGGCAGCTATACTATCGATCAGGAGTCAGTATGGAAATGGGTAAACTCAATAAGAAAAAAATATGACACTCTAAATAAAACAAGGAAATTCAAATCTACCCTTCAGGGAAAAGTAAAGATTGAAGCCAAAAGAGGCGCAGACGGAAAATTTGACGGCATTTTCGGATATTATCTTGACGCAGACAAAACTGCCGAGGCAATATGCAAGGCTCTGAAAAAAGGCGAGAACACAACCATTGACCCTGTATACTGGCAAAACGGCGGATACACTTATGATACACAGGGTAAGGTTAAACGCAAAAAGAGCGATGAAAAAAGTGTTATAACAGATATTTCTCAGCTAAAAACATATATTGAGGTTGACCTTACAAATCAAATGCTCTGGTATTATAAGAACGGCAAGGTAAAGCATAAATGTGGTGTTGTTTCAGGATATCCTACTGCTGAAAGAATGACCTACCCGGGTATTTATCAGCTTTGGATGAAAGAGACAAACAAAACTATGAGAGGAAGAACAGCAGAGGGTTCATATGAATCACACTGCTCTTATTGGAACTACATAAGTCAGAACAGTGTCGGTATTCACGATGCCACATGGCAGACCTCATTCGGAGGAGACAGATATAAAATCTACGGCTCGCACGGCTGTGTAGGAGTTTCTCTCAGTGATGCGAAATATATTTATGACAATGTTCCTATTGGTACTGTTGTAATAATGTTTTACTAATTAATGATCAAATGGTTCTTGCATTTATTTGCAGGAACCATTTTATATTTTTTATACTCATATTTTAATACAGATAAAAAAATCACACACAGCCGAAACAGTGTGTGATTTATGTAACTATCTTATTACTATTATTACTCAGCTGATGGTGCGTCAACGGGACAAGTACCTGCACAAGCACCGCAATCAATGCAAGTATCAGCATCGATAACGTACTTTCCGTCGCCCTCTGTAATAGCCCCTACAGGACATTCAGCAGCACAAGCGCCGCAGCTGATGCAATCATCAGAAATTTTATATGCCATTTTAGCATACCTCCTTCAATATTTATAAATGTATAAAACATTTATTAATTACTATGATAACATATAATTTTAAAAATGCAAGTCTTTTATTAAAATTATATAATAAATTATTTCCTTATTAGCAAAATCCTTTCTATGCTGACAAAATAACCAGCATTTTATTTCCACAACTGATCCTCATATGCCAAACATAGTTTTAAGAAGGTCAGTTCCCGATTTTGTTGAAAAAATCTTTTCCATCACTTTTTCTATTGCAGCTTTGCTCAAATTGTCTTCATAAGCATTTACTAAGAAATCTGCTTCAATAAGTATCTGATAATCAATGCCCTCCTTCAAATTATATGTATGATGATGACCAACCAAAAATGCTACTCGCTCTGATATGCTTTTATCCAAATCAAATTCGGATAAAAACTCTCTTACTATCTTTTCTCCCTCGATCTCCTGATATTTGCCGTTTGAAGAATTATATTTTTCTTCAGAGGTCTTTATTCCTATGTCGTGAACAATTGCAGCAATAAGCAAGGTTTCCAATGTTTCATCGCTAAGACACTCACGCTCACCTATCATTTTTGCAAATGTATATACCTTTACAAAATGCTGAATACGTTTTGGATCTCCTGCATAATATTCAACCATTTTGCTAAATATTTTATTTTGAATATTCATATCCATCTGCTCCTCAGAAAGAGCAAGCCCCCTTTATATTATACTTTATATATTGACTTTAAATTTTAGTGTTATTTAATTATAACACAATTTTAAATATTTATCATCTATTATAAATCTTGCCCTTAAATCAACTTGATAAATTAGGACAGGTAGTGTATAATAAATTTACTGCATAATACTAATATTATTCGGAGGATATGATATATGTCTGAAAAAAATACTTATACAATAAAAGAACTGTATGGTGCGGAAAATGAAACCGCACAAACTGAAAGATATAAAAATGCTGTAGAAAAGTTCAAGGAGCTTTACGGCGACTGTGAATACCGTATTTTCTCCGCATCTGGAAGAACAGAAGTCGGAGGAAATCACACAGACCACAATTGCGGAAAGGTTCTTGCGGCGGGCGTATCTTTAGACGTAATAGCAATAGTAAAAAAAACTGACGATACTATTATTGAGGTCAAATCTGAGGGTTTTCCCAAGGACATAGTAGACATAAGCGACACAACTGTTCACGCTGATGAAAAAGGAAGATCATCATCACTTATACGAGGAGTAGCAGCAGGCTTAAAGAATAAAAGCTGCAATATTAGCGGCTTTAAAGCATATACCACGTCAAATGTTTTAAAGGGTTCGGGTCTTTCGTCGTCAGCCGCCTTTGAGGTTTTAATAGGAACAATCTTAAACTATCTTTACAACGACCTTAAAGCCACCGATGTAGAGATAGCACAGATTTCGCAATACGCTGAAAATGTATATTTCGGCAAGCCGTCGGGACTTATGGATCAAATGGCGTCAAGCGTAGGAAACTTTATAACGATTGATTTCAAAGACCCTGAAAATCCGATTATTGAAAAAATTGATTTCGACTTTGATAAATGCGGGCACAGCCTTTGCATTGTTGACACAAAAGGAAGTCATGAGAATTTAACTCCTGAATATGCGGCTATACCCAATGAAATGAAAGCTGTCGCAGGCTTTTTCGGCAAAGAGGTGCTGCGTGAAATTACACTTTCTGACGTACTTGAAAACATAGTCGCTCTAAGAGAAAAGTTCGGCGACAGAGCAATACTCAGAGCTTTACACTTCTTCTATGAAAACGATACTGTTGAACGTGAGGCAAAGGCTCTTCAAGACGGTGATTTCAAAGCCTTTTTGAAAGAGATTACAATATCAGGCAACAGCTCATACAAATACCTTCAGAATATCTATGCTAACAATAATCCTCGTGAACAGGGTCTTGCAATCGGCTTAAAGCTTGCAGAAACGGTGCTTGGCGGCGAGGGAGCTTGCAGAGTCCACGGAGGAGGCTTTGCAGGAACTATTCAGGCGTTTGTTCCGAACGGAAAGCTTGAAAAATTTAAGGAAACACTTAACGGTTGTTTCGGTGACGAAAGCTGTCATATTATTTCTATCCGCCCTGTAGGAGGAATAGAAGTGTCAGACAATTTTTAAATGCTGAAATAAAATTTATCCAACGGAGATAACTCTATGCGAATGAGAAAGAAAAAACACCTCGAGGAGCGTCTTGAAAAGTGCGGCGACTACATATTTTTTATGGAGCGTGAGGACAAAAATTTTCAAACCTCTGTTTTAAAAAAAGAATATATTGACGCAGAGAAGATTTTCGGAAACAAAAATCCTGTGCATTTGGAGATCGGCTGCGGCAAGGGCGGCTTTGTCTGCGAAATTGCCGCTAAGAACCCGAATATCAATTTTCTTGCTGTTGAAAAGGCAAGCAACGTCATTGTAAAAGCGGCTGAAGACGCAAAGGCTATAGGGCTTAAAAACATTTATTTTATGCGCGGCGGAGCAGAATACCTTGAGTGTTACATTCCCGATAAATCCATTGACAGGATATACTTAAATTTCAGCTGTCCATTCCCTAAGAAAAAATACGCAAGCCATCGGCTTACCCATCATAATTTTCTAAAGATATACAAGTCTTTGCTTAAAGACGGCGCTGAAATCTGGCAAAAAACCGATAATACCCACTTTTTTGAATTTTCAATTGAGGAGTTTTCGCAAAACGGATTTGCCCTTAAAAATGTGACATTCGATTTGCACAACTCCGATTTTGAGGGAAATATAATGACCGAATATGAAAAGCGCTTTTCAGATGAGGGACTTCCTATATATAGATTAGAGGCTTATCTGAAATAGATTTGCAAACTAATGGCGGCTCTATGTCTTTAGAAAAAACCGCACTCTGATAAAACAGAGTGCGGTTTTCTTATGAGTAAACAATAATTAGTTATTAATTAACTTATCCTCGTCGCTCCAGCTATAAAGCTTTCTTACCTCTTCACCTACAACCTCAGCAGGATGCTCAGCTGCAAGCTTTCTCATAGCCTTAAAGTGAACCTGTGAACCTGCGTCAGACATATCGAGTAAGAAATCCTTGGCAAATGTTCCGTCCTGAATATCTGAAAGAACCTTCTTCATAGCCTTTTTCGTATCCTCGGTGATGATCTTCGGTCCCGTTACATAGTCGCCGTATTCAGCGGTATTTGAAATCGAATATCTCATTCCTGCAAAGCCTGACTGATAAATCAAATCAACTATAAGTTTCATCTCGTGAATACACTCAAAATAAGCGTTTCTCGGGTCATAGCCTGCCTCGCAGAGAGTTTCAAATCCTGCCTGCATCAGAGCGCAAACACCTCCGCAGAGAACAGCCTGCTCACCGAACAAGTCAGTTTCAGTTTCTGTTCTGAAGGTCGTCTCTAAAACACCGGCTCTTGCTCCGCCGATGCCTGCCGCATATGCAAGACCGATTTCCTGTGCATTTCCTGTTGCGTCCTGCTCAACAGCGATAAGACATGGAACTCCCTTTCCTGCCTGATACTCTGAACGTACTGTGTGTCCCGGACCCTTAGGAGCGATCATAATTACGTTTACATCCTTAGGCGGAACAATACAACCGAAGTGAATATTAAATCCGTGTGCAAAAGCAAGAGTCTTGCCCTCTGTTAAGTAAGGAGCAATCTCACTCTTATAAAGAGCAGCCTGCTTTTCATCAGGAATCAAAATCATAATCAAATCAGCAGCCTTTGCAGCCTCTGCTGTTGTCATTACTGTAAGACCTGCGTCCTCAGCCTTTTTCCATGACCTGCTTCCCTCATATAAACCGATAACAACATCAACACCGCTGTCTTTGAGATTCAAAGCGTGTGCGTGACCTTGACTTCCGTAACCGATAATAGCTACCTTCTTACCCTTGAGCTTGTTGAGGTCACAGTCCTGTTGATAAAAAATTTTTGCCGTACTTGTCTTTGACATTTTCTTTTCCTCCTAAAATTTGCATATGTATGCAAGTTAATATATTATTTTTTATAATAAGGCGGTTAAATTATTCCCCTTATTTGTAGACTAAATTATTTATAAAATTATAATTTCTATTATGCCTGTAAAATGTTACATAAATGTTTTATTTAATCGTTTATTTTTTAAAAGTCATAATATCCTGTCCCTTTTGAATTGCAATTGTACCTGTTCTTACAACCTCTAACACATCATATGGTTTTGTTATCTCTTCAAGCCTGCAAATATGAGCATATGTGTCGGCAAGCAAAAGCGTCATAGTAGTCAGAGATATGTCGATGACCTTTGCGCCTGTAATATCTGCAATAGTCATTATTTCACTTCTCTTTTCTGCCGGAACCTTTAGCTTTATCAAAATAAGCTCCCTTTCAAGCTTTTCCTCTTTAGTTAGAGTTTTTACCTTGATAACGTCAATAAGCTTATTGAGCTGTTTTTCAACCTGCTCGACAATATACTCATCTCCGTCAACGATAATCGTAACTCTGGAAACTGCCGGATCATCAGTTATACCTACCGCAAGACTCTCAATATTAAATCCTCTTCTTGAAAACAGTCCGGAAATTCTTGACAACGCACCTGCATGATTTTCCACTAAAACTGAAATCGTATACTTCATTTATAAAACTTCCTTTCAAATTAATACCCTAGCTGCTCAGGCTTAAGCAGCCAAGAAATTTTACGCGAATTTACAAGGTACTTTCAAAATCATCTACCACACATTCCACAAGATAGCAGCCCTTGTGAGACGCCAGCTTATCAATAGCCATTTTCGCAGTCTCATCGCTGTCGACCCTCATTGCAGGTATTCCGTAAGCCTTTGCAAGAGTGATAAAATCAGGCGAGCCTTCAAGCGAAACTGCTGTCAGATGATTTTTATAAACATTAGTCTGGACCTCTCGAACCATTCCCAGATAGTTGTTTTTCATAACCACTATTTTAATATCAACATTATGCTGAACCGCAGTAGCAAGCTCCATAAATGACATCTGAAAAGAGCCGTCTCCGCAAATTGCGATAACAGGGTGATTCTCGTCTGCAAGCTTTGCCCCTATCGCCGCAGGAACAGAATATCCCATCGTTCCCATTCCGCCCGAGGTTAAAAAGCGTCCGTCGCGTATTTTATAGCTTGTAGCGCTCCATATCTGATTTTGTCCTACATCGGCAACGACCGTTGTATTTTTCGGCATTTTATCTGATAAGTTGCTGATAAACTTTCTAGGGTCAACTGTTCCGCTCTTGACCGGCTTTACAATTTCATTAGCCTTAAGGCTGTTAAGCTCATTTAGCCAATCATAATGCTCCTCAGGAGACGCAAGCTCAAGCATTTGCTTTAGAACCATTTTTGCGTCGCCTACAAGCGGAATATCTACACCTAGATTTTTGCCTATCTCCGCAGGATCTATATCTATATGAATAACCTTAGTTGTCCTTTTTACAGCATCAGGATTATTTATCGCCCTGTCGCCTACCCTTGCACCTACCAGAAAAATGACGTCGCAAAGCTCTACAGCCTTATTTGCTATTTTCTTTCCGTGCATTCCTATCATACCGAAAAACAATTCGTTATCGGTTGAAAAAGCCGATATACCCATCATTGTAGTAACAACAGGAATATTCATAACCCTCGAAAGCTCTGTGATCTCGCTTACCGCATCTGATGAAAAAACTCCCCCACCTATGCAGATAAGAGGCTTGTCAGCATCTTTTAGAGCCTTGAGAACACGCTTGATCTGAAGTACATTACCCTTTGTGGTAGGTTTATAACTTCTTATGTCTACAGTTTTAGGATATTCAAAGTCAATCTCCTGCGACTGAATATCCATAGGAACATCTATAAGTACAGGTCCGGTACGTCCCGTGCCTGCAATATAAAACGCTTCCTTAAAGCATCTTGGTAGCTCATTTTTGTTCTTAACCAAATAGCTGTGCTTTACAAACGGCTCAGCAGAACCTGTTATATCTGCTTCCTGAAAAGCGTCAGAGCCTATCTGGTCATTATTGACCTGTCCTGTAATAACAACAAGCGGTATAGAATCAGCATAGGCTGTTGCAATAGCCGTAATAAGATTTGTAGCACCGGGACCGGATGTTGCAATACATACTCCCGGTCTGCCCGTTATTCTAGCATAGCCGTTTGCCGCGTGACCCGCATTAGCCTCATGACGAACAAGAATATGTCTTATCCTGCTCTCATATAAAGCGTCGTAAAAAGGACAAATCGCAGCGCCCGGATAGCCAAAGACAACCTTGACCTGCTCCATTTCTAAACATTTTACCATTGCTTTGCTGATTTTCATTTTAATCACCACGCCTTAACTATATAAAGACGTACCTTTCGTCGGTTTACCATTTTACTTTCGGCTGCGTCTAAGCCATTATGCTGCCTCGTTGATTATAAAGGCAAAGACTTAAAATCGCACGCAAATTATAATTTTCTCGCCGACTGCGTCCGCTTTTAAAAATAATAATCTTTCCAGAAATACATAAAAGAATTATACAACATTTGAAAGGTTTAGTCAAGCACATAAAATGCGGTCGGGCAAAACCCGACCGCATATAAATGTATTACTCTTTGCAGTAATCAATTACAGATTTTACAAACTGCCTTCCAGCGGCGCAATTAGACAGCTTATCGAAATCGCAGTTGCAGACTACTATCTTTCCTCCATCTTTCTCATATTCATACAGCATTCCAAGCTGATGGTTTCTCTCGAAATTATCAATAGTGCGTACTATAAACTTTTTATTATCATATCTGTTATCCAGTATCTCACTCTTTGAGTTTTCTACAATTTCCCACCACTGATATGTGGAGAAAACCTCACAGGGAAATTGCGAAAGCGCAGGATGAGTATTATCAATCAAAAGCCCCATCGTGCCTATAGGCAGAGGTTTCTTCATCATCTCGGATATTGACCTGAACATCGGATAACACCAGAAGTCCTGACAGTAAAAGCCCTGAATATAATCATTTTCATTCAGCTTTTCATGATTTGGAACAACAAGTACCGTTTTTCCCTCTGACAAGAGCTTTTCGGCATTAGGCGAATCAGCGCTTTCAAAAATATAAGCCCCTGAAATGTCAACGCTCTCAATTTTTGGAAATACCCAGATTTTATATGAATTTTGTATATCTGTTCCCTCGATTTTGAGAGAAAGCTCAACAGTACGGACAATATCTGTTTGGGGAAGCGTAACTTCAATATCGCAAATGTCAATATAATTTTGTCCTTCAGCCTGTTTTACAACCGCACTTCCGCTTGCGACAATACTTTCGCAGGAACATTTGATCTCCCAATTTAACAGCCTTGAGTCAATGCTGTAGTTTCTGTAATATGCAAGCTCTATATGGGCTTTGAACTCATCTCCGCTCTCATAGGTATAGCTGTCAAATTTTCCGAGCAGTACAGCGTCAGAACAGAAGGTTCTCCACTCCTCAGGAGAGCAAATTCCCTTTTGCTCCATAAATGCGTCAAGAACGCCCACTAATGCCGTTCCCTGACCGCTGAAATCCTGAATATCAAGGATCTGAAAGCCTCCAAGCAATCTCGAACGGAAAACTGCCTCCATCTCCTCTTTGTAGCAGGCAACAGCCAGCTTTCCCGAATTTATAAAGAAATCCTTCGCCAGATGTCCCATGCCTGCTTGCTCAAGACGCTCTTTAAAAATCTCAAAATTCCTTGCCTTTAACGAACCTGTGTATTTGTTGATCTCATCAAAATCGGGATATGTTTGATACTGTCCTATTTCGTGCGTAACAATAGGAACATCAGGAATAAAGCTTGCGTCAGCCTCGCTTGCTTTGACGGTTTTCATAGTAGTTCCGTACTGAATCTGAACAGTTCCGTCGGCATTGGATTTATTCTCACCCATACTTACTGCCGGATGAATAATACTGTCATAGCTCATATCGGTGGAAGGCTTTCTTGTCTGCACATGCCCCAAAGGCGCGTCGCACATAGCATAAGAGCCTCGTATTAGCCTGTCGCCCGAAAGTCTAACTCCGCAGAAGAAATCATCATTTTCCAAAACTGTGGGGAAAAACTGAAAGTTATTTGAACCCTGTGTATAAAGATGTCTTTTATCCTTTTGCTTAAAGCAGCCGATTATCTCGTTTAAGCGTTCGGTACTTCCCCAAAGCTCGTTGCCAAGAGACATCATACAATAAGACGGGTGA
>CANRKQ010000028.1 GCA_947631265.1 uncultured Clostridia bacterium | reverse complement strand
TGGTGGGAACAACAGGGCTCGAACCTGTGACCCTCTGCTTGTAAGGCAGATGCTCTCCCAGCTGAGCTATGCTCCCAACTATCGCTTTTATACTTTTAAGTCAGCGACTATAACAGTATACATTCTTAAGGACAAATTGTCAAGAACAAAAAATATCTTTTACAATTTTTTAACAAATAACATACTAATTCAAAAAAGACTGCTAAAAAACAGTCTTTTATCAGTATTTTTATAATCAATTAATTTTCGTCAGTAGTATCATCAGTATCATCGTCACTTGATGTTTTTTCACGAATATCCTTAGCGGCCTTTTCAGCCTTTGGTAGCTCCAACTCTTTTAATTTTGCATTTTCCTCCTCAAGAATCTTCATAAGCTCTTCTATTGCACTATTTGTGGGCTTTGTAAGATCCTCTTTCATTTCAACGAGAACATCTTTATTGACACCCTCCTCAATAAGAGGATCGTTTAAAATTTCTGAACCCTTTCCGTCTGAAAAATGTTTAATAGCATCATCTCTTGGCAAATCGTTATTGAATCTTTCGTTTTCATTTACAAAATCATCGAAAGCAGTCTGAGAATTTTCCTCAGTATTTTCAATAGAATTATGATATTCTTCTCTCATTTTATCTCTGTTGACCATCTGCTTTTTCTTACTGTGTTTACCCATGGCAAAGAAAATTATCATCAGCAGAGCGGGAATACCAATAAAAATAACGTATCCAATAGTTGAGTTTGCCAAAACGATAATTTTTCCAATCCACTCAAATTGGTAATTTGCAATTCCTACAATCTTATTTCCTTTTACCATTGTAGTATCCATTGAGTTATCGAATTTAAGCTCATAGTAAAGCTTATTATTCTCAACGACCAAATCCACAAGACGCATAGCAGTTGTTCCGTAGGTTATACCGTTAGCCCCTGAAACATCATCAGCTATAACAACCGCGCCTACGTCCTCCTTAGTAGGAACGCCGTTTGTAGCAAAAATCAAAGTATTCTTTTTAATCTTCGGAGACATATAATCGTCGTGGATAAGATAAAAACTATACCCTCCGATACTTGGTGTAACATTTTTGTTCTTAAATGCAATATGAACAAACGCTACAAATATTAATGAAATAATCAGTATAATTAGAAATATTATACCGAAAACCTTAAAAGGAGAAGTTCTTGTCTCTTCATTGCCCATAAAAGCAACATCCTTTCTATCTTTTGCTTAAACTATAGCTCCACAAAATAAGTATAACACAACTTATTTCATTTTTCAACGTATTTTTTCAATCATTATATTTTGTGATAAAAGTTCTGTTTTGATTTAAAATAATATTAAAATTTAAACTATTGACTTTAAATTATCGTATGCTATAATTACTAATGTCTTTGTAGTAAAAAAACTAAATATGCTTGTGTAGCACAGTTGGTAGTGCAGCTCATTCGTAATGAGCAGGTCGCAGGTTCGAGTCCCGTCACAAGCTCCACCGGCGAGCCGCCGGAGCCTGTTCGCGTTTCACATTTTGTGGAACGTGAACTTTTTATATCTCGCGTTAGTGGCAAATCTTTTTTGTTACCCCTTTCCAGCAACGGTGACGTTGCATCCAGTCCGCGCATTTGTAAGTGCGTGGATTTTTTTGTTTATATCTCGCGTTAGTGGTACATCTTTTTTGCTACCTCTTTACACCGGCGAGCCGCCGGTCTGTTCGCATTTCACATTTTGTGGAACGTGAACTTTTTATATATTCAAATACGCGACGAATTGTATGCGGCGTCGCCGCTGCCCGCCTTTGGCAAAATTGCTAAAGGCGTTTTTTATTTTAAAATCATCATAATATCCAAAAGGCTGCCGTAAAATTTTACAGCAGCCTATTTTTTCTTATAACTTAATCATCAACGATGCTCTTTGTAGGCGCATTATCCCTTTTTTCTTTTTCCCTGCGCTTTTTCTTAATTAGCCTGAATACATCTATAATCAACAGAATGAATGAACATAATAAAAACAGAAGTATCGGATAAAACCAGATCATATACTTGTATTGAGGATTTATATTTCCGCTCACGGTAACCTTTCCCGTGGCGAAATCGACAAAATACTTTTTCGTTATGAAAAAATACACCAAAACAGATACCAGCGAAACGGCAAAGCTCGATATATAAAATCTCTTGAATGCGAGAAATAACGCTCCAAGCATTGCAATCAAACTGATAAGAATTATTGTTCCGACATATGTATTAATGTTGATGGTTTTTTTGAAAATACTGATTACTGTAATACCGCCGTAGAAGAATCCCGAATATAAAAACGGCAGAACCATTATAAACTTTATAAGCTTAACCCAAGCGGATTCTTTTCTGATAAATTTTTTCATAGCTTTAGAAGGAGCGTTCTTTCGCTCCTCTTCTTTTTTTCTGAAAATTTCATCGTTTTTCATTCTGTCCTCTTTAATCTTTTTCAGCCTTTCAGATTTTGACATATCTGTGATTTCTCCTTTTTGAAGTTTTGTGTGCACCTTATTTATATAAGCAGCTTAATAATTTTTCATTAATTACTTTCTTAAACTTACAATTAGTATAGCATAAATATACTATAAAACTCAACCCCTGAATTACTTTAAAACCAAAGCAAATAATTCTTTAAAAACCATAGAATTATAAAGACGGATTTGCAAAACATAATAAAGATGCGGCATCAAATTTAAAAAATTCAGGCGCTAAGATTTAAAAAGCTTACGGCTTTTATTTTCTAACGCTAAGTCCAAGTATTTAAAGAAAGGATAATTACGTTATGAAAAAAACAGTTAAAGCTTTAGCAATTATTTTGTTGACCTCTTTTTTATTTATGACATCAATTACTTTTTTCTCGTTTAACGATGCTTATATTCCTGCATTTATATCTGCAATCAGCAATTCAAATTTAACAGGTAAGCTTAGAGCTAATTCTGACAATGCCGTTGCGGTAAACAGCAGCGTTAAAAAGGTCATTGCTTGCGGACAGCCGTTCGGAATAAAAATGCTTACTGAAGGTATTGTAGTTGTTCGGCTTTCCGATATTAACGGAGAAAAAGATTCCTGCCCAGCGAAAAAAGCAGGAATTCAAGTAGGTGATATTATTATTTCCGTAGGTGGAGAAATAATAACTTCAAATGAAGATTTATCAAAGGTAATTTCTTCTTCAGACGGCAAAACAGTAGAGGTTGTTCTGAAGAGAAATAAGTCTGACGACAAAAGCTCGTCTGCCGAAAAGCTGACTTTAAAACTCACGCCGGAATACAGTACAAACGATATGTGCTATAAAACCGGAATGTGGGTAAGAGATTCATCGGCAGGAATAGGAACTATCACATTTTATGATCCGTCAACCGGCACATTCGGAGGACTTGGGCATCCAATTTGCGACGCCGATACGGGAGAGCTTATGCCATTATCCAGCGGAGAAATATGCAAAGTATCTATTACCGGCTGCAAAAAAGGTTCAGACGGAGCTCCCGGAGAGCTAAGAGGAAGATTTTTGAGCGGAGATCAGATAGGCACGGCAACTCAGAATTCATACAGCGGTATATTCGGTACTTTAAATGAGCCTCCAAGCAAAAATGAAGAAATCGAAATTGCCGATTATGATAATATAAAAACGGGAAAGGCTGAAATTCTGACAACTGTCAGCGGCTCAACTCCTCAGAGGTATTCTATTAATATCGAACAGATAAATAAAGACGATCCTGAATCAAAAAACTTTGTTATCAGAATTACCGACAGAGATCTGATAAATGAGACAGGCGGAATTTTACAAGGTATGAGCGGAAGTCCCATTATACAGAACGGAAAACTGATAGGAGCAGTTACTCACGTTTTTGTAAACAACTCGTGTATGGGTTACGGTATTTTTGCACAGACTATGATCTCACAATCTCAGACAAAAACAGACAACAATAATTGTCTTAATCTTGCTGCTTAACTCTAATCTTCAGTTTTTTCATATTATTTAAAATAATTCAATCGAAAAATTAAACACTATGTAATATTTAGTTATTATTATACATTTTGTAATATTTAATGATTAACAATGTCAGTGTTCATCTTTATTTGACGATAAAAAGGTGTGTTTTTTTGCGATTTCCTATTGATATTGATAATCCTTTGTGCTAATATATGGAAGTAGGAACAGATTACTAAAAAAATAAATTTTTTTTAAGGTAATTTAAAATATTTTAAACACAATCCTCACTAAATCTGTTACAATAATTTATAGTGAGCAAATATGTTGGGTATAAAAACGCACAAGTAGCTGACTATAAGATTTTGTTTCAAAAAGAAGTATCACTTCTAAACTAATATATACCTAGCTTTAAGCCGAGGTATATAAGACACCGCATTAAATATAAAAACATTTTTTACACATCATTATCAAAAAAATAAGAATAAGGAGCGAAAAGACTATGAGGAGCAAAATTAAAGTTTTATTAGGCGATGACAGCAAGGACTTTGGAGTTAATTTCGCGAGTCTTCTTAGGAACAAGGGATTCTACGTTATTGCAAGACCAAAGGACGGATTAATTTTATTTGACGCAATCAAAAATGAAACTCCGGATGTTGTCATTATGGATATCATTATGCCTAATTTAAACGGCGCTGATCTTGTCGAAAAATTCAACCACACACCCTACAAAAAACCTCACTTCATTGTATGCACCTCTTACGCTGATCCGTATCTGGAAAAAACCGCATTTGAAAAAGGTATTGAATGTTATATGAGAAAACCGATTGACATCAATTATCTTGCAAAGCGTATCAACGAGATCATGGGCGTCGAGGAAATGCCTGTTGTAGAGGAAGTCAATGTTACCAAATCATACGATGATGTTTCGCTTGAAATTGCAGTAACAGAAATAATTCATCAGGTTGGTGTTCCGGCTCATATAAAGGGCTATCATTATTTGAGAGACGCAATAGTGCATTCTGTTAAGAACAGAGAAATGCTTGAGTGTGTAACTAAGGTTTTATATCCTACAGTTGCAAAGGACTTTAATACAACCGCCTCAAGAGTAGAGCGTGCAATTCGTCATGCTATTGAAATCGCGTGGGACAGAGGCGATATTGAAACCTTGAATTCATTTTTCAGATATACGGTCAACGTCGAAAAAGGAAAACCTACGAACAGCGAGTTTATCGCACTGATCACTGATAAGATTTCACTAAAGCTGAAAGCCCAGAACAGAAATACCGCAAGCACAATCCAAAATCTGCGTTAGATGGCTGACACGCTGGCACAAAACGAGCAGTCTGATAACAAAAGTATTAAAACACTATAACACCCATATAAAATATAAAATCCGCCATTTTAACGAGATGGCGGATTTTTGTTTCTATTACCCATTTTAATGAGTTTTTCAATCACATATTAGTGCATTTAGCGAATTTTTTGCAGGATTTTTATAATCGACTTGCATTTTTTGACCTTTTGTAATAAAATAAAAGAGATAAAAATTAAAAAGCTTTTGGGAGGTCTTTTAATGCTGCTTAAAGATATGTCGAAAGAAGAGCTTAAAGCTTTTCTTTGTGAAAACAAAACAAAGCTTGAAAAATTCAAAGAAAAAAATCTATCTCTTAATATGGCAAGGGGAAAGCCCAGTACTGAACAGCTCGATCTAGCTGTAAAGATGCTGGCTTCCGTAAACAGCTTTGACGCCGACTATTCAGCATCTGACGGAACAGATTGCCGAAACTACGGTGGACTTGAGGGCATATGCGATGCAAAAAACCTGTTTGCGCCTATGCTGGGAGTTTCTGCTGATGAAATAATTATCGGGGGAAACTCAAGCCTTAACCTTATGTATGATACTATTGCAAAGGGCATTATTTTCGGCGTAAACGGCGTCGATAAACCGTGGAAAGACTATGAAAAAATCAAATGGATATGTTTAGTACCCGGTTATGACAGGCACTTTGCTATTTGCGAAAGCTTTGGAATTGAAATGATAAATGTTCCGCTGGGCAAAGACGGTCCCGATATGGATATGATCGAACGGCTTGTCTCAGACGATGAAACGATCAAGGGCATATGGTGTGTGCCTATGTACTCAAACCCTACGGGAACTACCTATTCCGATGAGGTTGTAAGGAGATTTGCAAACTTAAAGCCCAAGGCGAATGATTTCAGAATTTTCTGGGATAACGCATATTGCATACATCACCTGACTGACACTCCCGACAAGCTGCTTAATATTCTTGACGAGTGCAAAAAGGCGGGAACAGAGGATATGGTTTATATTTTTGCATCGACGTCAAAAATCTCATTTGCGGGCGGAGGAATAGCCGTTTTGGGCGCTAGCAAGAAAAATGTAGATTATCTTCTGTCGCTTATGGCGATTCAGACAATAGGCTTTGATAAAATAAATCAGCTGCGCCACGTTAAATTTTTCGGCAACTACGAAGGACTTCTTGAGCATATGAAAAAGCACGCAGAGATCATTAAACCGAAGTTTGATGTTTGTCTGCAAGAGCTAGACAAAGAAATCGCCCCTCTGGGAATAGGCGAGTGGCATAAGCCGAACGGAGGCTACTTTATAAGCTTTAATGCAATGAACAACTGTGCAAAAAAAATAGTCTCGCTGTGTAAAGACGCAGGCGTTGTTCTTACCGACGCCGGAGCTACTTTCCCTTACGGAAAAGATCCTGATGATTCAAATATCAGGATAGCACCTACATTTCCTCCCGTTGACGAGCTAAAGCTGGCAATTGAAATTTTTTGCATTGCAGTTAAAATCGCATCTGCTGAAAAGCTTTTGTCAGAAAAGTAAATAATTTTTCGACTAATTAAGCCTGATGAAACAATTTCGTCAGGCTTATATAATTCTTATTTTATGCAAATAATAAAATGTATATTAGAAAAATGAGTGCTATAAAACATTTAATCGCATATTCAAATTGTATTGAAATATAACTATTGTGCAATATTGCTAAAATTTTTAATTAAAATATTTCAAAATTAACAATTTTAATTTTTTTATTTTATTTTCGTTGCAATTATCTTAAATTATGTTAAAATGTATTTGACACTATAAAGTCAAAATGAACTAAAGGGGGAATTGCCATGAACATTGCGTTAATAGCTCACGACAAGAAAAAAGAACTTATGGTGCAGTTTTGCATTGCATACTGCGGAATTTTAAGCAGACACAACCTATGTGCCACCGGTACTACAGGTAAGCTGGTATCAGAGGCTACTGGGCTTAATATACAAAAATATTTGAGCGGTGCTCAGGGCGGTGACGAACAGATTTGTGCCAGAATTTCATGTAATGAAATAGATTTACTGCTATATTTCAGAGATCCTATAACACCTCAGCCAAACGAAGTTAATCTTCTAAGGCTTTGTGATGTTCACAATATACCCGTAGCTACAAATATCGCAACCGCAGAGGCTTTGATCCATTCTCTTGAGCACGGCGATTTGGATTGGCGTGATATTGTTAATCCTACAAGGATTTAATTAACAAAAAATTAACACATCGCTTTTTGCAGATGTGTTAAAATCATATTAAATAATGAAAAGGCTAAGATTAGAAGATTAGTAAAGTATTTCAACTCAGAGAGGGCGAGTTTGCTGAAAACGCCTTTGAAATGTTTTATGAAAGACACCTATGAGCCTCCGTTTGAATAAAAGAACGGACGTTACCTGCGTTAAAGGCAAGAGCGGTTCAGAATTTTCTGTGCAATTAGGGTGGTATCACGATTATTACGGTCGTCCCTTTGGGGACGGCCTTTATTTTTTAGGAGGACAAACTATGGCAAAATCAACTATACAGCGTCCGAGAGGAACTCAAGATATGCTTCCGAGCGAATCTCACAAATGGCAAACCATAGAAAATGTTTGCAGAGACACCGCTGAACAATTCGGCTTTAAAGAAATAAGAACACCAACATTCGAGGACACAGGTCTTTTTGTGCGTTCAGTAGGAGATACGACCGATGTTGTTCAGAAGGAAATGTATACGGTTTCAGCAAAAGGAGACTCTGAGTTTACCCTCAAACCAGAGGGGACCGCAGGCGTAATAAGAGCAATGCTCGAAAACGGAATACTGAACGATGGTATTCCGCAAAAGCTGTTTTATATAACTCCGTGCTTTAGACACGAAAAGCCGCAGAAAGGCAGACTGAGAGAGTTCCACCAGTTCGGCTGTGAAATGGTAGGTCCGTCATCTCCGTCAGCCGACGCCGATATCATCGCTCTTGCAAAAAGCGTTATCGACAGACTTGGTATTGATAACGTAACACTTCACCTTAATTCGATCGGCTGCCCTAAGTGCAGAGAGAAGTATCATCAAGCGCTGAAAGAATACTTCTTTGAAAGAAAAGATGAACTTTGCAGCACCTGTCGGGAAAGGTTGGACAAAAATCCTATGCGGATTTTAGACTGCAAATCCCCAATCTGCTCAGAAATTGCAAAGGACGCTCCTGTTATTTTAGATTTTCTTTGCGACGAATGTAACGAGCATTTTAAAAAGCTACAGGAAATACTTACAGTAATGGGAATTGATTTTATCATAGACTCCAAAATCGTAAGAGGTCTTGACTACTATACAAAGACGGTATTTGAATTTATTTCAAACTCAATAGGCGCACAGGGAACGGTTTTAGGCGGAGGAAGATACGACGGTCTTGTTGAGGCTCTGGGCGGTCAGCCCACGCCTGCGCTGGGCTTTGGCTCGGGAATTGAAAGGCTGCTGCTGACAATGGAAAGCTCAAACTGTGAGTTTATTGAAAAAAACACCTGCGATCTATATATAGCGTCAATGGGCGAAAAAGCGCAAAATCACGCTGCCTTACTTGCAATGGCATTGCGTGAGGAGGGACACTTTATCGAATATGATCTTATAGGCAGAGGACTTAAAGCTCAGATGAAGTATGCAAACAAAATAAACGCCAAGTTTACGCTTGTTCTTGGCGACAGCGAGCTTGAAACCAAGCAGGCAAAGCTAAAGCAAATGGATACCGGCGAGGAGCTTGACATTTCACTTGATGAAAAATTCTGCGATAATTTTTCACAAGAGCTTACAAATTATATGTTTAAAGACATTTTAGATGATACCGAGTTTTAATTCAAGATATTTTTGAAAGAAGGACAGACGGATTTATGTTCATAATAACCTCAAAGAAATATGAATTTGAGTGTATGTGTTCAAATAATGAGTTTAAAAGAAAATTCGACCGTGACATAAAAAGCTACACATACCGTCAGCTTAGAAAGGATTTTCATCTTACCGACCTTTACTACGGCAAAAGAGATGAAAATACTATTGAGGTGCATTTTCACAGGTTCGGAAAACGCGACCTCGACAACCCTATGTTTGTTGGGACTATCGGCAAAGGTAAGAACAAAAACATCACAAAGATTGAGGGGAAATTTAAAAGAAAAACATCAAATCTGATTTCATCTTTGTGTATAATTATTTTCTGGCTTTTTGTTACGGTTATTGGATTTACTCAAAATCTTACTGCTGGGTTCATACTTACGGCGATCACCTGCTTAGCGGTATATATCTTCTTTTGGGATAACAACACGCCTCAGCAGATCAAGGAGTATTTTGCAAGTTATGATACGACCTCTGATTCTGAACATCAAAGTGAAAATTCAGACGACTGAAAATAACGTCATTATTTAATATCGGTATGAACATCTGTATCAAGAATGATAAAAAAGGAGCACGATATAAATATGAAAACAGACACTATAAGCGGACTGAAAAGAACGCACTACTGCGGTGAAGTTCCGAATAAGGAATGTGAAGTTGTTGTGTGCGGTTTTGTTCAAAAGATAAGAGACTTGGGAAATCTTATTTTTATTGATTTAAGAGACAGAACAGGAATCGTTCAGCTTTCCTTCAACGACGAAACCGACCGCGATATATTTGAAAAGGCATCTAGCTGTCACGCTGAGTATGTTCTTATGGCTAAGGGAAATGTCAGAAAGCGTGAGAGCGTAAACAAAGATATAAAAACGGGCGATATTGAAATTATTGTAACCGATTTAAGAATTCTTTCAAAATCTGAGACGCCTCCGTTTGAAATTTCTAAAACAGACAAAGTAAACGACGAGCTCAAGCTAAAATACAGGTATCTGGATCTGAGAAACGAAAAGCTCCAGAAAAATATTATAATGCGGCATAATATTGCTAAGTGTGCAAGAGAGTATTTCTATGAAAACGGCTTTATCGAGATTGAAACTCCGATGATGATAAAATCAACCCCTGAGGGTGCAAGAGATTACATTATTCCCTCGCGTGTTCATCAGGGCAAGTTTTACGCTCTCCCCCAATCGCCGCAGATTTACAAGCAACTTCTTATGGTGTCGGGCTTTGACAAATATATTCAGCTTGCAAGATGCTTTCGTGATGAGGATCTGCGTGCCGACAGACAGCCTGAGTTTACCCAAATCGACCTTGAGATGTCCTTTGTTGACGTTGACGATTTGCTGTCTATGGGCGAGGGTTTTGTAAAAAAGCTCTTTAAAGACGTTTTGAATGTTGATATACCACTCCCACTTCCCAGACTTACTTTTGCAGACGCTATGTCGAGATACGGCTCGGACAAGCCTGATACAAGATTTGGTATGGAAATTCAGGATATATCAGACGCTGTAAGTGATATTGACTTTATCGTCTTTAAAAACGCTATTGATAACGGCGGAAGCGTAAGGGCAATAGTTGCAAAAAATGCGGCTGACGTTTACACCCGAAAGGAAATAGACAAGCTGACCGAACACGCAAAAGGCATAGGAGCAAAGGGTTTTGCATATATACGCTGGATAGACGACGAGCCTTCCTGCTCTTTTAAAAAGTTCTTAAAAGAGGGCGAGCTGGAAAAAATCCTGTCAAAACTAAACGCTGAAAAAGGCGACGTAATACTTATAGTTGCAGATAAAGACAAAATCGTTCTTCCAACTTTGGGAGCGCTCCGCCTGCTTGTTGCAAAAAGACTTGACATTATACCCGAGGGATATAACTTCCTATGGATAACGGAAATGCCGTTCTTTGAGCAGGACGAGGAGACAGGCGAGTGGATAGCAATGCACCACCCGTTTACAATGCCTATGGAGGAATGTATACCTCTTCTTGACACCGAGCCTGAAAATGTGCGTGCAAAGGCGTTTGATTTGGTTCTAAACGGAACAGAGCTTTCGTCCGGCTCTATGAGAATTACTGACTACGAGCTACAGCAAAAGATGTTTGAGGCTCTCGGTATGACAGATGAAGAAATAGATGCTAAATTCGGATTTTTAGTTGACGCATACAAATATGCGTCACCTCCACACGGCGGAATGGGAATTGGTCTTGACAGGCTTGCTATGATTATGTGCGGAGCAGAGTCTCTGCGTGATGTAGTTGCATTTCCTAAGGTCCAGAATGCAAGCGAGCTTATGAGCGCCTGCCCTGCTGAAGTTCATGAAAATCAGTTAGACGAACTCCATATAAAAACAGTTTCTGATAAATAGAACTATATATTTATTCAACTTATTCAACAAAAAGGCGTCGCTTTGCGACGCCTTTAGTTATTATACTTCCCGCTTTTTATAAAACGCGATCGACAGCCTCCAAGAAAGTGCATACAATGCAATTACGGCTATACAAACAATTGCAAGAATACTACTAAACGATATAATCTGAATATAGCCATCAACCAGATATGCAGAAAAAACACCAACGCCTGCAAAATAAACAAAAATCACAACAATATACGCAATTCGTCCCTTTATCGCACCTAGCTTAAACATAAACGGAAGAGTTATAGAGGGCATCAAAAAGGATATTACCAACAGAGTTGCCATAAGAACTAAAAAATTATTAAGCACGAATATTCCGTCAACATTCATTTTGACTGCCTGAATGACGCCGGATATAATAAACACTAAAATCTGAGCAAGCATACCTATAATGTATTTTACAGAGACCAACTGCGACTTTTTATAAGGCAAAGCGTCACTATATTCATTCCATTTGCTCAGTTCATCATATGAAAGTAAAGTTATAGGAATTATACCCGAAATCAAACAGGGATAGAAAATAAAAAATACATTAGTTGTTACAAGTGAACCCGCAAGAATAAATGCAACGAACAGTAACTGCAATCTGCAATACTTTTTTATCATATAAAAATCTTTTATAAGCAATCCTTTCATCTTATCTTGCCTCCTTTACCATAAATATAAACAGCTCTTCAATGCTGACTGGGCTGATTTTTATATCACACGGAACATCTTTACGTAATACTATCGCCTCAACTCCGTAAGGTGTTTCTTTTTTATGCTTGACTGCTTTTGAATCAAGCTTACTCAACTGTTCTGCAGTACAATGAATTATACCGTATTCACCGAGCAGACGGTCCTTTTCCTCGCATAAAAGCAGGTTACCTTTGTGAAGAAACGCCACATAATCGCATAGCTTTTCAAGATCGCTGACAATATGAGAAGAAATGAGAATAGAATGATTTTCGTCTCTTGTAAACTCGCTTAACATCTCAACTACATCGTCTCTCACAACAGGGTCAAGACCGCTTGTTGCCTCGTCAAGCAGTAACAATTTACTCTCGTGCGACATTGCTATCGCTATGCCGAGTTTCATTTTCATACCTCTTGAGAATTCCTTAAACGGCTTATCAGCAGGAACAGACAACTTTTTTAAATAGCTTGCATATTCTTCGTCGTTCCAATTACAGAAAGTATATCGCATAATTTTACCGACTTGCTTTGCGTTCAAACATTGAGGTATACCGACCTCGTCCATAACAACTCCTATATCCTCTTTTGTTAGATAAATATTATCCTGATTATCTCTGCCAAGAATTTTTATCGTTCCGCTGTCTTTATGAATCATATCTAAAATTAATTTGATGGTAGTGCTTTTTCCTGCGCCGTTTTCTCCAATCAAACCCATAATACACCCGCTCGGCAATGTAAGGCTCAAATTATCCAACTTAAAGCCGGAAAAAGATTTCGACAGGTTTTTTATTTCAAGTGCGTTCATTATAAATCCTCCAGATTAAATTTAATCATTTCAATAATATCCTCTTTGCTCAGATTGCATGAGGCGGAAAGCTTTATTATTTCCTCGATATGCTCCTCAATCTTTTTCAAATTTTCTTCTCTGAGCAGTTCAACATTCTTAGGTGCAACGAAACAGCCCTTTGCCTGAATGGTATAAATAAAGCCTTCCTTTTCAAGCTCATCATATGCCCGTTTTGTTGTAATAAAGCTGATTCTCAAATCCTTTGCCAGACCCCTAATAGACGGGAGCATTTCGTTCTCCTTTAAGTCTCCGCTTATTATCTGACTTTTTATCTGATTATATATCTGGTCATAAATCGGAGAGCCGCTTTTGTTGTCAATAAGTATATTCACATCATCACCTCTTTAACTGTGTATATTTATTATATACAGTTTATACAGTTTTGTCAATAGCTTTGAGATAAATTCTGCAACAAAAAAGACTGACATTTTACTGTCAGCCTTTTCATTTATAATTTTAGCATCTAACTTCTAACCTATTGACTCTAGTTTCTGAAAGCCACCGTCTTGAAGTCAAGCCCTATTGTGCCTAACTACTAGCCCGCCGTCGTGCAAACTATAACATTTTACAAACTATACAAAGGCGGCAGAGGATGAAACGTCATCGTTTCTTAGTACATTCCGCCCATTCCGCCATCAGGCATTGGAGCTGCAGGAGTTTCCTCCTTGATGTCTGTGACAAGGCTCTCTGTTGTAAGAACCATTGACGCTACTGATGAAGCGTTCTGCAAAGCCGAACGTGTAACCTTTGTAGGATCGACAATACCTGCTGAAATCATATCAACATATTCTTCATCATAAGCGTTAAAGCCGTAGTCCATCTTGCCGGAACTGATAATCTTATCAATAATTACCGAACCTTCAAGACCTGCGTTTGCGGCAATCTGACGTACAGGGGATTCAAGAGCCTTTAATACGATCTGTGCACCTGTCTTCTCATCGCCGTCAAGAGTATCGATAAGCTTTGAAACAGCAGGCATAGCGTTAATGAGTGCTGTTCCTCCTCCTGCAACGATACCCTCCTCAACTGCTGCCTTAGTAGCGGCAAGAGCGTCCTCTATTCTCAATTTCTTCTCTTTCATTTCAATTTCAGTAGCAGCGCCGACCTTGATAACCGCAACACCGCCGGAAAGCTTTGCAAGTCTCTCCTCAAGCTTTTCTCTGTCGAAGTCTGATGTTGTATTCTCAATCTGTGACTTGATCTGACCGATCCTATCCTTGATTGCGCCTGCGTCGCCTGCACCGTCAACAATGATAGTGTTTTCCTTTTGAACAACTACCTGTTTAGCGCGTCCAAGCTGTTCCATTGTCGTGTTTGCAAGCTCAAGACCGATTTCTTCAGAAATCACCTGTCCGCCTGTGAGGATTGCAATATCCTGAAGCATTTCTTTTCTTCTGTCGCCAAAGCCCGGAGCCTTAACTCCTACGCACTGGAATGTTCCTCTCAGCTTGTTGAGAATAAGAGTTGAAAGTGCCTCGCCCTCAATATCCTCAGCAATGATAACAAGCTTTTTGCCAGCCTTTACAATTTGCTCAAGCAGCGGAAGGATTTCCTGAATGTTTGTAATCTTCTTATCGGTAATAAGAATGTAAGCGTCGTCCATAACAGCTTCCATTTTTTCAGTATCTGTTACCATATACGGAGTGATGTAACCTCTGTCAAACTGCATACCCTCTACAACCTCGCTGTAGGTCTCGGCAGTTTTGCTCTCCTCAATAGTGATAACTCCGTCGCTCGTAACCTTCTCCATAGCCTCTGCTATTAGCTTTCCTACGTTTTCGTCAGCCGATGAAACAGTCGCAACCCTTGCAATATCGTCAGAGCCGTTTACCTGCTTTGAGTTTTTAGCAATTTCTTCAACAGCAGCGTCAACAGCCTTTGCCATACCCTTCTTTACAATCATAGGATTAGCGCCTGCGGCAATATTCTTCATACCCTCGCATACCAACGCCTGTGCAAGAAGTGTAGCTGTAGTTGTTCCGTCACCAGCAGCGTCGTTTGTCTTTGTAGCGACCTCTTTAACAAGCTGTGCCCCCATATTCTCAAAAGCGTCGTCAAGCTCGATTTCCTTAGCGATTGTTACACCGTCGTTTGTTATAAGCGGAGCGCCGAACTTCTTATCAAGCACTACGTTTCTTCCCTTTGGACCAAGTGTGATTTTTACAGTATCAGCAAGCTTGTCGATACCTGCCTGAAGTGACTTTCTTGCGTCCTCGCCGTATATAATTTGTTTTGCCATTATAATCTCTCCTTAAAATATTATGTTATTATTTTTTATTAGATTTTAGATAAAGGTGTTATTCAACAATACCCAGAATATCTTCCATTTTTAAAATGGTGTACTCTTCATCGTCGATCTTAACTTCTGTACCCGAATACTTGCTCGTTAAAACCTTATCTCCTACCTTGACCTCCATTTTGACATCTTCTTTTCCGGGACCTACTGCAACGACCTCAGCAATCTGAGGCTTTTCCTTAGATGCCGCTGTAAGTATGATTCCTCCTTTAGTTGTCTCTTCAGCCTCTAGCATTTTGATAACAACTCTGTCCTGTAATGGTTTAATGTTCATAGCAAATCCTCCTTAAATATATTATTTATTTAAATCAACTTCGTTTTAGCACTCTCACTTTCTGAGTGCTAAATATATTTTACCATTTATTTTTCAATAATCAAGAGTAATCAGTCAACTTTTTTTATTTTTGTAATAATAGCCAAATTTTCTTAACTTTTTTTTGCAGAATAGTATTGTTTACACAAGTTTATTTTGTTAAACTTTTTTCCTCATTAATTTATAATATACGATTTTCTTCTATATAAAATGATGTGTGTTTATGAATAAATATGCAACAAATTCTTTCAATATTATAAAGTTTACATCTTGTACATACTTAGTATTTAAAATGTACACTTTTTATAGTTGTGAATTTGTTATAATGATTATATTAAATTTATTGTTTGTTTTTGTTCTGTTTATTTTTATGTGCAATATTTTCAAAAATAATAGTCCAATAGTTAGGTTAAATAATTATTTTATAAAACACAATTACATTTAATATTCGTTTTTTAACATTTACATATTGTTTAAGTTTATAATGTTAATAGCGTATTTCTGCTGCAAGGCCGTTTAAAACTGTGAGAGGAGGAGTGCTCCTTAGGAGCATGAATATTAATTATGTCTTTGGGAAAAGTATTAGTTGTCGATGACGACAAGAACATTTGCGAACTTCTCAGGCTTTATCTTGAAAAAGATGGTTATGATACAATCATTTCACACGATGGTGAAGAGGCTGTTGTCAAATTCAATGCATTAAAACCAGATATAATTCTTCTCGATGTAATGCTGCCGGGTCTTGACGGATGGCAGGTTTGCCGGGAAATCAGAAAGAAGTCAAATGTACCTATTATTATGATTACCGCAAAGGGCGAAACCTTTGACAAAGTTTTAGGATTAGAACTCGGCGCTGATGACTATATTGTCAAGCCATTTGATACTAAAGAAGTAATTGCAAGAATCAAAGCAGTTTACAGAAGGGTAGGTCAGGTAACTACCAAGCCCGAAGTGAAAGAGGTCAAATACGATAAGCTTTCAGTAAATATGACAAGGTATGAGTTAAAGGTAAACGGTGTTATTCTTGATACGCCACCTAAGGAGTTAGAGCTTTTATTCCATCTTGCTTCTAATCCTAACAGAGTATATACCCGCGACCAGCTTCTTGATGAGGTATGGGGCTTTGAGTACTATGGTGATTCGAGAACAATCGACGTACATGTAAAAAGACTTCGCGAAAAGCTTGAAGGCGTGTCTGACAAATGGGAATTAAAAACCGTTTGGGGTGTCGGATATAAGTTTGAAGTTGATGAGGACTAATGATTAAGATCCACAGTTTATTCAAAAAATATTTTTTTATATTAACAGCAGTAATACTCTTGACCGCAGTTGCCGTTTCGGGAGTATTACTGCTTGTTTTGTCAGATATGATCTTTGACAAATACGCTCAGATAATCCTGACAATTTCAGTTATTTCAGTATTGATAATTCTTGTATGCGCTGTTGTATTATATCTTATGTACAGAAGAATTATAAAAACTCTCTGCCAAATAACAAGTCTTGTTGACGATATATACAATGAAAAATTTGCAGACAAAATTACTATGTCAGGTATAACAGAGTTCTATCAGCTTGAGCTTGCCTTAAGCGATCTTTCAGAATCTCTTCAGGAAAGCAGTAAAAAGAAAGGTCAGCTTGTTTCAAATATTTCTCACGAGCTGAGAACTCCGCTTACATCAATAAGCGGATTCGTTGACGGAATTATTGACGGAACAATACCTGAGGATAAACAACCACACTATCTTTCGCTTATCTCTCAGGAGGTTAAAAGGCTCGCAAGACTGACAAGGCTTATGCTCAATCTAGAGCAGCTGGAATCGGGTGCAATCAAGCCGGTTATGACAAGCACAAATGTCATAACCATTATAGTTGACGTGCTTAACACCTTTGAAAAGGTCATAAACGAAAAAAAGCTTGAAATTCTCGGTCTTGGTTCGGAAAATGTAACAATCTTTGCGGATAAGGATATGATATATCAGGTTATATACAATTTGATTGAAAATGCGATAAAGTTCACTCCCGAAAACGGATATATAGATTTCATTTTCAGAGATGACCCAAGCTACAACTATATCTCCGTAAAAAACAGCGGCGAAGGACTTTCCGAAGACGAGAAAGCAAAAGTATTCAACCGTTTCTATAAAACAGCCTCGTCACGAGGTAATGATACGGTCGGAGCAGGTCTGGGACTTAATATAGTACGTTCAATAATATCATTACACAACGGAGCTATAAATGTAGACAGTATTCAGAATGAGTATACACAATTTACGTTTTCAATACCAAAGCAAAAGAATTAGCCGTATAATATTTTGCAGGCATTAGAATTTTTCAGCCATATCAAATTCAAAATTTGATATGGCTTTTATCTTAACTGTGTTTCTCAACAGAAGTCATATGTACTTGTCAATAGTTTATTTGTACAATTATAAGAAAAAAATATGTGCATATTTCATTATTTTTTT
>CANRKQ010000027.1 GCA_947631265.1 uncultured Clostridia bacterium | reverse complement strand
CGTACCCTTGTAAGCTCGCCCTCAGGCAAGTGCTTAAAATGTCTGTACAAATAATCTGAAACAACTATAGACAAAACAGAATCGCCTAAGAATTCCAAACGCTCGTTGCTTTTGCAATGATTATTTTTCATCTCATTTGCATACGACGAATGTGAAAGAGCCTCATATAAAAGTCCCTGATTTTTAAACTTATAACCAATTACCTTTTCAAACTCATTAAGTCTGCTATTTAAATTCCCTAAACGACTACTCATTATGCATTCCTTTCGCTTAAAAACCTTTTGATAATGTAATTATTATAATTCAGTCTTGTTACTGTACTCTTTAATCCTTGAAAGACTATCGCTTACCTCTCCTATAACATCAGTTTGAGTAAATTTGTAAGCTTGTCTTATTGCATTGCAAAACGCCTTGGCATTTGAACTTCCGTGAGCCTTTATAACCGGCTTTGCCGTTCCCAGAAGAGGCGCTCCGCCGTATTCAGTATAATCCATTTTCTTTCTGAATCGCTTTACTTTTCCAAGCAGCAGAACCGCCGCAAGCTTTGATTTCAAATCATCTAAAAGCATTTCCTTAAGCTCTGTTGAAAAAAATTTTCCCAAGCCCTCATAAAGCTTTAGCATTATATTCCCGGTAAAACCGTCTGTGACAACTACATCGCTTACGCCGTTCGGCAGTTCTCTAGCTTCAATGTTGCCGCAGAAATTCAATGGCGCTGTTTCAAGCAGATTATAGGTCTCACTTTCAAGCTCTCTGCCCTTTGACTTTTCCTCACCGATGTTTGCAAGCATAACCTTAGGATCATCTACCGACATGATCTTGTTCATATAAATACTTCCCATTACCGCAAACTGAACAAGCATTTCAGCGCGGCAGTCTGAATTTGCTCCTGCGTCTAAAAGCATAACAGGCTTTGTTCTTGTCGGTAATATTGTAGCAAGAGCCGCCCTTTTTATACCCTTTATCCTCTTTACGATAAATGTTGCCCCTACAACCAGCGCTCCCGTAGAGCCGGCAGATACAAATGCGTCCCCCTCGCCGCTTGCCAGCATTTTCATACCGACTGCCATAGAGCAATCTGACTTGGATTTTAAAATTTCAGCAGGCTCATCGCAGATATCAATAACGCTCGGTGCGTGTTTTATTTCAAAAGAAGATATATCCAATGCATTTTCCTCAGCACATTTTTTTATTCTATTCTCATCGCCCGCCAAACAAATATCAGCGTCAATATCCTTTTTTGCCTCAATACTTCCCTTTATTACCTCAAGCGGAGCATTATCGCCTCCGAAAGCGTCAATTATAATTTTCAAACCTTCCACTCCTAATTCTGAAAATAATTTGTTATTCAATTGTCCTGCGAAGTTTTTCCAATCCTCTCAATGCAATCTGCCTGTATCTTTCCTTTTTGTCCTTTATCCTCTCTTCAAGCGGAGGAAGTATACCCATATTGGCTCCCATAGGCTGAAAATCTGCAACCGTTTCATCGCTTATGTATTTAGATAAAGCGCCCAGCATACACTCTCTCGGCAGAGTAATCATATCCCTTCCCTCAAGACGTCTAAGCATATTCTTTCCTGCCAATATTCCGCTTGCCGCCGACTCAATATACCCCTCAACGCCGGTTATCTGCCCGGCAAAGAAAATATTGCCGTACTCACGCATATTAAAATGCTCAGTAAGCAGCTTGGGTGAGTTGATAAAAGTATTTCTGTGCATTACGCCATATCTCATAAATTCAGCATTTTCCAGACCCGGTATAAGAGAAAAAACCCTTTTTTGCTCGCCGAATTTCAAATTGGTCTGAAATCCCACCATGTTATAAAGAGTGCCGCCGCGGTTTTCTGCTCTTAGCTGAACAACAGCATACGGACGCTTTCCCGTATGAGGATCGGTAAGTCCGACAGGCTTTAACGGACCGAAACGCATAGTATCCTCGCCTCTGCCTGCCAAAACCTCAACGGGCATACAGCCCTCATAAACCTTAAACCTGTCTTTTAATTGCCCCTTTGTTTCCATACCTGAAAAACTTTCCTCTTCAAAATCCTTCAGCTCTACGGTTTCAGCATTTATCAATTCATTATAAAACGTCATATATTCATCACGGTTCATAGGACAATTTATATAATCCGCATTGCCCTTTCCGTAACGAGACGCAAAGAACACTTTATCTTTATCAAGACTTTCATAAGTGACGATTGGCGCCGCCGCATCGTGAAAATACAAACAGTCTCCGCAGAGCTTTTTTATCGATTCTGCAAGGCTGTCTGAAGTCAGAGGACCAGTAGCTATAATTACGTTTTTATCAAGAGGGATTTCATAAACCTCCTCGGTTATTACCTCGATATTCGGATGCGAATTTATTCTATCGGTTATAAAGTCCGAGAAACCCTCTCTGTCTACTGCTAACGCTCCGCCGGCAGAAACTCTATTCTCTTTTGCAGACTCCATAGTAATAGAACCGAGAATTCTCATTTCCTCTTTTAACATACCTGCGGCAGATTCTATTCTGTCTGCTTTTAAAGAGTTTGAGCATACAAGCTCGGCAAAGCCCTTGTACTTATGCGCGGGTGAAAATTTTTTAGGTTTCATTTCATATAACCTTACAGCCGCCCCACCCTCGGCAAGAGTGTAAGCTGCCTCAACACCTGCAAGTCCCGCGCCGATAACGGTTACCTTTTTATCTTTAATCATTTGACAAGTCCTTTTCATATCCGCAATCGGGCTTGTGACAGATAAGCTTTCCTTTTTTTCCGCCCTTCTGAAACAGCGTCGAACCGCATTCGGGACATTTCTCAGCTGTCGGTATATCCCACGTCATAAACTCACATTTGGGATTATCCTCACAGCCAAAATACTTTTTACCGCGCTTTGACTTTTTCTCTAATACCTTCTTTCCGCAATAAGGACATATTCCGTCTGTTTCTATAACGATCTTTTTGGTATTTGTACACTCAGGAAAACCTGAGCAAGCTAAAAACTTTCCGAACTTACCGATTTTTATGACCATCGGCTTTCCGCACTTTTCGCACACCTGATTTGTCTGCTCATCGGGAATTTTAATTCTTTTTCCCTCCATCAATTCCTCAGCCGTCGTAAGGGATTTGTCAAAATCCTTATAGAAAGAACTCAGAGTTTTTGTCCACTCTTTCTTTCCCTCCTCAACGTCATCAAGATCATCTTCCATTCTCGCTGTAAACTTCAAGTCTACTATCCTGTTAAAATGCTCGAGCATTAGTTTTGTTGTGACTTCACCCAAAACTGTAGGTTTGATTTGCTTTCCCTCACGCTCAACATAATTTCTATCAAGAATGGTCTTGATCGTCGAGGCATACGTCGAAGGACGTCCTATTCCGTTTTCTTCAAAGGCCTTTACAAGCGTACCCTCGGTATATCTTGCAGGAGGCTGTGTAAAGTGCTGGTTTCCCTCTAATGATTTGACGGTAAGCTTATCGCCCTTTGACATATCAGGAAGTATCTTCTTTGCATCGTCTTTTGAGGTATCGTCATAGATAACTGTAAATCCGTCGAATTTTATTGTGTGTCCCGACGCTTTAAAGGTACAGCCGTCAGCGACAATATCAACGGTAACTGTATTTAAAAGACAATTTTCCATCTGACTTGCAATAAAGCGTTCCCAAATAAGCTTATAAAGCTTATACTGATCGTTTGTTACTCCGCTTTGCTTAACCTTTTCCGGTGTAAGCGACGGTATAGTAGGTCTTATAGCCTCGTGAGCGTCTTGAGCGTTACCTCTGACTTTAAATTTCTTAGGTTGCTCGGGAATATAGTTACTGCCGAATTTTTCCTCAATAAACTTATGCGCACCGGCTCTCGCCTCATCAGAAATTCTTAGACTGTCAGTTCTCATATAGGTTATAAGTCCGATAAGTCCCTGTCCTTTTATATCAACACCCTCATAAAGCTCCTGAGCGGTTCTCATTGTTCTTGTAGTCTGAAATCCCAGCCTTTTTGACGCGTCTTGCTGTAGTGTTGACGTCGTAAACGGCGCCTGAGGAGTTTTCTTCCTCACGCTCTTTTTTATATTTGCAACAACAAATTCCGCTGATTTAAGACGTTGAACAAGCTCGTCAACAGGCACGTGATTATCAGCCTCAAACTTCTTTCCGTCAACGGTTGCAAGAGTTGCGTCGAAAGATTTTCTCGAACCCTCCGGACAAAGCTTAGCGTCTATTGACCAGTATTCCTGTGAAACAAAGCTCTTTATTTCATTTTCGCGGTCAACAATCATTCGTACAGCCGCCGACTGTACGCGTCCTGCCGACAGACCCCGTCTTACCTTTTTCCACAAAAACGGCGACAGCTTATATCCTACTATTCTGTCCAGTATCCGTCTTGCCTGCTGGGCGTTAACCTTGTTTATGTCAATAGTACGGGGAGCTTTTATCCCTGCCTCTATGCCAGACTTTGTGATCTCATTAAATGTTATTCTGTTATTATCATCAAGATCAAGATTTAAAATGTTTGCCAAATGCCACGAAATAGCCTCGCCCTCCCTGTCAGGATCGGCGGCTAGATAAACATTATCGGCTTTTTTTGCTTTTTTCTTTATATCAGATATTGTTTTTTCTTTTCCTTTAATATCGCAGTATTCCGGTTTAAAATTATGTTCAATGTCGACCCCTATTTTAGATTTGGGTAGATCTCTCAGATGCCCCATTGAGGCTATAACTTCATAGTCGCCTTTAAGGTATCTCTTTATCGTTTCTACCTTTTTAGGCGACTCAACTATTATAAGATTAGACATATTATTCACCATACCTTTCTAGGTTTACAAGCAGGTTTCGGTTATAGAAATTCCACATAGCCTTTTTGCACAAAAGCTATGCATCGAAAAATTTTACATAAATCCTACTCCGAAAAAGAAAACTTCCGCTGTTTTTTTACCTGTTATCTTAATAATCTGCTTTTACGAAAGCATATATCTTTTTCCTGAAAGTGACTTTACAATCCCCAAAAGCTCAAGCTCGGTAAGTTCTGTAAAAATTATCGATATATCCAAAGAGAGCTTTTCGCACAACTGATCCACGTGCATCACTCCGTTTGAAAGCTCATCATAAATTCTCTTTTGTATCTCGCTTAAATCAGAGGTATCAACATATGTGGCAGTAATACTCAGAGTTTTTCCTTTATCCTCGTCAATACCCTTTTCGATCTGATTGAGACTTCTGTCAATTTCTCTGACAGACCTTGATGACCTGCCGTTTTGTTTTGTTATTGTACCAGAGCCTTCCCTGCTAGTGGAAGAATTAAATTTACGCTCTATAGAAACCAACTCCGAATTGTTCGGAATAAAATTTAATCTGTGCGAAAAATTACTTATATATTCATTAGAAATATCCTCACCTGAAAAAACAGGTATCGCGCCGTCTTTAAGAAGATTTCTCTGACCGAAATAACGCTTGTCAAAAATATTATGCGGAACTATCGTAAAAATATCTTTGCCCTGATTAAGCGCCATTGATGCCGAGCTTAACGCTCCGCTCCTTTCGCTTGCCTCAACCACAAAGACGCCCATGCTCAAGCCTGCAAGCAATCTATTTCTTGCGACAAAATCCTTAGATCTCGGCTTGTGATTGGGAAAATATTCAGATATTACAGCACCGCATTTACCTATAGACAATTTGAAAGACGTTGTTCCCTCAGGATAATCATATTCCAGACCGCAGGCTAACACCGCAGCCGATTTTTCATTTGCCTCAAGCGAAATCTCATTCGCCAGCGAATCAGCTCCAACGGCAAAACCGCTTGCAAAGCGTATTCCTTTTTTCAGCAATGACGATAATAATACCCTTTCAGCATTAAGGCTGTATGCTGAAGAATCTCTCGCTCCGACAACTGCTATTATAACTCTTTCATTTATAAAACTCAAATCTCCCAGACTGAATAATACTGAAGGCGGATTTGAAATTTCTCTGAGCATTTGAGGAAAATCTTCATCTTCATAGCAATATATATTTATGCCCTTTTGCTCACAATATGCAATTGTCTTTTCTGCTGTCAGCATTGACGCAGACTTTATCGAATTAATTTCCTTTGACAATAAACCCTTAGGAAATCTGCCATAAACCGCGTCGTCATAAAAATCGACAATACTGTTATACCCCTCTAAAACCTCCCACTTACGGGGATTAGCAGGTCCAAAAGCAATAGTCAGCCACACCCAGTATTTTAAATTTTCACTTCTGTTTTCTGTCACTGTCATCGCCTCTTTATATTTCTGTCAAAACTTTCTATGCCTTTGTCATTTCCCACATTAAAATCGCGGCTGCAATTCCCGCGTTAAGAGAATCAATTTTCCCGTTCATTTTAATTGTAACCAGTTCATCACAAAGAGCTGAGTGCTCGTCCTTTAAGCCGTTGCCCTCGTTTCCGATAACTATTGCAGAACTTGCGGTAAATTCAGCCGAGCGTATTTCACACGCCTGCTGTGAAACTACCGCTGCATAAGTCTTTACACCCTGAGATTTTAATATTCTGCAAACATCGCAAAAATCATTTTCGATGTAAATATTTAATCTGAATAAGCTCCCCATAGTCGAACGCACAACCTTAGGATTATATAAATCGCAGCAATTTTCAGATAGTATTACGCCGGACATACCTACAGCGTCAGCGGTTCTCAGTATAGTACCCAGATTACCCGGATCCTGAATATTGTTTAAAACCAAGAGCTTTCCGTTAAGCGTCTGATTATGCAAAGACCTATTCTCCCGCTTATTGACCACAGCAAAAACGCCCTGATCAGATTTGGTATTGCTTAGCCTTTTAGCAATTCCTTTGCTGATTATCATTACTTTATCAGAATACTCCTGCAAGAAATCCTTATCCCGTTCATAGGCTGATTCGGTTGCAAAAATCGTTTGAATACCCGACTTTTCCAAAACTGCGTCTCTTAAAAGCCTTGTCCCCTCGAGGGTGAATTTATTATGCTCATCACGAGCCTTTTTACTTTTTGAAAGCTTTACATACAGCTTTACATTTGAATTTTCACTACTTGTAACGAGCATAAAATCCCCTTTTAAATACAACTTTTAACATTTCATATAAACAACAAAACACGCCGGAGCATTACCACTCAGCGTGTTAATTTGTTTAGTTAAGAGCAGTCTTTGCCTGCTCAACTATTGATTTAAAGCCCTCCGGGTCGCTTATTGCTATTTCTGAAAGCATCTTTCTGTTTAATGTAATTCCGGCTTTTTTAACACCGTTCATAAACTGCGAGTAGTTGATACCGTTCATTTTGCAGGCAGCAGAAATTCTTGTGATCCATAGTTTTCTAAACTCTCTCTTTTTCTGCTTTCTACCGATATAAGCGTATTGTCCTGACTTCATTACGGCTTCCTTAGCCATTTTGAAGTGCTTGCTCTTTGCTCCCCAGTAACCCTTTGCAAGCTTTAGGGTCTTATTTCTTCTCTTTCGAGTCATCATTGCTCCCTTTACACGAGCCATAGTAAATTCCTCCTAATTTTAAAAATTTCTTCGGTTTCCCTATACTCGTTTATTTGTATGGGATAAGCTCTCTCAGATTCTTTTTATCTGCTGCTGACGCATATGCAGAATTTCGTGTTTGTCTAGCTTTCTTATGACCTTTTTGAATAAGTCTGTGGCTCTTGTTTGTACGCATATACTTAACTTTTCCCGAGCCTGTTACCTTAAAACGCTTTTTAGCACCTGAGTGTGTTTTCATCTTAGGCATAATTTTTTCCTCCTTAATAAAGAAATTACTTTAGTAAATCTGTTACTTATTTGTCTTGGGATTGACGAACATAACAAGGCTTCGCCCTTCCATTTTAGGTTTTTTATCAACTGTTCCCAACTCAGAAACAGCTTCTTTAAATCTTTCTAGCAACACCTCGCCGAGCTGTGGGTGAGCAACCGCACGTTTTCTGAATCGGACCGAAACCTTCAGCTTATCGCCTGACTTTAAAAACTTACTTGCCTGATTGACCTTTGTTTCAAAATCATGCGTATCAATAGTCGAGGACATTCTGACTTCCTTGACCTCTACCACCTTTTGATTTTTTCTTGCTTCCTTTTCTTTTTTAGCCTGTTCAAAGCAATATTTACCGTAGTCCATGATCTTACAAACAGGCGGTTTTGCATTAGGTGCAATTTTAACAAGGTCCAAGTCCTTTTCATACGCGATACTCTGAGCTTCCCTGCCCGACACTATACCTAGCTGACTTCCGTCCTCACCGATAAGTCTGACTTCCCTGTCATTAATCGCCTCGTTGATTTGGGTATCATTTTTGTTGCTGATGATTAAACACCTCCGTAAATTTACTAAAAGTATATTCTGAATAAAAAACATGAGTGCAGAAACATTATTCCGCACTCATACAATAAACAGCATAGCTGTAATTAACTGTATTGACCTTTTCACTCAACGCTTAAGGTGAGAACGGAGTTCTGCTTTACTTACCACGTTATTATACACTCTGTTTTTTCCTTTGTCAAGACTTTTTTAAATATTTTTTCCTTTGCAAAAACTTTTTATCCTGCCGTAAGATTTCTTTTGTATCTCGACGGAGTGGTATTGTATACATTTTTAAATGTCTCAATAAATGACTTAACATTTGCAAAACCGTTGTTGAACGCTATCTCGGTAATAGAACGGTCGCTGTTTAAAAGCTCTCTGTGCGCGTGATAAAGCCTGATCTTATTTAGGTAAGAGTAAAAGGTTTCGCCTGTGTTTTTCTTGAAAAACCTTGAAAAATACGTCGGCGACATACCTATCTCCGAGGCAATATCGTTAAGGGAAAAGCTGTTTGCATAATTCTTCTCCATAAATCCTATAGCCTTTTTGATATTCGTCATACTCTTCAGCCCGTATCTGTCATATACCTTTGCCTGTTTTTCAAACTTACATTCGTTCAAAAGCACGCTGCATATTTTTCTTAGCACAATTGAAATCTCAAGCTCATAGAATTCCTCTTTCTGCTCAAACAAATAAGCACACTCAATTATTAATCTCTTCACCTTCTGCTTTGCCTTTTCATTTCCCGAAAAATCAAAATAGTACGAATCAATATCCTCGCAGTACTCTCTTAGCAGATTGTACGACAATAAAATAGTAACGGTGTTGAGCGTGCTGATGTCATCAGAACGCGTCTCGTGTAGTTCTCCGCTGTTTACAAAAAAGAACTCTCCCGGATATACTTTTACAGACCTTCCATTTATAATACCGTTTATCATTCCGTCTATAACCAAATCAAACTCCAGATTGCTGTGCCAATGAAGAGGATAGTGAGATGTATCATCACTACCGTAACCGAAATAAATCTTTGCAGGTATCAATGAATTTGTTTCAATTTTCTCCTGATAATAATTCATATCTATCACCAATCTTTTTTAGTTTTACAGTACTGCACAAGACGTCTAAAATTCAACCTCTATACCCTCTTTCAGACTAAAGGAATAGATATAGCCCGATTTAACAGGCTTATCTAAAAGCAGGTCAAGCGCCGCCTTATAAAGCTTTAGCTGAACGGTATAGTTTTCTCTGAGCTGCTCGGCAGTCGTATTTCTGTCCGTTTTGTAGTCTAAAAGCACATATCCGTCGCTCTCCTCAAAAATGCAGTCGGCAATACCCTGAAGCATTCCGTCGGAGCTTTTATACTCCTCAATATCACCGCTTATATCCAAATCGGAAAATCTGACTAAAAACTGCTTTTCCCTCATAACTGAAACGCTCTTTTGAATACGTTTATACACATCGCTCTCAAAGAATGCCCTTACAGTTTTTCTGTCAATTCCCTCAGCCTGACGTGAGGTCAGCTTGCCCTGCGCTACAAGAAGTTCTATTTCTTCATCTAAGTTCTTCCTTGCGTTTTCAAAAGTGCAAAGCTCCATAAACCTGTGAGTTATAGTTCCCTTTTCAGACGCTGTCAGCTTTCCTATCTCTTCAGAGAATTTTGGTATCTGCGGATAATAATACGCCTTCTTTTCGTTCTTTGCAATATCAGAAACTGATAGCTTTGACGGAGTTTGAGAATCCTTATTATCATACTTAAAGTCAAATCTCTCCAACAGCTCGCGAACAAGCTCCGGATCAGACGCAGAGCGTTTTTTCTTAAAAACCCGCTCCTCTCTTTTTTCAGTCTGAGCGCATTGTGTGATAACAAGAGTTGAATCTGTCTCTTGAATATTTAACTTTTCTTCACACTCCAAACCGAGAAATTCAAATATATGCCGTCTTAGTTTATCAGCGTCAGGATGAGTAAGAAAACATTCAGCAAGCCACTCACCGCAAGAGTCCGCCTCTGACGCCATATCTGATGAAACACGCCCTAAAACCGCCAATTTATCATAGATCTCCTTCATAAGCTTTGAGGTGTTTTCATTAAACACAAAAGGAATGAAAAGCTTATCCTTTGCACGGGTAAGAGCAACATAGAGAAGTCTCAGCTCCTCGCTTTTCATTTCGCTGTCGGCAATGCTCTTTAACACATTGTAAGAAAACGGTACAACAGACATATTTGCTGCTGCGTCGATAAACTTCAAAGAAACGCCGAGCTCCTGATTTATTATCATTCTCTTTTTATTATCACGGTCGTTAAACCCCTTAAAAATGTTGCATATAAATACAAAGGGAAATTCCAAGCCCTTAGAGCCGTGCATTGTCTTAATATTCACAGCCTCTCCGTCTTCCGAGCTTATTACTGCCTGAGAAAAGTCTTTTTTATTCTCTATAATATTATCAATATACCTTATAAATCCTGTCAGTCCTCCGCCGATTGACTTATCATACTCGTCTGCGTATTCTAAAAGCAGACTTAAATTTGCTCTCTTTTGATGACCGTCATCATATGCCGAGGCTATGCCGTAATAATCGGCAGTATCATAAATCTTTCTGATAAGAGTAACAAGATTTAAGCTTGCCGCATAAAACCTAAGTTCTTTTATTTTATCAACTGCTTTTTTGCATTTATCTGCAAGCGCAGAGTGTTCCTCTGAAACATTGTCGTTAAAGTGCAAAAGCTGCTGATATAGCTTAGGTCTTTCTCCGTTTACAGAGGTTAGCCTTACCCGTGCGGCGTCATCGGGTGAAAACATAAACACAGGAGACATAAGCACCGACAGCAGAGGAATATCCTGCATAGGATTATCCAGAACACGCAAAAGATTTATAATGACCGAAATTTCTCTCGAACGAAGATAACCGCTTGTCATTTCAGCATTAGTCTTTATTCCAAAGCTCTCAAGAGCCTTTGAAACACATCGCCCGTCTTCATTATTTCGAGATATTACGCAAATATCGGACGGCCTGCATAGACGAAATCCGCCGCTTTTACCAACGCTCGGATCAAAAACTTCCGTGCCGCTGTTTAAAAGCTCGCTTATTCTCTTTGCAATTTCATAATGCTCGACCGAATACGGTAGATATTTTGAGAAATCCCCTCTGTCGTCTATTATCATAAGCTCTGTAGAATAATCACCGTTGTCGGGAACATCAAGCCCCAGCACAAGCTTTTCATCATCGGTGTATTCAATCTCTCCCGTATTGTAGTTCATAAGCTGAGAAAAGATATAATTTACCGTATCTACAACTTCCCTGCGGCTTCTGAAATTCTTTTTTAAAGTAATTTCTTTTGTGTTGCTAAATGACTTATCATTCGCCTTTTTTCTTGCGTCGATAAACAGCTTTGGATTTGCCTGACGGAATCTGTAAATAGATTGTTTAACATCTCCAACCACAAAAGCATTTTTTCCTATTACAGTTATATCGTCTGTATCTGACAGGCATTTGAAAATCAAGTCCTGAAGATTATTCACATCCTGAAACTCATCTATCAGAATTATTTTATAATCTTTATTCTTTACAATTTCCTCACACAGAGGGGTTCTTGATATTACCCCGTTTTCACAAACCGCCAAAAGCTCTGTGGTCATATGCTCAACGCCGGAAAAATCTACTGCGTTTTTAGATACCATAAGGTCGTGCAAAATGTTCTCGGCGCAAACGGTCATTTCACATATTATTTCAAAAAGACCTTTAACAACGCTCAAGTCGCTTTTAATTTCTTCAACAGGTGAGGATACCAAAGCCATAGTATCTTTCAGTTCAGATTTAAGTTTATCCCTCTCCTTCTTAATTTCTTCTGCAAGTACGCGCTCTTTTTTAACTTCATCATCGCCGAACCCTTTACCTGCTTTCTTGGAAATCGTCGAATTAAACCTGTCAAAATTAAATTCTCCGCACTCTCGGTAAAGCTTATCCCAGCAATCAACTTTTATTTCGCTCAGACTTAATGACATACCGCAGTCGCGCTCTAAAAGCCGGGTTATATGAGTGAGTATTTTAAGCTCCTTGCTTTTTTCAATCAGCTGTTTATACAAAAGATTCACTGACGCTGTTTTCTCTCTTATTTTATCACAGCTATACTGCAAAAGCTTATTTATGTAATCCTCGCTGTCGAATAGTTTTAAAGCAGTTTCGATCCAGTTGTCTCTGAAAGGGATACTTTCAAAAAACTTATGCAAATCAATTATAATTCTAACAAGACCGCTGTCATTTTCTCCGCCAATCGAGTCAAGAACATACGATATCTTTTCGGGTTTTTCTTTATAATAATGCTCAATGGCATCTCCTACAGCCTGATTCAGTAAAACTATTTTTTCATTTTCTTCCAATATCCTCAGATTGCTTTCAAAATCAAAGCATTGAATATTTTCTCTTACAAAGTCAAGGCAAAAAGCATTAATGGTAGTAATCTTTGCCATTTGCAGCCTTTTTTGCTGATTTATCAGCCATGCGCTTTGCGGATTGTTATCAAGCTCTTTTACTATAGCATTAGACAGCTTTTCACGGATCTGTTCAGCCGCAGCCCTTGTGAATGTTACTGCCAAAAGCCTGTCCGCCTCTATTTTGTTTTCCTCATTTGATAGAAGTCTTATAGTACGTTCAATTAAAACGGCTGTTTTTCCGCTGCCTGCAGCAGCGGAAACAACAACGCCCTTTTCAGTTTCATTTATTGCGCTTAACTGATCCTCTGTCCAAACAGGCATTATTACTACCTCCTTTCCTGCTCTTCTTTAATTTCTAAAAGCAGCTTTTCACTATCTGCATCATATATCTGCTTAGCGTCAAGACGGTTGTATCTTCCGCAAACCGACCAGTAATTGCAGTACTTACAGCTTATAGTGTCAATATTTCCCGACTTCATAACAGGCATTGCAGGTATCTCTCCGTTTGCTAAGGATTTTCCCATTTCAATAATCTTGTCCCTTGAGAATCTTTCAATAGCCTCAAATATCTCCTGATCTACCACCTGATTTTTATTTACGCTGTTTCCCTTTGCGGTTTTCTTTACAGGAGCAAACAGTCCCGATACACGTTTGTCCATTGCCTTTAATGAGATATCATTGTATACAAGAAGTCCTTTGCGCCTGAAAGCCTTATTGCGTTCGTTTTTTAACAGCTCCTCACGTTCTTCATAAGAAATACCTTTCAGCTTTTCTCTTGGCATAAAATTATCAACATACTTTGCAGGCATATACATAACTCCTGCCGAAATAAGCTCTCCGTCCCGATTGAACTCGTTATCAGTATCGACAAGTGCAAGAAGATAAATAAGCATCTGCATATTAAGCCCGTGATAAAGTGACGCCAAATCGAAATCCTTTCCGCCTGTTTTATAATCAACTATGCGAACATAACGCTTTCCGTTTTCGTCTTTATAAATATCTACCCTGTCTATACTTCCCCGCATACAGATATTAACATCGTCGTCGACCTTGATTTTTAAAATGCTTTCTCCGTTTTCATCCGACAGATCATATTCAAACGCAACCGGTTTAAATAAGCAGTTCTCAAGCTCCTGAATAAGATTTTTTACAACATAAAAAGCTGTCTTTTCAAGATTTTTTAAATTATGATCAAACCTGCTTGTCTTTCCGAAATCTCCTCCCCACTCATTATTTACATACTCTCTGCAATATTTGTTTATAAGCGTTTTTATCTCGTCGTCTTTGATGCTTTCAAAATCATCGTTATAGTTTACGTTACCGTTTTCATCAACCGTGCTTAAAATACTCTGTAAAATAAAATGTATAAGACTGCCCCTTGTCATAGGAGAAATATCAACCTTCTCTAAAGGATATACCTTCAATCCGTTTTTGCAGAAATAGTTAAACGGGCATTTGTAGAAATCATCAGCCCTTGTAGCGGACATATTAATGTCATGAGGAAAAAATACAGCTTTTGCAATATTCTTTGACAGACTGTATTCATAGTGCTTTTCATCATTTGATAAATTATCAAGAAAATTTATTTTAGCAAGATATTCTTCATTACAGCACAAAGCCTCTCTCAAGCTTTCCTGCTCTCTGGAATCGGTATGATAGTTCAAAGCATATCTGTAATAAGCGCTATACTCGTTTTCACAGTAGTAATCCAAAGAAAGCTCTGACGCATTTATCTTAACGCCCTTTTTGAAAATTCTTTCTATATCGCTTACCAAAACTGAAGGTCTCAGCGTTTCATTTTTCACAGATGATTCTGGATATGACGCTGTCAGCCTTTCGCTTGCCGAGGTCAAAGCAATATATGAAATCAGTCTTTCATAATCCAGAGACGTCTGAATATTACTGTTAATTTTAATACCCAGGCTGCTTAGTTTTATCTTTTCATTCTCTGTCAGCAGCCCCGAATTATGAAAATTTCTCGGGAAAAGCCCGTCGTTTAAGCCTATAACAAAAACCGCTTTCATACCGTTCAGCCTTGAATGTTCAGCCTTTGCAACTGTTACTGCGTCAAGTTTCTGCGGCGGAGATGAAATGGTCATCTCAGAAAGCATAAGCTTTAACAGATTGTAAAACTGACGGAGAGATATTTTTTCGTCGCCCATATTTTTATAAACAGAATTAATTGCACCGAGAAAAAGCATCCAAAGCTGTTTAAAATCCCTTGCAATTTCAACTACAGACGCATCGTCTGACTCAACAGACCTGCTTATAAGAGAGAAGGTCTTTTCAGAAAGTTCTATCTTACCCATAAGCTCGTTCAAGGCAAGGCAGATTTCACCGGCAGATGTATTCCTTGTCTTTTTCTTAAACTCCTCAAGAGGAGCGATAATGCTTTTTCTTATATCATTTATCAGCGATAGAAACTCTTTGGGGTCTCCTCCCTTTTTATTGTCAAACGGAGTAAAATCAGACAGCCACATATCACCCTCAACGCCCCATTTATAGCAGTATTCTTCGATAGCCGACGCTTTAAAATCCTCAATGCTTGAGAGGGGTGATTTTATGTATCTCAGTAAATTTTCGGTTTTATAGCTTTTGGTCAAAACACAGTCGAACAGCGATAAAACATATATAACAAGCGACGAACGCAAAACGCTTTTTCTTCTGTCCATAAAAAACGGTATTTCATATCTGTTGAACGCACCGTCAATCAGACTTGAATAGTCGTCGAGAGAACGAGAAATCACAGCAATATCTTTATACGAATATCCCTGCTCTCGTATTAGCTTTTTTATACTTGCCGCTATATAATCAATTTCGTCATAAGGGTTCTTTGCGCAGACAAGATTTATCCCGTCTGAATTATCACAAGGACTATTCACAAGACAGAATATATTTCCCTCCAAATGCTCAAGAGCCCTTGACTTATAAACGGTATGCTCTTCAGCGTTAATACTCTCAGTGCTTTTTGCACCGCCCGCCATATCAATAAGCTTTGAGCGGGTCTTAATACAAGTTGAAAACGGAGACATATTTGATGTCAGATTGTTACCGCCGCCTATTATAAGAGAAACCGTAAGACATTTTGCGTCGCTGAGAATTACTTTTATAACCTCATATTCGTCAGCAGTAAAGCTTGAAAACTCATGTATAAATACGACCGTGTTACTGAAAAATCCGCTGCTATGAGCAATTTTCGCAGCCTCTGATATAGCCGTGGTTTCATCTGTAAGTCCCGACGAAGAAAGCTCCTCCTGATAAAGTCTGTATAGCCTCGAAACAGAATCCAGCTTTTCAAAAAGACTCCCATCAATCCGGGTTAAAACGCTTTCAAGAGCATTGTTATCAATATCAGATTTTTTCAAATCGTCAATAAGCGATATTGCGTCAGATATGAACTGCGGCTTATCTAGCGAACGTGAATAGTAGCTTTTACTTCCAAAACCCGATGCTTTAAAAGACTTCACAGCCTTGAACATAGAAATAAGCTTTGCATTTTTATCAGCCAATACCCCCGATTTAGTGCCGTACTCCTTTAATATAATCTCAGCAAATCGGTTAAATCCAAGCGTGCGCAGCTTATTAAAGCTCTTTGCACCGAGCTCGTTATAAAGCTGTTTATCGTATTCAAAAGAATACTGATCCGGAACAATGACAATAACGTTTTCTTCAGAAAATACAGCCCTTTTTATTTCACTTGTCATTATATCGGTTTTACTGCTGCCCATTCCTCCGGTAACTATTCTCAACATTATTCTCACCTGTATATTTAACTTGATAATTCAATAATTATTTAACTTGACCTCTAGCTTTAGCGTTAAAAATATTGTACCACAAATAAGCTCTGAGGTCAATTAAACTCAGTACATAAAAACGCCCTCATATTGTATATGAGGGCGTGCGTTATAAAAGCGTTTCACATCAAAAAACTCTAAAACAAGGATTTAAAAAAGTCAATAATAAAAAACCTCACATTTGGTTTTTCATTCTCCTCAACCTCCACCACCAAATCGTCAGAGTTTTTTGCTTTGTTTTTACTTTCTTCATCAAGCTTTACCGATGGCGAAATGCTGAACTCAGGAAATAAAAACGAAAGCTCTCTCAACTCCTCTCCTGCTGTAAAGGATATAAGCAGCGCTACTAAAAAGCCTGTCATAACAGCGGTTTTAAGTCTTTCAAGTTTTTTTCTTTTAAATGTCAGTTTTTTATTTTCATATAACTTTTGCATATGTATGCCTCTCTTTTCTTGATTATGATAAGATTATTGGCATACTTTTCAATTTTATTCAATAAGCAAAAGCAGATATTTCTAATTGGATAATATCTGCTTTTATGTATTATTTTTTATATGAACCTGCAACCTCTGCATAAGTTTTGCAAAAACGAAAATAGTTTATCTTTCCGTTTGACATATCGTCCTCAACCTGAGGATCGAAAACATATATATTTCCGTTAAGTTTTACTTCTGTCCACATATGATATCCATATCCTCCTGCTGCCATTGCGGTACTGCCGTCAACTGTTTTAGCGTCAAACCCAAGATACCTCATCATAGCCATATATACATAAGAGTACTCAGTACACGTTCCAAAGCCGTTTTCCAGAACAGACTCGATCGCATTACCCCAGCCGCCGTATGAATAATAAGTGTTATTTATAATATAATCATAACATTCCTTTGCCTTTTCGTAATTTGACATATCGTCATCAATTATTTTATTAAGGTGCTTTGTAAGAATTTTCTCATCTTTGCCCTTGAGAAATTTTTCAGGCTTTAACTCAACAGAGTTTAATCTGTCTATCGTCTTATTTCCCGTTTTTTTATATGTATGTGTTTTCTTTTTGTTGTCTTTAGACTTTTCAATGTTTTTTTTGACGGCTTTGCTCGTTGTTTTTTTCTCAATATGTCTTATGCTGCTTGCAGCTTTGGTAACAGCATAAGTGTTTAAAGTCAGTGATGTTTTTTCTTTTTCCCGATTTTTGCCGCTTGAAATATCAGGTCTTGCGACTGATTTTACTACTTCATATGTAATATCTCTGCTGTTTGCCTCTGCCATATATTCACTCACATTCAGATCAGCCGATGAACTATAAGTTTCAGGCTTTTTTTCAAAGCTTATCTTACTGATACTCTGAACTATGGATACTGCAAACAGCCCTGTGGCGACACAAGCAATAAGCTTTTCAAAATGCTTAAAGAAAAGCATCTTGACATAATATATAATTTTCATTTCAATCCTCCGTTTCTTAAGTGTTATTAACTATTTTTTTAAATAAACGCTTATGTTTTTACTTCAGCGCCAAAAACAGTAACCGGCTGTCTTTATAAAAGCGCTTTCGTTATTCTAAGCCAAAAGGTTACAAAAGTCAAATCTTTTGTAACCTTTATAAAATGTTATTTTTATTGATTTTGTATAGTTTTTTGCGTATTTATATCACATAATTGTGCATAATATTGTCGATATATTGTTAATAATTACAAAATGATTACATTATAAGAACAATTCATAGTCAATTATTACAACTTTGTTACCTTTTATAAAAATTCATAAATCGACAAAAAAAGAGAGACATTTGCCTCTCATTGAAATACATATATTATTAATCTTACTGCCACGGCTTGACTGTCCCTACTATTTCGCCAATATCCTTCACACCGTTTTTATCGCACCACTCGTTAAGACCGTCAATAATTTTCAAGGGAGCATACGGGTCGTTAAACATAAC
>CANRKQ010000026.1 GCA_947631265.1 uncultured Clostridia bacterium | reverse complement strand
TTTATATTACGTCTCCTCTGTTTATTTATCGGAGTTTCCGTACCTCCCTTGTCTTCAAAAACGGTCTCGCCGTCATCTTTTAGGTAATCAAATTCGGGGCTTTCCTCTCCTCTTGCCTTATAATAGGGCTGAATTACATATTTTCTGATAAAGGGATAACAATTAAAGCATATCAAAAAACACCCAAAGCTAATAGGCAAAAACGGAATAACAAATACCGAATAGGGATAAAAAAACAAAATTAGAAATATCAATAATGCGATCGTTAATATATTAAACAAGCACCTCTTAACACTTATTCCGACCAGCAGAAAAGAGTTCTTTATTATCTGCATCAAAGACAGATTTGTTGAAACAATCAACTGATAAATGTAAAAATGCATCATTATGAACATAAGCATACAGCTAAGACAAATAATAAACGGAATATACATAGCAGAGTTCTGCTGTGCCCATGTACTGTAGGAAATGACCGATACAACAAATCCTACTGCAAAAATAATATCTATTATTCCCATTATAAGCGACTGCTTATAGCATTTTTTAAATGTATCAACAAAATCGGCAAGCACAAAGGCATTTCTCTCCTGAGAGTAATTTCTTATAACCTTTGTAAATCCCGCAGTGGCAGGTCCTATAGTTGCAATAAAAATAATGCCAAGTACACCTAAACCTACCACTTTGATTTTCATACTTATTGTCTCTTTAAATAATACCGTCATACCCAAAAGCAACGGAAGATAGAATATAAAGTACATCAGATTTATCTCCATCAGTTTCCAGAAATGACGACCGTATATTTCAAAAAATTTAAAAAAATCAGTTTTCTCCTGCGGCGCTTTTGGAATACCGGGTCCTGCATTTTCGTAATTACTGAAAAATCCCATTTTGATCACCTGCCTTTTTAAAGGCTACCTTTCTGCGGTTTTAAGCCGATTCCTACTTTGAGGAAAAAACATTATTAATTTTCGGAAAAGGCTGGCAATTCTTCGTGAGTGAAAAGTGTTTTATCACGCAGCAATTGCAAAGCTTGGTTATTTAATCATATTATACACTAAAGAACTCAAGCAGTCAACTGCCGCAGAAACAGCGGTTACAGCCTCAAGAACCAAAAACTTGATCGCATAAAGCTTTACATAGTCGTTTATACTGTCGCTTTCAGATCTTCTGTTTAAAAAAGCCTGTGAGAAAAAACGGTTAGACATTCTTAGAGACTCTCTTACTCCGATAAAGAGCGCATATGATGAAACCAACGCACAGGGCAAAATCAAAATAAACGCGGTGAAAAAGCCGTTAATGCCATTTTCAGAATATATCTGAGCTATTGTTGCACCGAATCCCAATCCCTTATAAACAGGAACTAAAATAGAAACAGGCTGGGCAATTGCACAAAATCCCAGCAAAAACAGTACGACTATCAATGTAGATGAGTTAAGCAGCGAGCTGTATAAAATACTTATATATCCTCCCTTTTGACGCATAGACAAATAATCGTTCTCTATCAGATTTAAATCGCTCAGCGTGCTTGTCTTAATAAAAGAAAAAGCCAATGCTCCAACTAATACTCCTGCAACCATAAGGAGCATTATCTTGAAAATAACATTTGACTTTGAATTTCTTTCAGTCATATAATCAACTCCCTGTTTTTCCAACTTCGTTAGTTGATTATATGCTTTCGGACAAACATATATTACTCTAGAGTTAAGATAACATAAACAAGAGGAAAGATAGCTCGATCTGCGGCTTTTCGCATATTCTGCTCTTGTCACTCACCTACCGCTTGCTACTCGGATAGTTCATAGGCTCTTTTTGTACAAGCCTCGCATGCCTTTTTAACAGTACCCTCAAGGTCTCCCTCTCTGAGCCTTTCAAGTCCTGCTAAGGTTGTTCCGCCTTTTGAGGAAACCATTTCAATAAGCTCATCAATAGAGTTACCGCTGTCGGTAATCATTTTAGCAGAACCAATAAGCGTCTTAGCAAAAAGCTTTAAAGCAACCGATTTCTCTATTCCAACAGACTCGGCGTAGTCAGCAAAAGCCTTAGTATAAAGATATATAAACGCAGGTGAAGAACCGTTAACCGCAATAATCTCTTTCATTTTATCTTTGGGTATCACAGAAATTTCCCCGCAATAGGAAAAAATGCTGCAAACCAGTTCAAACTCGTCATCTGAAACAGGCTCTACCCTTGCCAAAGCGGAGGCTCCCTCACCCAGCAAAAGCGGTGTGTTTGGCATTACAAGAACTACCTTCGCGTCGGAAATAGTCCTCGACTTTATATATTCTCCGCTTACTCCTGCACATATGGAAATTAAAACGCTGTCGTTTGTGACCTTATCTTTAATTTCATCTAAAACTTCATCTAACTGCTGTGGCTTAACAGCAAGGAAAATGTATTTACATTTTTCCGCTAATTCCTTAGAAGAACAGCAAACCGAAACATCGTATTTATCCAGTCTTTTAAGCATCTCTTCATTACTGTCATATGCATAAAGCCGTATACCGGTGGAATCAGCGCACATATCTAAATCTTTGCAGAGCCCGCTTTCAGCAACACCTTTAATTATCGCAAAGCCCATATTGCCTGCTCCGATAAATCCTACGTTTATCATTATAACAAAACCTTTCATATAATATATTTTTAATAGATGCAGCGTCTATAACTCAACAATTATAATTTTCGATTACGCTGCTGCTTTTTTGAATATTCTTCTATATGCTTGATAGATCATCGGCAAAAGTACTGAAAGCATTACAAGCTCAATAGGCAACATTACGCAATTTTTAATCAGTCTGGGAGTAAACCAAATTCTGAACGCTGTCCATTCTGAAGATGACATAAACGGAAAATTTTTATTTGTATAGCAATAATACAGCACCGCTGAATTCAGTACAATATTGCACAGAACCACAACAATAATTCTTGAAACTATTCCTGATATAATAATTGATTTACCCGTTGACCTTTTATAAAGACAAATTCCGTAAATGAGCGCAATTATAATTTTCACAGCAAGAAGTCCCAAATTATAATCCCTTGCCTTATATCCGTCCAGAACATAACCTATGATGTCCACACCTACGTTTGAAATCACGCAAACCACAGGACCGTAAAGCATTGCAATTGCCATTATACCAAGAAATGCAAAGGTAATACGCAGATCGGCAGTTATATTAATAGCCATATTTCTCATAACAATCGACAGCGCCATCAAAACGCCGCAAACGGTCAAAGTGCTGACCTTTTTCAGCTCTGAAACTGAATCCTTAAATAAATTAAAAAAGCTTTCCATAAATAAACCTCCATTCATAATTTGCTTTGTGCATAATGGAGCATGAAAAGCCCGTTATGCATTCAGCGGGATGCGGAAACCAAACCGCAAGCTAAAGCTTTTCGTTCAAACAGCAACTCCCCGTCTGTCCGACACTTTACGCATGATTTCCTACTCTGTATGCTTTTTATTTAATTTTATACCTTTTCTGTAAAAGGTAATATATTTTAGCCTTTTTCAATCCGATTTCGCCGCATAAATACACTGAACTTTTCCGCAAGTATCGCAATAAAAGCGGTAAATTTATTTTTAAACTAATAAGCCGTATCGTTAAGAATCTGATAAAGCTTGCTGTCAAAAGGCTTGGTCATTGTAAGAGCCTTCTGTATGTCAACGTCGTAAACCTTATTATCCCTCAAGCCAATCACTCTGTTTCCTATGCCCTTTTCCAAAAGCTCAACCGCGTAATAACCCATTTCAGTTGCCACAATTCTGTCCCGAAGCGTCGGAGAACCTCCTCTTTGAACGTGACCCAATATAGTAGCTCTTGATTCTATACCTGTCTTTTCCTCTATATCCCTTGCAATTTGTTCGGAATTTCCTATACCCTCTGAAACGATTATAATCGAGTGCGTTTTTCCCGACTCTCTGTTAGCAAGAATCTTCTTAATGATTTCGTCTAAGTCATATCCCTCTTCAACAGTAATAGCACATTCAGCTCCAACTGCCGCCGCAACATTGACTGCAATGTACCCAGCTCTTCTTCCCATTACCTCAACAACAGAGCATCTGTCGTGCGACTGGGTCGTATCTTTAAGCTTATCTACCATTTCCATTGCGGTATTCATTGCAGTATCATAACCTATTGTGTATTCGGTACAGGCAATGTCATTATCTATTGTTCCCGGAAGTCCTATGCATGGAATACCCTGTGCTGAAAGGTCAGCAGCACCTCTGAAAGAGCCGTCGCCGCCTATAACAACTATTCCGTCAAGACCAAGCTTTTCACATGTTGATTTTGCCTTTAAAACGCCCTCCTCAGTTTTAAACTCAGGACAGCGTGCTGTATATAATACTGTTCCGCCTCTTTGAATTATACCAGAAACAGTTCTTGCATTCATTTCAATAATATCACCGTTGATCAATCCGTTATAGCCTCTGCGGATACCAAGTACTTTAATTCCTTTGTTAAGAGCTGCTCTTGTAACTGCCCTTACAGCGGCATTCATTCCCGGAGCATCTCCTCCGCTTGTTAAAACTCCAATTGTTTTTACCATGATGTTTTTGCCTCCAAAATAGATAATAAAAATAGTCTAGTAACTATACTAACACAGCAATACGGCTTAGTCAAGACAATCAAATAATCATTAACATAAGTTTAATTTTTTATCCTTAAATTACACACTAAAAAACAAGCGACCCCGTTAATATCGGAATCACCTGCTATCATTTTAAGTTTTGTTTTTTCTATTCAGCAACAGTAACTGTTAATACATCTCCTGTGGTAGTATCAAATTCCTGTCCCACAGCAGTACTGGTAGATATAACATTACCTGAGGGTACATCTTCGCTCGAAACATATGAAAAAGCATATGTTATACCAAGACGTGAAAGTACCTCGCCGTAGCCAGTGGCTGTATATCCTGTAAAGTCCGGAACGACCGGCTTGTCTGTATAAGATGAATCAGTTTCTGAACCTGTATATGAATCAGACGACGTATCATCAGAGTTGCTTGATTCACTGTTTCCCTTTGAAATAGTGAGTTTAAGAGTGTTTTTCCTCTGCGGATCATACTCAGTATCAGCTGGAATACTCTGCTTTATAATAATACCGGCGTCATATTTCTTACTTTTCTTTTCCTTGATAACTATATTGAAATCGCTTTCAATTGATTCTTTTACATTCTCATATTCAAGACCCTTTAAGTCTGGCATCACAGCTCCTGTACCATATTCACTTTCACTTGATAAGTCAGAACTTTCAACGTTGCTTTCAGAAACAGCCGTTTCCTTAGTAACTGTTACAGATGTTATATTGCTTGATACGGTATTAGATTTGCTTTCATCACTTCCGCCCATAAACATCTGAGCTAAAAAGAACAATCCTACTCCTACAAGCAACGCCAATACAACCGAACCGACAACAGTAGTAACAAGATTTTTCTTTTCAGTTTCCTCATTTTCATAACTCTCGTCGTCATCGTCATTGTAAGCATTTCTGAGCTGCTCAGTCGTTTCAACGTGAATAGTCTGAGTAGCGCCCTTTCTATGCTCGACAACATATTCAGGCTGTTCAAACAGCTTCGTCACAAGTTCAGTTATAGTCTGAACTCTGGTTTCAGAATTGACCCTTAATGCCTGCATAATTATTCTTGATACGTTTTGAGGAATATTTATGCTCATCTGACTTAAATCAATAATATTATCTGCCTGCTTTCTTGAAACTGCATTAGGCGGTAAAACTCCGGTAAGCATTCTGTAAAGTACAGCTGCAATTGCATAAACATCAGTCCATGTTCCAAGCCAATCCAATGAATTATACTGCTCGGGCGCAGCATACCCGGGATAAAGTTCTGATGACAAGTCAGAATTTTCAACCCTAGTCGCGCTTATGCTAAAACCTATCAGCTTTAACTCGCCTTTTGGCGTAACAATAATATTATCAGGACAAATTCCTCCATGAATTATTCCTGAATTGTGAATAAGGCTCAGCGTTGTAAAAATCGGCGGAAATATCTTCTTTATCTGCTCCCAGCTTAGCTTATCGCCATTACCATGCAGGAACTTTTTAAGGGTGATCCCCTCAACGTACTTTGAAATTGCGTACATAGTGTTGTTCTCAGCGAACATATCTATTGCAGGAACAAGATGTGAAAGAGTTCTCATTCTGGATAATGATTTATTAAGCTCTGCAAATTCCGACATATAAGTCTTGTATTTATTGAGAGAATCGGTTTTAACCATTATCTTAGGACTTTGCTTTGTCCGCGAACATAATGTGTCAGGCATATATTCGTGTATCACGACCTTAGAGGACGTCACAGTATCGTAACCGATATATGCTGCACCTTCGCCGTTATACGACAAAACCTTTCCTACGATATATCTCTCATCAAGCATAGACTTCGGCGGTAGATATGACTGAAGATACGGCGAATCCGGATTGTAATTGCAATAACTGCAAGTCCCGTCTTCCTCCAGTTCATTCATACATCCCATACAGAGATTTTGAATATTTTCCATAAAAGCCTCCGTAAACATACTTTCTAGTGTAACTTATGATAACAACATTATTTCTCAAAGTCAACAAGTTTAATCTATTTGTAGACATTATGAAACAATTTGTATCTTTTCTGTAATAATTGATTAGATTCACTTGTTTTTTTATATATTTAATTAAAAAAGCGTCAAATTAAAGCGAATTATATTTTATAATAGCACTCCTGAGTACTAAACAACAGGTATTTATATATGAATTAATATGCGGCGTTTTCTACAAAATAAACAAAAATATAGTCCGGCTTTAACCGGACTAAACTTACTTCAATTTATTTTTTGTAACCGTTTTGTATCAGAGTGTTAACTTTAACTGATCCGGATCCTCAAGATCCTTTGCAAAGCTTCCCGCCGCAGGGATATTCTTTGTTTTGTATTTTTCCATTGATTTAAGCATACTGTCATCGACAATAAACGCTTTTTCAAGCGTGTTCTTTGACTTGAGCGTCTGAGCCTGTACGCCAATTGTATCTCTTGATGTCTTTGGCAAAAGCATACCTGTATTGAATATAATAACCCTGCTGTTCGAAGATTTAAGCATAAGATTTACATCTTCTTTTATATGGAATGCCTCTACAAGTCTTGATTTTGCTCCGTATGCGTTTGCAAGCTTTTTCCTGTTGGTCTTGGTTTGATAGGCTTTTAAAGGTACCTTTGCAGCCTTGCCGTTTTCAAATACAAATATCATATATCCGCTGTAATCGGCAGTAGTCACCATATACCTCACATTTTCGTTTTCGTCGAAGCCTAGTGCTGCAGGAATATAATCTCCCAGCGCGCTTGCCTTTGTATCATCAAACTGCGACGCCTTTGCTTTATATACGGTTGCCTTGTCAGTAAAAAACAAAAGCTCTGATTTGTTTGTTATCTCAATCTCCTGAGATATAACGTCTCCGTCTTTGAGCTTTTGAGTGTTTGCCATTCTAAGCGACTGCGGAGTGATTTTCTTGAAATAGCCGCTTTTTGAAAGAAAAACTGTGCATTTATAATCAGGTATCTCCTCTGTCTCTGCAAATTCCTCAACTTCGTCTGCATAGTAAAACTGAGTTTTTCTCGGCTTTCCGTATTTTTTTGATACATCTTCTAACTCGCCGATTATGATACCTTTAATACGTCTTTCGCTGTCCAGAATATCTATCATATCAGCTATATCAGCCTCAAGCTGTTCTATATCCTGAAGTCTCTTCAGAATATATTCCTTATTCAGATGCCGCAGCTTGATTTCAGCAACATACTCCGCCTGAACCTCGTCAATAGAAAATCCGATCATGAGGTTCGGAACAACCTCTGCCTCCTCCTTAGTCTCACGGATTATCTTTATTGCCTTGTCAATATCAAGCAAAATCTTTGAAAGTCCCTTTAAAAGATGAAGTCTTTCCTGCTTTTTCTTTAAATCAAATGCAACTCGTCTCTTTACGCAGGCAGTCCTGAACTTTATCCACTCGTCCAAAATCTGATATACTCCCATGACCTTAGGATACCCGTTGACAAGCACATTAAAATTAGCAGAATAGGTGTCCTGCAGCGGAGTAAGCTTATACAGCTTTTGCATAAGCTTATCAGGGTCGGTCGCCCTTTTCAGATCCATAGTTATTTTAAGTCCGCTTAGATCGGTCTCATCGCGTATATATTGAATCTCACGGATCTTACCCAGCTTTATAAGCGATACTATCTTTTCAATTATAGCCTCAATCGTAGTAGTCGGAGGGATCTCTGTTATTTCAATGCAGTTATCGCTTTTGTCGTAATTGTATTTTGCCCTCAACTTAACAGAGCCTCTGCCTGTTTCGTATATTTTCCTGAGCTCGTTCTCGTCGTAAAGCATAAAAGCTCCTGATGAAAAATCAGGACCTTTAAGCGTTTCAAGAATATTGAAGTCTTTGTTTCTCATCAAAGCTATTGTAGTTTCGCATATCTCAGACAGATTGAAAGAACAAACAGAGCTTGCCATTGAAACGCCTATTCCCACATTTGCATTTACCAGAATAGACGGAAATGTAGCAGGAAGAAGAGTAGGCTCCTGCATTGTATTATCATAGTTCGGAACAAAGTCAACTGTATCCTTGTCAATATCGCGGAAAAGCTCGTTGCAGATGGGATCTAATTTGACCTCTGTATAACGGGAGGCCGCATATGCCATATTCTTTGAATATGCCTTACCGAAGTTTCCCTTTGAATCTACATACGGATGCAAAAGTGTTTCGTTACCTCTTGAAAGCCTGACCATAGTCTCGTAAATAGCCGCGTCACCGTGAGGATTAAGTCTCATAGTCTGACCCACAACATTGGCGGATTTTGTCCTTGCTCCTGTGAGAAGTCCCATTTTATACATTGTATAAAGCAGCTTTCTGTGAGAGGGCTTAAAACCGTCAATTTCAGGAAACGCACGGGAAACTATAACGCTCATAGCGTAAGGCATATAGTTTTTTTCGAGAGTTTCGGTTATTCTCTCCTCAACTACCTGACCTGCGCCCTCAATAAACGCGCTGACCTTCGGTATTTTTTTCTCTTCCTCATGTTTCTTTCTTCTTGCCATTTATTTTATATCCATACCTTTGCAGCGCAAAGGCCCTCCTTTCATCGGAATTTGAACCAAAACCGGCTCAAAAACGTACATAAAAAGTATTTTCACGCTATTCTCATTTATGATATATCTGCCATTTCTAAATAATCGTGTCCGTTGACTGAAATAAAATCCTTTCGTCCCTGAAGATTGTCCCCCAGCAGCATATCAAACATAAAGGAAGTATGCTCCGGCTCCTCGTGAGGCAGCACCTGAATAAGCCTTCTTGTCTCCGGGTTCATTGTTGTAAGATTCATCATCTCGGGCTCGTTCTCACCCAGTCCTTTAGAGCGCTGTAAAGTGTACTTCTTATCGCCTATTATTGACAAAATCTCTGCCTTTTCTTTTTCGTCATATGCAAAGTATGTCTTATCCTTAGTGGTTATCTCAAACAGCGGAGACTCTGCAATATAAACATATCCCTTGTCGATAAGAGTGGGCGTAAGGCGGTATAGCATTGTTAGTATAAGCGTTCTTATCTGAAAGCCGTCTACGTCTGCATCAGTGCATATTACGATTTTATTGAATTTCAGCGCGTCAAGGTTAAACAGCGAAATATCCTTGTTAGCCTTTGATTTTACCTCGACCCCGCAGCCGAGTATTTTTATCAGATCAGTTATGATCTCGTTTTTAAATATCTTGTCATAATCAGCCTTTAAGCAGTTGAGTATCTTTCCCCTTACAGGAATAACCGCCTGAAATTCAGCGTCTCTTGCAAGCTTTACAGCGCCGAGCGCCGAATCTCCCTCAACTATATAAAGCTCGCGCCTGGAAACGTCTTTAGTACGGCAGTCAACAAACTTCTCTACCATATTTGCCAAATCCATTGACTGCGAAAGCGTTTTCTTTAAATTCAACCTTGTTTTCTCGGACTTTTCCCTGCTCCGCTTATTTATAAGCACCTGCTCTGCAATCTTTAAAGCCTCTTCAGGATTTTCAATAAAATATATCTCAAGCTGGTGCTTTAAAAAATCGGTCATACAATCGTATATAAACTTGTTTGTAATAGCCTTTTTAGTCTGGTTCTCATACGAAGTCTGGGTTGAAAATGAGCTTGATACAAGTATCAGACAATCCTCAACATCTTCAAAGGTAATAGGCTTTTCATTTTTGTTGTATTTATTGTTCTGTTTCAAATAGCCGTCTATCTGAGAGCGAAATGCCTGCCTGACTGCCTTCTCAGGCGAGCCTCCGTGCTCTAAAAAACTGGAATTGTGATAATATTCGGAAAACTTGACCTTGTTAGAAAAGGTAAACGCAACTCCAAGCTTTACCTTGTATTCCTCCTTGTCCTCCCTATCCTTTCCCTTTCTGTCGGCGTAACAGGTTTGAATAGATGTTAAATTCCCGCCGTCTGCTATCTCAGAAACATAATCGGATATTCCGTTTTCATAAAAATATGTCTTTTCGTCAAACGAGCCTCTCTCATTCTGAGTTCTTAAAACAAACCTGACGTTAGGATTTACTACAGCCTGCTTTTTCAGTAGATCCTCAAAGTATGAGTTCTCGATACTTATATCGGTAAAGACATCTAGATCCGCTCTCCAGCGTGTTTTAGTTCCCGTCTTTTTTCTTGTTGTCGGCTCTTTTTTCAAACCGCCGATATTTTCTCCCTTTTCAAAATGAAGGTTGTACTTATATCCGTCTCTGTAGACTTCTACGTCCATAAACTCAGATGCGTACTGAGTAGCGCAGGCGCCCAAACCGTTTAGTCCGAGAGAAAATTCATAGTTATCGCCTGAATTGTTATTGTACTTTCCTCCCGCATAAAGCTCGCAGTATACAAGCTCCCAGTTATAGCAGTTTTCACTTTTGTTGAAATCCACAGGGCAGCCGCGTCCGAAATCCTCGACCTCGATTACGTTGTCGCTGTATTTTGTAAGTATTATCTTATCGCCGTTGCCGTCTCTCGCCTCGTCTATAGAGTTAGATAAAATTTCAAAAACCGAATGCTTGCAGCCCTCCAGCCCGTCAGAGCCGAATATTACCGCAGGACGTTTTCTTACACGCTCCGCTCCCTTTAAAGATGTAATGGCCTCGTTATCATAGTTATTATTTTTCTTTGCCATGAAAACTTTTCCCTCTCTTTGTTCTTTATGAATTTAATTATCCGATTTTTTATAATATTTATACATATATAAAATAGTATACCACAACATATATGGTTTTGTAAATAGATATATACCATATTTGTTAAAATTGACTATCTGTAAATATATTAAAATAATCTATTATTATATGCATAACTTGAAAATGTGTGAATATAATTCTAAAGAAAGAAACTAAAACATTCCTGAAGGAGGATTACATTTTTATGGACCTGATTTTAGACCACGAGAGCTTTATATCAAATGAAATCACATTCGACGGCAGCAGCGAACAATCTGTTGAGCTTGATTACATACTTCCCGACTATCTTCCCGATATTTTCAGAATTTTAAAATGCTCATTTTATCCAAAGGTAATTTCCCACAGTCTGAACGGTGAAAAGCTTACCTTTGATCTAACCCTGTGTATAAAAATTCTTTACTTATCAAATGGTTCATCAAGCATAAACTGCATTGACCAAAAGCAAAATTATACAAAAACCGTTGACCTTTCCTGCACGCCTGAAAATCCTTGTTTTAAGATAACTCCCTGCGTTGATTATGTAAATTGCAGAGTGGTAAACTCCAGAAGACTGGACATAAGAGGCGCTGTTTCAACAAAGGTTATGCTGGAATGTGAAAAGTCGACCGATATTATCTCAAACGCCAAGGGACTTAACGTTCAGCTAAAAAAAGAGTATGTAACATTCCCTGCAAAAAGACTGACTGCTGCAAAAAGGATTACTATAACCGAAGAGATTGAATTGAGCAAGACAAAGGGGAAAATTAACTCTGTAATAAAATCCGATTGCATAATAAACAGCTTCGACAAAAAAATCATTGCAAACAAGCTGATAATAAAAGGCGAGGCAAAGGTTTCTCTTCTTTACAACTGCGAGGCAGAAAGTGATAACGAGCCGCAGAATATTGAAACAGTTAAATTCTCTGTTCCATTCAGCCAGATAATCGATATTGAGGGAATAACCGAACAATATGAAGCAGTTACCAATATTTCAATAGCCTCACTTGAGCTTATACCAAACAAGTCAAGCGACGTAAGCGAAATAGAATGTGAGATCATTCTGCTGATAAACTGCATTGCCTTCAGATATGATACCTCAGAGCTTGCCACAGACGCTTATTCAACAACATATGTGTGCGATTATGACTGCGCCGACATCAAGCTTGAAAAGAAACCCACAGAGGTAAAGGAAAATCAGACTATAAAAGCTGAGCTTTCCTGCAGCGATTCGGAAATCAGCACCGCTGTTGATGTTTGGGCAAAACCGTATAATATTCAAAGCAAGTACAATACTGAAAAGAAAAGCTTTTCCGTTTTCGGAAATATAGAAATAGGTGCTATAGCTAAAGATGAAAACGGCTGTCCGCTATACCTAGAAGACACCATATCCTTTGAGCATTGTCTCGATATGATTTTAGATGAAAACTCAACAGCAGATCTTAACGTTTATATCGACAACTGCACATTTACAATAGCCTCTTCAAATGCAATTGAAATTAAAGCAGAGCTGTTCGTATGCGGATATGTTAAAGAGCTTGATTCAAGAAAACTCATTACAAATATAAACGTTAGTGAGGATAATGTTAAAAGTAAAGAAAACTGTTACGCTGTCAAGCTGTATTACGCCGAACAGGGCGAGGATATTTGGGAAATAGCTAAAAAATTCTCCACATCTGTTTCGGCTATCGCTCAGGAAAACGAGCTTTCAGACAGCACAAAACTTCAAAGAGGAATGCTGCTCATTCCCATACTTGATTAAGGAGGTACACAAGCATGAACAGTGAAAAGATATATTCCGATATTGCAAAACGCACAGGCGGAGATATTTACATTGGTGTTGTCGGACCGGTAAGAACAGGAAAATCCACCTTTATTCAAAAGTTTATGGAGACGCTCGTTATACCAAACATCGATAACGAATATGTAAAAGAACGCGCCGTTGATGAACTTCCCCAATCGGCAGGCGGAAAAACCATTATGACTACTGAGCCTAAGTTTATTCCCGAGGACGCGGTTGAGCTTACCCTTGACGATGGAGCAAAATTCTCTGTGAGAATGATAGACTGCGTAGGATATGTTATACCAAGTTCTGTCGGATATTTCGAGGATGAGGCTCCAAGAATGGTAAATACTCCGTGGTTTGATAAAGAGGTTCCATTTAATATGGCGGCGGAAATCGGAACGCAGAAGGTAATTTCCGAACACTCAACCATCGGCCTTGTTGTGACCACCGACGGAAGTATAACAGATCTTCCCCGTGACGAATATGAGGAAAGCGAACAGCGTGTTATAAAAGAGCTTACCGAAATCAACAAGCCCTTTGTTGTTCTTTTAAACTGCCTTGAACCCAGATCTGAGGCATCTCAGAGACTGTGCGAGGAATTAAAGGAAAAATACAACACAACGGTTATGGCTGTAAATTGCCTTGATCTTGATGAGTCTGATATAATGGAAATCATTTCCCAGATACTGTATGAGTTCCCTATCAGAGAAATAAATATCAATATGCCAAAATGGATAAACACTCTTGAAAAGACCCATTGGCTCAAAGAAAACATTTTTACATCAATTAAGGAGGCAACAAAGAATTTAGAGCATATTCGTGAGGTAAAGAGCTGTACCGACTACATCAGTACAAATGAAAACATAGCAAACTGCTTTATTGAGGAAATGGACTTAGGCAAAGGTACAGTAGTTATGAACATTACACTTATCAGCAGTTTATTCTTCAAGATAATCGGAGAGGCTACTCATCTGGATATTAACGATGAAAGCGATCTACTGCCGCAGATCCTCAAGCTTATAAAGATAAAAGACGCATATGCAAAATTTGAAAACGCCTTAAACGAAGTAGAGGCAACAGGTTACGGTATTGTTATGCCCTCAACCGAAGAGCTTTCGCTTGATGAGCCGGAAATCATAAAGCAAGGCGGACAATACGGAATAAGGCTTAAAGCCACCGCTCCGTCAATACATATGATGAAAGCAAATATCACAACAGAAATAAATCCCATAGTCGGTAGCGAAAAGCAGTCGGAAGAGCTGGTTTTATATATGCTAAATGACTTTGAGGAATCACCCGAAAAAATCTGGGAATCCAACATCTTCGGAAAGTCTTTGAACGAGCTTGTAAACGAGGGTCTGCACAATAAACTTCATAAGCTGCCCCCCGAGGCAAGACAAAAGCTCAGCGAGGCTGTTGAACGTATTATAAACGAGGGCTGTTCAGGACTTATATGCTTTATAATATGATAAAAAACACACCCAAGGAGAATTATCTCTTTGGGTGATTTTTAATTATAATTATTGTAAAATTTTATGTATTCTTAAACTTATTTTATAAGTGTTTTTTGTTCTGCTATTTATATAACTAATCCTCTTTTAAGCCCTCAAAAAATGTAACCGGTATTCCTAAAAGTATTCCGGAATTCGGAATAGAAAGATCTCCGAACACTTTATTTATGGCCTTTCTTGCATCTTCTACCTTTGAATCTTTTACTGCAAATAAAATAGTCTTGCTTGACATTTCCTCATCTCCCTTGAGCATTGTTGTCAAGACATCAAACATAGGCAGATCTTCCATATTTTTTATTGAATTTGCCATACCCGTGCTGGACAAAACCGTTGCTCCTCTTATTTCGGATAATGCCAGCTCTTTCATCAGCTGATCTATTTTATCCTCTTTTTTTGTGACAAATATTAATAATTGCATACTAATCGCCTCCCGCGTCATTCTGAGAAAAGGATACACTTACCCAGTCCTCGCTTTCAATCACCTTATTCTTTCTGAAACCGCATTTTTCCATAACATCAATGACTTCATATTTCCTTTGTTTAATTATTCCTGATATTATTAAAATTCCGCTTTCGGCTAAAAAGCCCTTGAAATACACACTCATTGCAATAAGAACATCAGATACTATATTTGCAACAACAACGTCAAAGTTACCGCCTATTTTACTTCTTAATTCCGAATTAGAGATTATATCACCGCACACAGCCTGAAAACAGTCGGTCGATATATTATTTTTTAATATGTTTTCCTTTGTCGTTTTCACCGCATTTTCATCTACATCAACAGCTGTAAGCCATGATGCACCAAGCAATATTCCGGCTATTCCCAGTATTCCGCTTCCACAGCCCAGATCCAAAAGCCTGTCGCCTTTATGAATGTGCTTTTCGAGATTTTCCAAACAAAGCTGAGTTGTATCATGCTGACCGGTTCCAAAGCTTGAGGCAGGGTCTATTTCTAAAACCGTTCTTGATTCATCTGCGTCAGCACTTTCCCACGAGGGTTTGATAAGCAGCTTATCGCCAACAGTCAGCGGTTTGAAAAAATTACGCCAGTTATTAGCCCAGTCCTCCTCGGCTATATGTTTAAGTTCAATCTCAAGATCACCATATTCACCGGCTGAATCATAATCTTTAAGAGCCTTCATTTCAGCCTTTATTGAGTTAATGTTTTCACCTGCAAGACTGTCGTTCGGAACATAAACTATAACTTTTGATCCACAGTTTTTCAAATTCATTAAATCGTCATCGATGTAATCCCAATTACCACTTTTATCATTAAGAAACTTTTTAAAATCCTCTGCATCCTCAATGGCAAAGCCGGTTATTCCCATATTCAACAGTCTGCCGCAGACGCTTTCAATGCCGATTGTTGAGGTTTTAATATGTACTTCTATCCACTCGGCTGCACTTTCTGATTTCAAATATGTCACTCCAATAAAAAAATATGGTATATTATTGATTAGTAATAAGTATACCATATTTTATATGAAAAGTAAAGCAAATTAAGTCTGAATTTGTCTTACCTTTTTATGAACATTGCCCTAAGCGAATTCAAAATCGCAATAACAGATACGCCTACATCGGCGAAAACTGCCTCCCACATATCAGCTATGCCTACAGCCCCTAAAATCATTATGAGCAATTTAACGCATATAGCAAAAGCTATATTTTCTTTTACGATTTTCATAGTCTTTTGCGATATTGACACGGCGATCGGTATACTCATAGGATCATCATTCATCAAAACCACATCCGCCGCCTCAATTGCAATGTCGGAACCTAATCCTCCCATAGCAAATCCCACGTCCGACCGAGCTATTACAGGTGCATCGTTAATTCCGTCACCTACAAAACCTACATTTCTGTTTGACTTGCTGCTTATAAGCTCTTCAATTTTTGCAACCTTATCAGCCGGCAAAAGCTCACTGTATACATTTTCAATTCCCAGCTCTTTCGCAGTTTTTTCAGCAGTATATTTTTTGTCCCCTGTCAACAGCGTTGATGAAATGCCTTTTGATTTCAGCTTTTCAACTGCTGATTTTGAATCCTTTTTAATACTGTCTCCCAACAAAACAGAGCCTATATAACGCCCGTTCAAAGCAATATATACGCAAGTACTGCTCTCATATTCATATTCGACTTTAACCGAGTTTTGCTCTAAAAGCTTTTTCGTTCCGCACAGTACCTCTTGACCGTTTATTTTGGCTTTTACCCCGCTGCCCGCAGTTTCAACAACGTCTGACAGAACACTTGGATCAATAGGTTTGCAGTACTTTTCTACTATTGACTGAGCAATAGGATGAGTTGACATTGATTCAGCATATGCTGCAATTTTCAATATGTATTCCTCATCTTTGTCGTCGCCTGATATAATATCAGTAACCCTGAATTTTCCCTCTGTGAGAGTTCCTGTTTTATCAAACGCAATTGACTTAAGCCTGCTTAAACTTTCGATATTTTTAGCGCCCTTAATAAGTATTCCCTTTTTGGACGCTCCTCCTATTCCGGCAAAAAAGCTGAGCGGTACTGAAATAACCAGCGCGCACGGACAGGAAATTACCAAGAACAGCAATCCTCTGTAAAGCCAAGTGATGAACTGTGAAAAGCCGGTCAATATTGATGGAATCAAAACAAGTAATACAGCCGCTGCGACCACAAGCGGAGTGTAAACTCTTGCAAACTTTGTTATAAACTTTTCAGCCTCTGCCTTTTTTTCAGAAGCATTCTCTACCATTTCCAGAATTTTTGCTATTGTAGAATCACAGTATACCTTAGTTGCTTTTATCTCAACAACCGAAGTCAGATTCACACTTCCACTTAATACCTCCGAGCCTTCTACCGCCCCGACAGGAACAGCCTCGCCAGTTAGTGCAGAAACGTCAAAAGAAGTGTTTCCGCTGACAACCACACCGTCGATAGGCACTCTCTCACCTGCTCTTACAACCATTACGTCTCCAACCCGGACCTTTTCAGTTTCAATCTCTTTTATATCTCTGCCAACCCTTACCTTTACTGTATCGCTCTTGAGAGTGAGCAGACTTGTAATAGACTTTCTCGAACGCTCAACCGCAATATCCTGAAAAAGCTCTCCCACACGGAAGAATATCATTACGGCTGCTCCCTCTCTTACATCTCCGATGCAAAGCGCTCCGACAGACGCTATCGTCATAAGCAGCGTTTCATCAAACGCCTCGCCTTTAATGAGATTTCTCACAGCCGATATAATTACCCCATAGCCTGCAATAAAAAATGCCAAAAGTGAAATGACAACCTCGGGAACTCTTGAACCAATCATAAATGATGCTATAAATAATACTAAAGAAACGGCAATTTCTATTATGTCTCTGGTCCTGTTCTTTGACTCACCAGCGTGGCTTTTTCTTACAAAAGGTTTAACCTCTACATTCGGCTCAAGATCCTTTACAATACTTTTTATTTCGCTTAGTATATTTCTGCTCGTGGCAGTAACCACAAGCTTTTTATTTATAAAATCTAGATTAGACTCGCTTACCTCAGCAAGTCTTGATACCCTTTGATTTATTTTCTCTGCACAGTTAGGACAGTCAAGCCCTGCAAGCTCCAGTACCAACTTTTCCACAAAATCATCTCCGTTACAAATAGTTTACTCTGAAATATGCTCCATACCCATACTTAATATAGTATATACATGGTCGTCAGATATTGAATATATAGCAGACTTTCCGTTTCGTCTGTATTTAACCAGCCTTGCCTGCTTTAAAAGCCTTAGCTGGTGCGAAACCGCCGACTGCGTAACATCAAGCAGTTCTACAATATCGCATACGCACATCTCCCCCTGAGACAGAGCATACAATATCTTTACCCTTGTCGGATCGCCAAGCATTTTGAAAAGCTCCGACAAGTCTAAAAACTCCTCCTCGCAAGGCATATTATCATCAATTTTTTTGATCATATCAATATATTTTCCTCCGCATTCGGAGTGCTCTGTTTTTAGTTCTTGCTTTTCATCATCCCTATTAGACATCTCAGACATTTTCTTTGCTCCTTTCATTTATTTTCTTCATATGAATAAATGTTCATATGTTTATTATATCATATGTTTATTATTTGTCAAGGGTTAATGAAGAAGTTTATATTTTTATTCACAAATTAATCAGTATGTGCTATATTTATAATATTAAATCAAATGTTTTGTACTTAATTTATGATATGCTAAATATATTCAATGAGGAGAAAAGTGACTAAATAAAATTAATTAAACAACTTGCCCTAAATATCAGTTGTTTTAAAATCAGCATTATAATTTAATTTCATAATTTTATGAACAAAAAGTAAACAATGAAATGAAACTCAAGAAACAAAGAGAATTAAAGAAAAACAGAGCGATTTCAAGAGAATAGTTGATAT
>CANRKQ010000025.1 GCA_947631265.1 uncultured Clostridia bacterium | reverse complement strand
GGCGGTTCGTCAGGCGGCTCGGCAAGCGCAGTTTCAGCAGACCTTTGCACAGCGGCTCTCGGCTCAGATACAGGAGGTTCAATACGTCAGCCATCATCTTTCTGCGGAGTAACAGGTATGAAACCCACCTACAGCCGTGTTTCAAGATACGGTCTGGTTGCGTTCGCATCATCTCTCGACCAGATAGGACCTGTCGCTAAAAACGCTCAGGACTGCGGAACAATACTAAATGCCATTTGCGGATTTGATATTCACGACGGAACATCTGCTAAAGTAGATGTTCCCGACTTCAACGCAAAAATCGGCAAGGATATAAAGGGAATGAAAATCGCTCTGCCGAAAGAGTTTTTTGCCGAGGGAATAGACGACGTTATCAAAACCTCGGTTTTAAAGGCCGCTGACGAATACAAGACTATGGGCGCAGAGCTTGTTGAATGTTCTATGCCATCCCTTAAATATGCAATTCCTGCATACTATCTGATTGCGTCTGCCGAGGCTGCCTCAAACCTTTCAAGATACGATGGTATAAAGTACGGTCACAGAACCGATAAAAAGTGCGAGTCATATGACGAGCTTATAAAGGCGTCAAGACGGGAAGGCTTCGGAGACGAGGTTAAAAGAAGAATACTCTTAGGCAACTACGCTCTTTCAAGCGGATACTACGACGCTTACTACGGAAAAGCAATGGCTTTAAGGCAGCTTATTAGAAAAGAATACAACGATATTTTTGAAAAGTGCGATGTAATTTTAACACCTACAACGCCTACTACAGCATATCGCTGTGATGAAAATATATCAGACCCTGTAAAAATGTATCAGGCTGATATTTGCACTGTAACGGTTAATATTGCAGGACTTCCTGCAATCTCGACCCCATGCGGTTATGACGATAAGGGACTTCCGATAGGAATGTCTGTTATCGGAAAGCCGTTTGACGAGCAGACGGTCATTCAAACAGCGGACGCTTTTGAAAATATCTTTACAAGAGTTTTACCAACCATTGATTAAGAAACGGAGGAACAGACAAATGGAAAATAAATATATAACAGTCATCGGTCTTGAGATTCACTCCGAGTTGCTTACAAAATCAAAGGTTTTCTGCACCTGCAACGCCGAGTTCGGAGGAGACCAAAATACAAGGTGCTGTCCTGTATGTACAGGTATGCCAGGAACACTTCCCGTTATAAACCAGACTGCCGTTGAATACGCTGTAAAGGCTGGCTTTGCTCTGGGATGTAATATAAGCAAGTTTTCCGTGTTCGACAGAAAGAACTACTTCTACCCCGACCTGCCTAAAGCATATCAGATCTCACAGCTGCAAAGACCACTCTGCTTAGACGGACTTGTTCCCATTGAGGTCGAAGGCAAAAAGAAGAATATAAGAATCAACCGCATACATCTCGAAGAGGATGCAGGAAAGCTCATACACGATGATTTTAACGGCGTTTCGCTTGCCGACTATAACAGGTGCGGAATACCGCTTATAGAGATAGTTACCGAGCCAGACATTTCATCTGCCGAAGAGGCTCAGGCGTTTGTGTCTCAGATTGCTCTGCTGCTTAAATACGCTGGCGTCAGCGACTGTAAAATGGAGCAGGGTTCATTAAGGTGCGACGTAAACATCTCTCTTATGAAACCTGGTGATAAGGAGTTCGGCACCCGTGCGGAAATCAAAAACTTAAACTCAATCAAATCAATCGGCAGAGCAATAAAATATGAGGAAAGACGTCAGGCACTCTTGCTTGACGCAGGAAAGCGTGTTATTCAGGAAACAAGAAGATACAATGAAAACCGAGACGTCACCACTTCTATGAGAAATAAGGAGAACGCTCACGATTACAGGTACTTCCCTGAGCCTGATATTTTGCAGGTAAACTTCACCGACGAAATGCTCGACGAGATTAAGGCTAAACTGCCTGAAATGCCTGACAAAAGAGTTAAAAGGTATGTAGAGAGTTTTGGGCTAAGCGAAACAGACGCTAAAATATTAATTCAGTCTAAGGTCGTTTCAGATTTCTTTGACAACGCAGTAAAGAAGTATAATAATCCAAAGAGCATAGCCTCGTTTATTCTGCGCGAATTTATGAGAAGACTAAATCTCGGCGAGATAGATCTGAATAACCTTAACTTTACAGCCGAGGACCTAGCCGAGCTGGTCAAGCTTTCAGACGAGGAAAAAGTATCTCTAAATGACGCAAACAAAACCTTCAGAGAGATGGTCGAAACAGGAAAGCCCTGCTCTGAAATCATAAAAGAAAACGGATATATGATCGAGCTTGACAATTCAAAGATAGAAGAAGGAATTGACGAGATTTTAGCGTCTAACCCCGAGCAGGTTGAACAGTACAGAAACGGTGAAACAAAGGTATTCGGTTTCTTTATGGGAAAATGCACAAAGGCGCTTAAAGGCGTTGGTACACCTAAGGTGATTAAAGAAATTCTGGAGAGCAAGCTGAAATCCGGTGAAACACAACAGCAAACACAGACATCGGCAGAAAGTGCAAAGTCTGAAAACAACTCAAGACCTGACACATCAAAGCTCGCTAAATATGAAAATCATGATAAGTACAAACCAAAGACAGAAACAGATAACGACAAGCTGCTTGTTATAGATGGAAAAAACGTAATGCAGGAATTCTGCTTAGAAACTGCTCAAAGCAATATCGGCTCGGAGGTTGAGTTTTCAGGCTGTGTTCATAAGGTCAAATCAATGGGCAGCATCTCGTTTGTTGTGATACGCACGGCAAGAGACGTTATTCAGACCGTATACAACAAGGATAACTGCAAAGACAGCATCGACGGCTTGCATGAAGGATATTATGTTCATGTCAAGGGTACTGTTAATGAAAACAGCCGCGACCAAAACGGCATTGAGATTATTCTGAAAGAGATCAAGCTTATCTCAAGCCCTAAGGAGGAATATCCTCTTAAAATTTCTCAGGGAGAGCTTAAATGCACACTCGACGTTAATCTAGATAACAGAAGTGTTTCCTTGAGAAATCCGTATCAGCGTGCCATATTCAAGCTTCAGGAAGGGCTTGTTCAGGGAATGCATGAGTTTATGAGAATGAACAACTTTACTGAAATTCACACTCCTAAGATTGTTGCCCAGGGCGCAGAGGGAGGAGCAAACATCTTCAAGATCGATTATTTCGGACACCCTGCGTTTTTGAATCAGTCTCCTCAGTTTTATAAACAGGCGGCTATCGCCTTCTATGACAGAGTATATGAAATAGCTCCTGTATACAGAGCGGAAAAGCACGCGACATCACGTCATATAAACGAGTATATCGGTCTTGACTTTGAAATGGGTTATATAGACAGCATGTATGACGTTATGAATATGGAAACGGCAATGCTCAAACATATTTTCGCGTACATTGAGAAAAACTACTCTAAAGAGATAAAACTGCTTGACGCTGATGTCCCGCATATCAAAGACATTCCGTCGATAAGATTTTCAGACGCCATCGAACTTCTCAGAGGCAAGAATGTTTCTACAAAATTTGATTTAGACCCCGAGGACGAAGTAAATCTCTGCAAGTACGCAAAAGAAAAGTATGACAGCGATTTCATATTTATAACGCACTTCCCCAGCTCCAAGCCGCCGTTCTATGCAATGGACGACAGAGAAGACCCGAAGGCAGCATATAAGTTTGACCTCATATTCAGAGGACTGGAGATCACCTCAGGCGGTCAGAGAATTCACGATTACGACGAGCAGGTAGCCAAAATGAAACGTCAGGGACTGGACCCTGACGACTTTGAAAACTATCTGGAATCTCACAAGTACGGACTTCCTCCGCACGGCGGTCTGGGAATAGGACTTGAGCGTCTGCTTATGAAACTTCTCAACTACTCAAACATTCGTGAAACCTCAATGTTCCCGAGAGATTTGAACAGATTACTGCCGTAATTTCGGCTATCACATTATTGTCACATTGATGTGATATAATATATGTTGAACCGTAATCTTAAAATGTTATATTTTGATTTGCGCTTTATGCAAAACAGAAGTTTAAATGTAACCTCTTTGCGGACAATAAGCGCTGACAAAATAAGTTTAAAGAATGGAGAATTAACATGGAAGAAAATAAAAACAGCGAAGAAATTCTGAACGAAGAAAATCTGGCCGAAAAGGGTTTAAATGAAGAAATTATAAGTGACGATAACGATGCAGCAGATAACTCATCGTCGGTTGAAAACGAATATTCACCGATTTTAGATGAAGATGCCGATACAACTTACTCTGAAGAGTCAGCAGTTGCAAATAAATCAAATCTTTCCATAAAGATTTTGATACCTGTTATTATTGTTCTTGCGGCATTAATAGTCACAGCGGTAATACTTGCAGTAAACAAATCTAATAAAAATGATATGTCAAACTCAGGTACTGCATTGGCAAGCTCTGACGGTGAAGTAACGCCAAACAATTCTGCTGCTGATTCAAGTTCTAATGCTAAAGTGCCAGAGCCTTCATTTAAAATAAACGGTAAAAAGGTTGACACCGACGACTTGGTTTTTTTGAAAATCGACGGTATTGAGATCGGCTTTGATGAATTGAGAAACTGCTATTATCAGTTTATTTATAATTACGGACCGTACTACGGAATTTCTGAAGAGGGCTTTGAAAACGCAAGCGGTGAAGAGCTGACAACTATGTTCAATTCGTTTAAGGAAAGCCTTGCAGAATATATAAAAGGCGGTTATGTTCACGCAATCTATGCAAAAAACAATAACATCGACTTTGATGGAAATGATAAAAAAGAAGTCAAAAAAAGAATTCAGTCCATAAAAAATGAACAGGGCGACAATTACAAATCTTATCTGAAACAGAACTATATGACCGAAAAATATCTTAATATAGCTATGAAAAATAATGTTATAGCTAATAAGGTTATAGAAACTCTTTCTGTTCCTAAAAAGGACTTTTACAATAAAGCTCAAAAAGAGCTTTATCAGGTCAAGCAAATATTTATTCCATTCGGTTCTGAAGAAAAAATATCTGATGATGTTTTATCATCAAACAGCGTTGAGGACTATGACAAGCTTTCTAAGCCTGATAAGGCGTCTGTTATCCTATCAAATTATGACAGCCTAAGTGATGATAAGAAAACAAAAGCACAAAAAGAGTCAAAACAAGTTGCCGATGATATTTACAAACAAATACAGTCAGGAGCCAATTTCGATAGTCTTATGAAAAATAACACATATGACTCTCTGTATGAAAAATATCCAAAGGGAATTTTAGTCGGTAAGGATTATGAGTATGATGAATCCTTCCTTAAAGCATCTCTGGATTTAAAAGAAAATGAAATCAGCAAGGTTATTAAATCCAGCTCGGGCTATCATATTATTATGCGTGTTCCACTTGATAAGAAATATATCAATGAAAATGTATCATACTTTGCTCAGACTTATAATGATAATACTATAAATAAAATCTTATACAAGGTTTATGACAAAATTAAGGTTGAACAAACAGATACCTATAAGAACTTTAATTACGGCGATTTGACCTAAAATTATATTATATACGTTTATATTTTCAAAGCAGAGACTTTAATAAAAAGTCTCTGCTCTTTTATTTGTCCAAAAGATGTCTAAAAGATATTCAGAAGATATTAAAAGAATTTCTTTTTTATTTTTCTAAAAAAGTAAACATTTGTTCTTGACAAGCCAAAACAAATGTTCTATAATAGTTTTAAAGAACTAATGTTCTTTAAATAAGCTTAACACTTATAATACGAAAATTTGAAATATTGAAAAGAGGTCAAACGTAGTATGAATACAAAAACGGAAAGAGTGATACTTCACATTGATATGAATAACTGCTATGCTGCTATTGAGTGCAAGCTTAATCCTGAGCTTAAAGGAAAATGTATAGCGGTTGCCGGAAATCAGGAGGAACGACACGGAATCATACTTGCTAAAAACGAGCTTGCCAAGGGTTTTAATGTTCAGACAGGAGAGCCAATATGGCAGGCAAAGAAAAAATGTCCGGGACTCATAATCATTCCTCCGCACTATGAAGAATACCTTAAACATTCAAAGGCGGCAAGAAAAATTTACTCAGACTATACTGACAAAATAGAACCTTTCGGAATAGATGAATGCTGGATCGATATAACCGGTTATTGGCGCGGAGGTAAGCAGGCGGACGGTAAAGTAATAGCAGATGAGATAAGAGAAAGAGTCAAATCAGAACTGGGTATTACGGTATCAATTGGAGTAAGCTTTAACAAAATCTTTGCAAAGCTTGGCTCTGATATGAAAAAGCCTGACGCTACTACGGTTATCACATCTGAGGGCAGAGATTGCTTTAAAGAGAAGGTATTTCCACTTGATGTTGGAGAGCTTTTATATGTAGGAAGAGCTACAAAGAAAAAGCTAAATCAAAAAGGGATCTTCACAATCGGTGAACTGGCTCAAACCTCTGTATTGAATCTTCAAAGCTGGCTCGGAAAATGGGGACAATATCTTTGGGTCTATGCAAACGGACTTGACATAACTCCTGTTGAGACAGAAGGTAATAAGCCTTTAGTTAAATCTGTCAGCAACGGAACTACCTCATACCGAAACCTAGAAAATGACAACGATGTAAAAATAATCACATTTGCACTTGCAGAAAGCATTGCATCCAGATTACGAACAATTCACTCTAAATGCGAAACAGTTTCTGTTTCTATAAAAAACAAACAGCTTTACTCCTATTCACGACAAAAGAAACTGCACATTCCGACAGATGACGCTTATGAAATAGCTGAAATTGCACTTTCACTTTACAAGGAATCTTACAACTGGGCAGCAGGCAATCCTATTAGAGCTATTTCTATTTGCGTTTCCGAGCTTAATGATACTTATGCCAATTATCAGACCTCAATTTTTGAAAGCACAGATAAGAGCAAAAAGCAAGAAAATCTAAATAAAACAGTTGACCATCTGAGAGAAAAATACGGCTATTCGTGTATAAGACGGGCAATCGTGATAAGCGACAACATAGGAGCTAACAGCGCTCACCCAAGTACGTACTCTTCATTTGGCAGATTAGTTGAATGTGAAACTTTTGCATAACAGATAAAAACCGCTCAGGCATTTGCCTGAGCGGTTTGCAGGGTTCAACCCTGATTAGTTGTCTTGGTCGTAAGTCTCCTGAAAAAATTTAGCATAATCAGTCCTTTTCTCTTTCATAAACGCAATTGCCGTTCTCGGATGACAGTTAAATCTTCCTGTCAACAGATAAGGAACATCATATCCCCATACCAAGCCGTCATTGTGCAGCTTAACCATATGTTTCTCAATAAAGTTTAGCAGAGGAACTAAATCGTACTTGGGATTCTTTAAAAATCCAAGCAGAGTTTCCAAAGCGCAGTTTCCCGCACCTCTGCCCAGCGATCTTACTGTACCGTCGAGATAGCTTGTTCCCATTATCATAGATTCAATAGTGTTCGCAAAAGCAAGCTGCTGATTATCGTGCGCGTGAATACCTATCTTCTTGTTGTACTTCTCGCCAAGCTCCAGATATTTTGCCGTAAGCCTTCTTATATCCTCAGGATATAAAGCGCCGAAACTGTCAACAAGATAAATTATATCAACACTGCTCTTACCCAGTAATTCCAGAGCCTGATCAAGATCTCCGTCGCTTGCTGTTGAAACAGCCATAATATTTGCCGAAGTCTCATATCCCTTCTTATGAAAGTTCTCTATCATCTCTATGCAGGACGGTATCTGATATACATATGTAGCAGTACGTATAATGTCAACTACGCTATCACTCTTGGGCAGAATAGTATCCATATCAGTTCTTCCAACATCCGCCATTACAGAGATCTTTAAATCGCTTTCATTTTCCCCGACAATTTCTCTTATAGATTCCTCATCGCAGAACTTCCACTTACCGAAATCCTCCTCAGGAAAGATTTTCTTTGATGCCTTGTAACCAAACTCCATATAATCAACGCCCGCAGCGATATTTGTCTCATACAAATCCTTTACAAACTCATCTGTAAAACGAAAATTGTTCACAAGTCCGCCGTCTCTTACAGTTGCGTCTACAACCTTTAAATCATCTCTTACCGAGATCAAATTGCCCTTTTTACTCTCACTCATAAATGTTCAGCCCCTAACTCGGAGCCTCCTCCTTTCATAAATTTATTAACAGCTTAGAAATACCGCTTTTAACTTTTTACGGTTTAAAGCTTTAACGCTTTAAAGCCAACTATTACATTATATAATCTTTTTTTACATTTGTCAAGCATTTTTTTATTTTTATTTGATGACTATTCCATAACCAAATAGTATATAATCAAAATTACCATTCGTTTGTTTTAACATAAATTGTATTTTTGTTCATAATAACACTTAACACTATGGCGTTTGTAATTAAGATATTCTATTCGTCGGAAACGGTTAAAATAACCCCTTGAATGCAGTAAAATTTATTTCAGATTTTTCAAAGCTGATAAAAATCCCCTTACATCGTTACACATTAAACCTGAACAGAACTATATCCCCGTCCTGCATTACATAATCCTTGCCCTCAAGCCTCATAAGACCCTTCTCCTTAACGTGCGCCATAGTACCGCAAGCCATTAAATCATCAAACGAAACCACCTCGGCACGGATAAATCCCTTTTCAAAGTCGGTATGGATCTTTCCTGCCGCCTGAGGAGCTTTAGTTCCCCTTTTTATTGTCCATGCACGAACCTCTGGCTCACCTGCCGTGAGAAAAGATATAAGCCCCAAAAGTGAGTATCCCTCTTTGATAATTCTGCCAAGACCGGAAATCTCAAGACCAAGCTCTGATAAAAACATTTGTTTATCCTCTTCGTTCATATCTGCAATCTCCGCCTCGATCTGAGCGCAGATCGGCAAAACTGCACTTCCCTCTTCCTTTGCGTGTTGGCAAACGATTTTATAGTTTTCATTGGTTTCTATATTGTTTGTAAAATCCTTTTCAGAAAGATTTGCAGCGTATATAACAGGCTTGCCCGACAAAAGCGGAGTTTCCTTTATCCACTCGGTTTCGTCATCGGTCATATCAAAGCTCCTTGCAGGCTTTCCGTCCTCAAGATGCGACTTAAGCCTTTCTAGGAAATCAACAACTCCTGCAAGAGACTTGTCTCCCTTCATTGCCTTTTTCGTTCTATCTAAACGCCGTTCTATCATCTCGACGTCTGAAAATATAAGCTCCAGATCAATAGTTTCAATATCACGACCCGGATTTATACTTCCGTCAACATGGATAATGTTCTCATCTTCAAAGCACCTTACAACATGAACTATCGCGTCAACCTCCCGAATGTTAGACAGAAACTTGTTTCCAAGTCCCTCTCCCTTTGACGCGCCCTTTACAAGTCCTGCAATATCAACAAACTCCAGCGTCGCAGGAGTAAACTTAACAGGGTTATACATCTCCCTTAATTTATCAAGACGCTCATCAGGAACAGACACTATTCCCACGTTTGGCTCTATAGTACAAAAAGGATAGTTTGCCGATTCTGCACCTGCATTAGTCAGCGCATTAAAAAGCGTACTCTTTCCCACATTTGGTAATCCTACCATACCTAACTTCATTTAAATTTTCCTCCTGTATAATACTTACACCTTTTGCCAAAGGGCGAAGATCCGATAATATAATTTCAATAAACTACATTAAAGCTCGCTTATAATCACATTTACTTCCGTTGCTGCTGAAAAAATGAAAGCAAAAACATTACAGACTACGCATCATTTCGGAAAAAACGCCAATGGCTTTGTGTATTGCAATAAAATTCATTAGTATAAACACTCTGCGGCAATTTCTATCTTGCGTCAACAAAACCTACCTTGTGATACACCTTTGAAAGAATTCTGTTTGTTATTCTCATTGCGTCTTCCGCTCCGCTTGTATAACACTCCTTCAAATATGTCTTATCGGCAATAAGACGTGCAAACTCATCTCTTACTGGCTTTAAGTAATCGGCTACCGCCTCGCCTACCGCCAGTTTAAAATCGCCGTAACCTTTTGACGCAAATTCACTTTCGATCTCGTCATATGTCTTTCCCGTTACGCAAGAATAAATCGACATAAGATTGTTTATACCATACTTGCCTTCACGATAACATATCTCAGTTTCGCTGTCGGTAACTGCTCTTTTGAACTTTCTTATGATAGTGTCCTTATCGTCGAGAATGTAAACGGTAGCGTTCTGGTTCTCGTCAGACTTAGACATCTTCTTTGTAGGGTCTGAAAGAGATTTCACACTAGCTCCCACAGGAGGGATATAAGGCTCAGGCAACTTGAAAAACTCCCCGTACTTCTGATTGAATCTGCCTGCAACATTTCTCGCAAGCTCTAAGTGCTGCTTTTGGTCAGCACCGATCGGTACTAAGTCGGCATTGTAGGCTAAAATGTCAGCAGCCATCAGAACAGGATATGTAAACAGTCCTGCATTGACGTTGTCTGCGTGTTTTTTGGATTTATCCTTAAACTGCGTCATTCTTGAAAGCTCACCGAACTGCGTTGAACAAGCTAAAACCCAATTTAGCTCGGCGTGGCACTTGTTATGGCTCTGAAAGAAAACAATAGACTTCTTCGGGTCGATACCGCACGCCAGCAGCAGAGCATACGCCTGCAATGAGTTTTGCCTGAGTTTAGCAGGCTCCTGTCTAACTGTGATAGCGTGTAAATCAACTATAGAATATATGCAGTTATATTCGTCCTGAAGAGTTCCCCAATTGCGTACAGCCCCTAAATAATTACCGAGTGTAAACACTCCTGTTGGTTGTATTCCGCTGAAAATAATCTTTTTTTCTTTATCAAATTCTAGCATAGTTAATCTCCTTAAATTTTTATGTTGTTAGTTTTATGCATATATATATACAAATATTAAATAGTTAACTGAACATCTCTTTTGAAAGACTTCCTATAAGCTCACAGCCCCTGACAATCTCATCGTCAGTAGGCGTTGAAAAATTCAGCCTGAACGACGACGTTTTGTCAGTCTCGCTTATTGTAAACGCCGTTCCCGGAACGACCGCAACCTTAAAATCGGCAACTGCCCTTTTACAAAAGCCCATCATATCGCAGTCATCCGGCAAGGTACACCATATGAAAAGCCCGCCCTCCGGCTTTGTAAATTCAATACTGCCCGAGAAGTTCTTTTCAATTTCGCTTAGCATAAGCCCGCATTTGTGTTTATATATCTTTCTTATGTTCACTAGGTGCTTTTCCATATCACAGGTTGTTAAAAATCTCTCTGCCAGAACCTGTGCCCAGATGTTCGTATGAACATCTGAAACCTGCTTGCACACAATAATTTTAGATACGATCTCCCTTGGTGCTGAGCAGTATCCCACGCGTATTCCCGGCGCAAGAACCTTTGAAAAGGTTCCCGAATAAATAACTCTACCGCCAGTATCCATACTCTTTATGCTTTGAATATCCTCGCCTGCAAAGCGAATATCGCCGTATGGGTTATCCTCCAGAATGAATATATTATATTTTTCAGCGAGTTCATAAACATGCTTTCTCTTTTCAAGCGACATAGTAAGCCCTGTCGGATTTTGAAAATTTGGAATAAGATAGATAAGCTTTGTATTCTTATTTGACCTAATCGCCTCTTCGAGCTTTTCTATATTTATACCGTCGTTTTCAAGCTCAACCCCCACAAGATTTACATTATAGGACTTAAAAGCATTAAGCGAACCTATAAAAGACGGCGATTCGCAGATAATCGTATCTCCCTCGTCGCATAGAACCTTTGCCGCAAGCTCGTTTGACTGCTGAGCACCCGAAGTAATAATCAACTCGTCTGTATCGGAATCAAAATTACCCTGTGCTTTCATTCTCTCTTTAAGAACATTTCTAAGCGGCGTATATCCCTCTGTTACAGAATACTGTAGCGCAAGTATGGGATTTTCATCGAGAATATCTTTTGATATTCTTTTTACGTCCTCCACCGGAAAAGCCTCAGGCGCCGGATTACCTGCTGCAAATGAAATAACCTCGGGGTCAGATGTAAACTTCAATATCTCACGAATAGCCGACGCCTGAAGATGCGATACCTTTTCTGAAAAATTATAATTCATTTATTATCATACTCCCTACCTAAATAATGAAATAATCGTAGTTATTATAGCATAACTCTTTACCTAAAATCAAGAAGTTGGGTGTATAAATTGAAAAAATTGCAATCTCGGTCGGTTATTCAAAAAGCTTTTTCAATCACAGATCAATCATTTATGAATATCATTACAATTGAGATTCGTTTTACAAAAAGCAACGCCTGAGCTATAATGCTCAGGCGTTGCTTGCCTATTAAGGCCTATTTATAAGAATAATTTAAAAGAAGGCTTAGATTATATTCTTATTACAAATTGCTGTATTCGCAGCATAGTTAGATGCCTTAACAGATTCGTCGTCAATTTGCTTAAATCAGCAAAAAATCTTTGCTGTTACTTGATCTGATGCTGTATAATATTCTGATAAAATGCATTTGCATTTGCTAAAAACTTATCTGTAAATAGTTATGTCTTTTTTAATAATACTGCCGTCTGTACCAGACTTAGTGTTATTAGTGTATAAATTTAATATTTAAGCAATTTTCATATTTCTTAAATATTCCTAAATCTTTTTAAAAGCATAAATTGCTTACAAGCTTTACTGCCGTTTTTGGCAATAATTAATAAACCTCCTTATTTGCAAATTTGAAATCCAGCAATATGTAAATAAACTTCTAAATTGGGGATGGAAGTTCTACTTTTGCGGATTTCATAAAGCGAAACACCATATAGTGCTCTAGATAGTATAATTATATCATTGAAAGATCACTTTGTCAACATACCAAGACTGGTCAAAATAAACTAATTCGACAAATAAAATTTTACTTTTCATACAAATTTTTTATATCATTTTGAGATATATAATAAATATGTTAAATTTTTCAATAGTATAATCTGCTAATAATTATCTTCAGTACCTTGTCAGCTATATAATACAGCAAAGTCTGTACTGCCATATAAGCAAGTACAGACTTTAATTTCAACTTATTTACTTATTATTCTTTATATATTTTTCGTATGCGTTTTTAAGTTCTTTAGAGGTTTCCTCGGGACAGGTAGGGTTACAGTGTGCCCAGACGCCCGTTTCTGAAGAGGCATTGAATTTTATTTTATCCGCTGATCTCATCGGCGGGAAGAACTCAATATGAAAATGAAAATCCTCTGAATGATCACCGCTGTTGACAGGAGCGTTGTGCATACACATCATATAAGGGAACTTAATATCAAACAAGCTGTCAAGCATACCGACGGTCTGCTTTATGGTCTGACCGAGAACATATCTTTCTTCCTTACTGAAGTCGGTAATATACTGCCTGTGATCGTTGGCAAATATATAAACTCCGTAGGGGTATTCTGTAAAAAACGGTAGAAATACAGTAAAATATTTATTCTTAAAAATAATTCTCCTGCCGTCTGCCAGCTCATGCTCCAGCATATCGCAGTAAATACATTTTCCCTTTTCTTTTAAATGCTCATCAGCAGATTCAAGCTCAAGCTGAATCTTTTTAGGAATAAACGGATAGCCGTACATCTGACCGTGAGGATGAGGCATAGTAACGCCTACCGCCTCGCCGCGGTTTTCAAAAATAAACACATATTTTATCTTTTCATCATCAGCCATTGCCGAAAATCTTTCGCACCACAAATCCACCAGCTTTGCAACGTGATCGTCTGACAGCTCCGGCAATGTTGCCGTATGGCTGGGAGAATACAAAATAACCTCACACTTGCCGTAATTTTTATCTACCTTGAAAAAGTCATTGGCAACATCATCAGGTTCGGGCGGATCTTGAGAAAGCGCAGGAAAATCATTATCATACTCCAGCACTTCATAATCAGGAACATTCCCAAACGACGGACAAAACGGACAATAGTCCTTCGGCATCTGCGGTCTTGCCTGTCTGTTTGATGCTATCATAACCCAATCCTTAGTAAACGGGTGCCATCTAAGCTCAGCCATAATAAATCCTCCAATATAAATCCACAGCTATTAGTTTAAAAAACGCTATGGCTAATTATCGAATTTATTATAGCATATTTTGTATTTCTTTGCAACCACCGCATCATAAAGCATACTTTCATTATGATTAACTGCTTAATTTACTTATTACAATTGACAAAATCGGAACCAACACAGCGCAGACAATTGAAACCAGCAGCATTTTAAAGCTAAGTGCAACTGTAGAAAAAATCGCCGAAAAAACAGGCATATAAATTACTAATATCAGCACCGCCAATGATGCTAATACCGAAATTATCAGAAACCAGTTGTTTAAAAGATTAATTTTTATCAAGCTTTTATCTTCGCTTTTACATTCAAAAACATGCACAAGCTGACTAAGAACAAGGGTAAACAACGCGCAGGTTCTCGCCACAGGCTCACCCTCTCCCAGAGCAAGAGCCATAACAAAGCTTGCCAGAGTACAAAGCCCTATAAAAATTCCCCTAAAAACTATTTTTGACATAAGTCCGCCTGAGAAGAAGTTATCGTCGGGTTTTCTAGGCGGCTTGTGCAGAACATCATCGTCAACAGGCTCAAGACCTAGGGCAACTGCGGGAAGTCCGTCGGTAACAAGGTTTACAAGAAGTATCTGCGCAGGCAAAAGTACAATAGGAAGTCCCATTAAAATGCCTATGAACATAACGCATACCTCTCCTATATTGCAGGACAAAAGATACCTGACAAATTTTCTTATATTTGAAAATATACCCCTTCCGTTTTTAACTGCCATAACTATTGTCTTGAAATTGTCATCCAAGAGCGTAATATCGCTAACGCTTTTTGTTACGTCAGTTCCACTTCCCATAGCTATTCCAACTGACGCCTCCTTTATCGCCGGAGCATCGTTTACTCCGTCGCCCGTCATAGCAACAATTTCTCCGTTTGCCTTTAACAGCCTTACTATCCTTAGCTTATGCGCAGGACTTACCCTTGAAAGCACCCTTACTTTTTTAAGTGCAAAAATAAGCTCCTGATCGTCCATTTCATCTATCTCGCTGCCGTTCAGAGCCTCATCATCACTTTTAATTATTCCCGCCCTTTTGGCAATTTCGCAAGCGGTAAGCTTATGGTCGCCTGTAAGCATTATTACCTTAATCTTTGCTCTTTTGCAAAGCGCTATAGAGTGCTTTATCTCAGGTCTTAACGGATCCAGAAGACCCATAATTCCCAGAAAGATACGCTTTCCTCCAACAACCTCTGAAAATGCGATAACCCTCAGACCGTTCTTTGACATCTCATCACGCTTATTCTCAATAAGCTTTACTTCGGATATGCCCAGCTGTTTTAGCTCTCTGCCCTGAAAATAATACTCGCAGTTATCTATTATAACGTCCAAAGCGCCCTTTGTATACTCAATTTCAAGCCCCGACTTATCTACTACCCTTACGGTCATTCTGCGCTTTTCGCTTTCAAACGGATCTTCATAAAGCCTTTTGAACTCCTCGCCCTCATATGTGATATTCGCAGCCAAGCCTGCAATTTTCATTGCTGCCTCAAGAGGATCTCCCGATGTCTCATATGTTTTTAAAATATTCCTTCTGTTTCTTGTGTTGTTACCTATAAGCTCTTCTTTAATTGATACCTTTGAATTGTTACAGGCAACTGAGCACCTCAGCATTTCATAAAGAGACGGCAATGATACAGGTTCTGCTTTAATACTCTCCCCCTTTAAATAAAATTCTCCGTTTTCCTTTAAATCCCTGAGTTCAAAATCATTTTCAATAGTCGAAAGCTCTGTCACCTTCATTTTATTTTCAGTTAAGGTACCTGTCTTATCTGTGCAGATCACCGTAGCCGAGCCCAAAGTCTCAACCGAGTGAAGTTTTCTGACAAGTGCGTTTTTCTTCAGCATTCTTGAAACAGCAAGCGCAAGCGCAATAGTAACAGCTGCAGGCAGTCCCTCGGGAATTGCTGCAATAGCTATTGTAATTCCGGTCATCAGCATAGTGAAAACATTTTCACCGCGTATTATTCCAGCGGTAGTAACTACAACGCAGACCGCCATACAAATTATAGCGAGCACCTTTGAAAGAGATTTAAGCTTGCCCTGTAAGGGAGTTTCTCCTGCCTCAATCGAGTGCAGCATACTTCCTACCTTTCCCATTTGAGTGTCTTTGCCTATGCTTGTTGCCTCAGCTACGGCATTTCCTCTGGTAACTACTCCTCCCATATACAGCATATACGGCAGATTCAAATCCGAAAAGAAGTTTTCATTATCCCTTGCCTGTTTTGAAACAGATTTAGACTCACCTGTTAAGACCGACTCATCACAGCTTAAAAAATTCTGTTCTCTTATGTACGCGTCACATGGAATTCTGTCACCCGTTTCCACCTCGAAAACGTCCCCGATAACCATATCCTCAGACGGAATTTTTATAAGCCTTCCGTCTCTGTAAACCTTAGCAGTCGGGGCAGCAAGCTTTTCCAAAGACATTAAAGTTCTCTCTGTCCTGAACTCCTGAATAAACCCTATTATAGAATTAAGCGCCACTATAATAGTAATTGTAAACGCGTCATATATTTCTCCGACTAAAACAGATACAACCGTCGCGCATAAAAGAATGATAACTAAAATATCCTTAAACTGATTTCCGAATATCTTTAAAGCGTTCGGCTTTTTTGGCTTTTCAAGCTGGTTTTTCCCGTATAGCTTTTGTCTTCTTTTAGCCTCGTCGCTGCTCAGACCTATCATATTCTCTTTTCTTTCTATTTGTTTTTGCTCCAATATGTCAAGCATTTTGAACCTCCATCCTGCGCAAAATAATTACGCTATAGCCTTTAAAGCATATCCTTAATTGTATATGTTTCATACTTATTCGGCTTGTACCTGAGTTATGCTTGAAATTTGTTTTTTACTTTTGAAAAGATTTTATATGTTCAATAAAAATATTGATTTGTACTTTCTTTAGTAGTATAATAATAAATATACTTGTTTAAAGCAGCGACTTGATATTCCTATTACAATAATCTGTTTTTATCTGCTTTAATAAGCTTAGCTTTATTAAATGAAACATAATATAAATCAAAACTATAATGAAGGGAAAATGCTCTGTAGAGAGCATAGTAATTTTATGCGTTTTAACACTTACGGAATTACCGATATCGGTAAATATAGAAAAAAAAACGAAGACGCTATCATAATAGGTGAAAGCATCTGCACCGACGGGATTTTAGAAACTGAAATGGCGCCTCCGTTTTTCGCTGCCGTCTGTGACGGAGTAGGCGGAGAAAAATCCGGGGAGATAGCCTCCTCGATGACGCTTGAAAAGCTTTTAATGACTACATATACAAAGGTTACCGAGCTTAAGACAAGAGTATTCGGTATACACGACGAACTCATTGAGTACGGCAGAGAGCATCCTGAATCGTTTAATATGCAGACTACCCTATGCCTTGTCGCATTTGACGCTGACAATAATATCTCGTGCATAAATGTCGGCGACAGCAGAGCATATCTTTTAAAAGACGGCAATCTAAAACAGATTTCAACCGATCAGTCGCTAAGTCAGTTTTTAAACGAAACAGGCAGAACAAAAATATTTGAAAAGGATAGTGAAAAAATCAAGCACGTTATTATTTCTTCTCTGGGAAATACAAAGCAATATCCCATGGTAGACTTAACAAACATTTCTGAAAAGCTTGAAACGGGAGATACTTTAATGATTTGCTCAGACGGTATTTCGGATAAACTATCAGGCAGCGATATAAAAACTGTTCTCGGCTTATCAGAAACAATCGGCAAAAAGGCTGAAAGACTCATAGATATGTCTGCAAAAAAAGGCAGCCGTGATAATCTTTCAATTATACTGATTGAGCCTCAGAGATAATATGTAATATATTTTATTATATCAACAAATAATAGCTTTAGCTAAGACATACTGAATAGAAAGATCGGAGATAAAAATGTTTGACATTAAAGAAATTACGGAATTTTGCAGCAGCTACGAGATATGTGACGCACATACACATATCTTTCCAAAAAAAATATCTGAAAAGGCGGTTTCGTCAATAGGCGACTTTTACAGTCTGCCTATGTCATGCAAAAACGGAATTCCAGACGAGCTTATTAACTGCGGCAGCAGAATAGGCGTTAAGCACTACCTTGTTTGCTCGACAGCAACTGTTCCTCATCAGGTAGAAAGTATAAACGATTTCATAATGAACGAGTGTAAGATTCATTCTGAATTTGTAGGATTCGGAACTCTGCACCCCGATTATGATAACATAGAGAAAGAAGTTGACCGTATAATAAACGGAGGCTTAAAGGGTGTAAAAATTCACCCCGACTTTCAGGAGTTTTACATTGACGATGACAAAGCCGAAAAAATATACAAAGCCGTCGAGGGCAGACTGCCTATTCTTATTCATATGGGAGATCCCAGATATGATTATTCCCGTCCGAAAAGGCTTGAAAGCGTGATGAAAGCTTTTCCGAAACTTGATGTGTTCGCTGCGCATCTGGGGGGATATGAGCGATGGAACGAGGCTGTAGACTGTCTCTTCGGCAAGAACATATATTTTGATACAAGCTCTTCTCTTGAGTTTTTGTCTCCCGATTACGCAAAGGATATTATAAGAGGTTTCGGCTCTGACAATATCTTCTTCGGAACTGATTTTCCCATGTGGGATCACTTCGGTGAAATTCAACGATTTATGAGGCTTAACCTGACTGATGACGAGAACAAAAAAATACTAGGTGGTAATTTCATTAAGTATTTTGATTTATAATTTAGTCTTTCAAATATATACAACCAAATGTTTTCGATCAAGCCTTTTTCAAAAGGCTTGCGGGTCAAGGGCGAAGCCCTTCCACAGACGGCTCGTCGGCGAAACACTCTACAGGGTAAGCGCGTATAGGTGAATTACCAATACTAATTACAATAAATTATTTTAATAAATAATTATAATAAAGGAGTAGATTATAACATTATGAATTTAGTACTTTGGAGTATTTGTTATGCAGTACTTGCCGTAATGGTTGTAGTCCTTTCGGTCAAGCTTGCCGATTATGTTGATCTGATAGATAAAAAATCCAATATTTCCGGAGCATTTATCGGAGGAGTTATTCTGGCAGCTGT
>CANRKQ010000024.1 GCA_947631265.1 uncultured Clostridia bacterium | reverse complement strand
AAGTTTCTGCCGTTAAACAGAGAGCTGCTTGAGGAGCAGGGATATTGTTATCCTGATTTCGGCTACAGATTTCCGGGTATAGGAGTTAACCGAAATGCACATTTTATGGTATATCATAAAATGTGCGGACCGGAGGAAGAGGCTGAAATACGCAAATCCGAAGACGAGCGTTTTTACGAGGGATTGGATAAGATAAAGGAGCTGGCGAACACTTATCCGAATATTATATTATCTGACGAAAACATCTGGAACGGATATTGGAAACGTAAAAATTTTTGGTCAGTACTTAAAGACGCTCTTACTGAGCGCGGAATAGACTTAAAGGTAATCGTATATTTAAGAAGACAGGATCAGCTGATAGAGTCCTATTGGTCGCAGCAGGTAAGAGAGACTATGCAAAAGAGCTTTCAGGATTATGTTAATTCTGATTCATACAATTATTTCAAGCTTGATTATTACAATCAGCTTGAGAAGATCGCAGCGGTTGTAGGAAAGGAAAACATTATTGTCCGCGTCTATGAAAAGCAGCAGTACGAGGGCAACGGAAACACGCTTATATCAGATTTTCTGAAGGTTCTGGGTCTTGAGTTAGACGACAGATACGAATCAGCGGACATTGTTGCCAACACAAGTCTTCACGGAAGTTACCTTGAGGTGAAGAGAATACTTAACAAAATGGACTGTTTCAGATCGAAAATGAACTGGGCGGTCAAGTATCTAAGAACGGCTCAGAGTGAAACAGAGAACAAATTTGGGGTTATAAAAACCAAATATTTTACCTATGAACAGCAGAAAGCATTTCTGGGAAAATACAATGAGGGCAACACAGCCGTTGCAAGAGAGTATATGAACAGAGAAGACGGTGTACTTTTCAGAGATGAAATTGAAAAATTCAATGACGAAGGAAAAGTGTATTCCTCTGAGGAGCTTGTGCTTATATGCGGCAGAATGATTGAACTTCAGAATGAGGATATGGAGAAAAAGCTTGACGATTTAAAGGCTAAGCTTGATGAAACAAAGAAAAGTCTTGAATATGCAAGACGTTCGCTTGTGAGGCGTATTGCAGGTAAGATATATCACTCGGTTTTTAAAAATAACAAATCTAAGACTGAGCAATAAGACAATATGAAAAATAATTTAATAGCAAAAAATATAGCGTTCGGAAAATCTGCAAGTGCTAAAAGAAAGATGAAACTTGCAGAGAGATCCGAACGCTTTTTTCTTTGTAAAAATCAAGCTGCCGGTTTGTGTTTAGAGGTTAGAAGTCAAAGTTTAGAGATTAGAGTTAGAGATTAGAAGTCGGAGATTAAGGGTTAGAGGATAGAGGTTAGTCCCTGTATCTACTTTCTGATTTTAATCTCAAATAGGGCTATTTGTCAAAAATGAAAACCTATTGTAATACGCTGTTTGCGACATTTTTTCTGTCATATGCATTGTAATATTGAAATATCTACTGAAAGATTTAAGTGTAGAAATTTTGGTTAGCATATGGTGATAGGAATGTTAAATTTTCAGGTTTTGGAGAAAAATGAGGAGAAAATAAAAAGCTTTTCGCTGATGGGGCTTGCTATGGTTCTGGGGTACATTTCGAGCAAGGGAAATATACTGGGCTTTAACTCGCCGGTTAATATTGTAATTGTTTCAATATCAGGTTTCAGCTCTGTACCTGCATTTATAGCGGCGGTGCTTTCTTATGTTATTAACGGTAATATCTCAGAGGGTATTTCCAGCATATGCGCTATGTCAACAATAGTTGTGCTCAAGACGTTTGTATTTCCGCATACATATGATCATTCGCCCTTTTCGCTTGCGGTAATGTCGGGTGCGGTAACTCTTTTTTTCGGAGCTCTGTTAAGCCTCGTAATGAATACGAGGTATGATGTGATAGTTTACAGAGCATTCGCGTCGGTGCTATGTTTTTTTCTTGTGTTCTTTTCAAAATACTGCTATGAGAATTACAAGAAAACAGGCATAATAAGCATAAAGGGATTAAATGGAGTGGGTTTGAGCATACTATATGTAATGCTTGTAGCAACGCTTACTTCTGTCTCGGTTTTGGGAATAAATTTGGGACGTGCTTTCGGTGTGGTAATAATGCTTTTTGCCGTTAACAGATACAAGCATATCGGCGGTGCAGTCTGCGGAGCTCTGGCAACCTGCGGAGTTATACTGTGCGCTCCCGGGCTTGCAAAAAACACCCTTCTGCTTGCTACCTCGGGGCTGATATGCGGAGCTTTTGCCTCTTTTGGAATTATCGCAATAATTTTTGTTTTTATATTAGTATCCCTCGTTTCGCTGATAACTATCGGTATGAACCCCGATACCTTTAAGCTCTTTGCCGATTTGATTGCAGGAGCAGTTATATATTTAGCTGTTCCCGAGGGTAAGGTAACAGGGGCGTTAAAGCTCGTAAGCGGAACAAATAAGGCTACAGAGATTTCAAATAAAACCGTTTCATCAAAAATTTCGTTTGCATCGGGAGCGTTGCATGATGTGAAGAACCAGATTTCAACCGTTACAGAGGCTATGGAGAAAAAAGTCACTCCTACTCAGCTGGGCAAGCTGGTCAGAGACAGTGTGTGCAGGGAATGTCCTATGAACGTAACCTGCTGGCAGCGAAAGGATTGCGAAACAAAAAGTGTGTTTACACAGCTACAGAGAAAGATTGCGTGTATGGAAAAATTAAGTGAAGAGGATATATCAAAAAAGCATCCCGATTGTATAAGAAAAGAGCTTTTAGCCAATACATACAATCTTATGTATACAAACATGCTGTTTGAACAAAGCTCATCGAGAAAGCTGCGGGAAATGCGTGAGTTTCTGTCTACACAGCTTGAAACTATGGGAGATGTTCTGAGCGATATTTCGCATGACGTGTCAAAGCTTATGAATGTAGACGTGGGGCTTTCGTCAAGAGCAAGCGAGCTGGTAAAAAGACTGGGAGGAGAAAATCAGCGTGTGTGTATATATGTCGATGAAAGAAAAATGCTGAGAGGCGAAATTTTCTACAGCTCTCAGTCGCAGATTGACGCGGTAAGGCTTACAGTAGAGTTAAGCGATATTACAGGCTGCGATCTCGAAATGCCCAGAAAGGTTACAATTGGTGAAACAACAAGACTTGAATATTCAGAACGGCCTGTGTATGCTCTTGAACAGGGCTTTTATCAGGCGTCCAGCGTTTCAGGACAGCATTCGGGGGATTATTATGAAAAGCTTACAATAAATAATACGGAAAGCTATGTGATACTTTCAGACGGAATGGGAACGGGAAACAGAGCAAGACTTGATTCAATGTTTACAGTAAATCTAGCCGCGCGACTTCTTACAGCAGGCGTTTCTGATGCTACTACCGTAAAGCTGCTGAATTCCGTATTGCAGGTAAAGTGCTGGGAGGAATCATTTGCCACTCTGGATTTGGTAAAGTTTGATCTGTGCGGAGGATATCTGAATATACTAAAGGCAGGGGCAGGTCCAAGCTATCTGTACAGAGACGGTCAACTGAAAAAGATTGAAGGCTATGCATTCCCTCTAGGAATACTCTCGGAAACAAGTGTAAATCAGATAAGAAACAAGCTGTTTAAAAACGATTTGGTCATAATTTGCAGCGACGGCGTCAGCGAGAGCGCTGTAAGAACTGTTTTGAGAAACAGAAAAGAGGTTTTTAAGATGACGCTTGATGAGATCTCAAGAGGTATAGGCGAGCTTTCAGCGTCTGAAGGCGCCGCTTTAAAGCACGACGACATTACTGTGATTTGCAGCAGAATAAGTAAAAGATAATATTGATAATTTATGCATATAAGTATGGTAATATTGAACAAAAAAGCATAATATTTTCTGTGGGAATTCTAAAAATTATACAAAAACTATTGAAAAAAAAGTTAAAAGGGTGTAAACTAAAAGTTAGATGTTAGATTGAAAAGTTTTAGGTAGGGTTTAATAGAGTGCAGGAGGCTGCTCTGTATTAAATTAAAAGTGTACTGCAATTTCTGATTTCTAACTTTTAACTTTTATCTAAACAAGCTAATCCCAAACAACAGAAAGGAGAACTTTGCATTGCAGCAAAGTCTATTTAAGATATGGAAAGAATTCCTGAGAGCTATAAAGCGCCTTTACACTTATTTCACGAGGGAACTAATTTTGAAACATATAAATTTTTCGGCTCTGTAAGGGGCGAAAAGGACAATGTAAGCGGATATTATTTCAGGGTATGGGCTCCTCATGCGGGGGCTGTTTCGGTTGTGGGCGATTTTAATTCGTGGGACGAAAGTAAAAATCCTATGGAGAAAATTGCAGATACCGAGGTATGGGAAACTTTTATTGCAGGTCTTGAGAAATACGATATATATAAATACTGCATAACAACAAGGTCGGGTAAAAAGCTTATGAAATCCGATCCATATGGCAAGCATATGGAAACAGCACCTGCAACGGCGACAAAAATTTACGACATTGACGGCTTTAACTGGACTGACAGCGTATGGCGTGAAAGAATGGACAGGACTGATATAATAAATTCCGCTGTAAACATATATGAGGTCAACCTGGGTTCGTGGAGGAAGTACGATGACGGCAATTTTCTGTCATATACAAAGTTTGCTCAGGAGATGATACCGTACATTACTGATATGGGCTACACGCATATTGAGTTTATGCCGCTTGCGGAATATCCTTTCGACGGATCGTGGGGATATCAGTGCATCGGATACTATGCGCCGACTTCGCGGTTCGGAACGCCAGAGGATTTTATGAAGATGGTAGATATGTTCCACAATGCGGGAATTGGCGTAATTCTCGACTGGGTACCCGCGCATTTTCCGAAGGACGCGGCAGGGCTTTTCGAGTTTGACGGAGAATCCTGTTATGAATATAGCGATCCGAGAAAGGGCGAGCATTACTCGTGGGGTACAAAGGTGTTCGACTACGGCAGAGCGGAGGTCAGGTCGTTTTTGATCTCAAACGCTGTTTACTGGCTAGAGAAATATCACATCGACGGACTGAGAGTTGACGCTGTTGCATCTATGCTTTACCTCGACTATGACAGAAGAGACGGCGAATGGATTGCAAACGAAAAGGGCGGCAACGAAAATCTGGAGGCTATAAGGTTTTTGCAGGATTTGAATTCAGAGGTGTTCCGCAAGTTTCCGAAGGCTATGATTATAGCCGAGGAATCAACAGCATGGCCTATGGTTTCAAAGCCCGTCAGCGACGGAGGTCTGGGCTTTAACTTTAAGTGGAATATGGGCTGGATGAACGATATGCTTATGTATATGTCTCAGGACCCTATAAACAGGGCGTTTCATCACAATACGCTTACGTTCTCGTTCTTCTATGCTTTTTCTGAAAACTTCATTCTTCCCATTTCGCATGACGAGGTGGTACACGGAAAGGGTTCGCTTATAAATAAGATGTTTGGGGATACCGATCAGAAGTTTGCGCAGTCCAGAGCGTTTTTGGCGTATATGACCGCACACCCCGGTAAAAAACTTCTGTTTATGGGAAGTGAATTTGCACAGTTCAGAGAATGGGACTATGAAAACGGTCTTGAGTGGTTTATGATTGACCAATATGAAAATCACAGGAATTTTCAGAGCTTTGTCAGAAATCTTAATCACTTTTACAAGGATAACAAGCCGTTCTGGGAAATAGACTATTCATGGGAGGGCTTTTCGTGGATATCAAACGACGACTTCAGACAGAGCATTATAATATTCAGACGGCTGGACAGAGACGGAAACGAGATTATCACAGTATGCAATTTTGTACCCGTAGAACGTGAGTTGTATTCATTCGGTGTTCCGAAGAAGGGTGTTTATGAGGAGGTATTCAACTCTTCCTCTGATGACGGAAGTCCGGTCACAAATAAGCCTGTAAGGACTTCTGCGGTGGCTATGCACGGATTTGACCAGTCGATAACTATTAAGATACCTGCGTTTTCGGTTATGTATTTTAAACGCAGAAAGGTTAAAAGAAAATCTCAAAAGAAGAACTTAAATACAAGTAAATCGGCAAAAGTTTTGGAACAAAAAAGAAAAAACAAAAACAGTAAGTAGGTGAAGGTGTATGTTTAACAAAAAGGAATGCGTCGCAATGCTTTTGGCAGGAGGTCAGGGCAGCAGGCTGTATGCACTTACGCAGAAGGTCGCAAAGCCGGCTGTGCCTTTCGGGGGAAAGTACAGAATAATAGACTTTCCTCTGTCTAACTGCGTAAATTCGGGAATCGATACGGTAGGCGTGCTGACGCAGTATCAGCCTCTGGTTATGAACGACTATATCGGAAACGGTCAGCCGTGGGATCTGGACAGAGTACACGGAGGGGTTCATATTCTTGCGCCGTATCAGTCGCAGACAGGCGCTGACTGGTATCAGGGTACTGCTAACGCAATTTATCAGAATCTTTCGTTTATAGAAAGATATGACCCTGAGTACGTTATAATTCTCTCGGGCGACCATATATATAAGATGGATTACGATAAAATGCTCAGCTTTCACAAGGAAAAAGGAGCGGCGGCTACTATTGCGGTTATCAACGTACCTATAGACGAGGCGTCAAGGTTCGGAATTATGTTTGCTCATGAGGACGGTCAGATTTACGACTTTGTAGAAAAACCGCCTGAGCCGAAAAGTACGCTTGCCTCAATGGGAATATATATTTTTACCTACGATATTCTCAAAAAGTATCTTACCGAAAATGAGATGGACGAGTCAGAAAACAATTCTAAAGACTTCGGTAAGGATATAATACCAGCACTTCTGAGAGATAATCAAAAGCTGTATGCCTACAGGTTTGATGGGTATTGGAAAGACGTGGGAACTATAGACAGTCTGTGGGAGGCAAATATGGACCTTATAAATCCTAACATTCCTATAGATCTGTACGACCCTTCGTGGAAAATCTATTCGAGAAATCCTGCGCTGCCTCCTCAGGTTATAGGTAAGAGCGCGAAAATTCAGAACTCTATGGTTACCGAGGGCTGTGTGATAGATGGAACAGTCGATTTTTCAATGCTGTCAGACGGCGTTATTATAGAAAAGGACGCAATAGTTACCGATTCTATACTTATGCCGGGAGCAGTCATACGTTCGGGGGCTAAGGTAGAATACGCGATTATCGGTGAGAACTCAGAAATATGCGACGGCGCTCATGTCGGAAGGCGTCCTGAGGATATGCCGAACAGAGATGAGTGGGGTGTTGCAGTAGTAGGTCAGGATATAAAAATATCCTCGGGCAAGGTTGTTGCGCCTAAAGAAATTATTTCGGAAAGTATTTAGAGAAAGGATGAGCTTAAATGGGAACTTCTAATATGGGAAAGGTTTTGGGGCTGGTTTTTGCTAATATGCACGACAGTACCGTTAAGGATCTTACAAAAGCGAGAACTATGGGCTCTATCCTTTTCGGCGGAAGATACAGAATGATTGACTTTCCGCTTTCCAATTTTGTAAATAGCGGAATATCTACTGTGGGAGTTATAACAAAGTATAACTATCAGTCGCTTATCGACCACTTGGGTACAGGCAGAGAATGGGATTTGTCAAGAAAGAAAGGCGGATTATATCTGCTTCCGCCGTTCAGCAACGTTGAAAGTAAGCTCTATAGGGGTAGGCTTGAGGCATTGTACGGTGTTCTAAACTTCATTAAAAGCGTTCACGCTGAGTATGTTTTGATGTCCGACTGCGACGTTGTTGCTAATATTGATTATAAGCCCGTTTTGTCGGCTCATATTCAAAGCGGCGCAGATATTACCTGCATTACCCATACAGGTCAGTATAATACTGAGCTTATCAAATCAAGCACAGTACTGTCTATAGATTCGAACAATGTTGTAAAAGATGTGCTTATCGGCTCGAATCTTTCGGGAGTTTGTACGCTGAGTCTTAATATGTTCATAATCAAAAAGAATTTCTTGGTTGATTTGGTTCAGACGGCGATCGCTCAGGGTAGGTACAGCTTTGAAAGGGATATTCTTCAAAGCAAGCTTGGTGAGCTTAAAATAGTGGCTTATGAATATTCGGGCTATTTCAAAAAAATATACAGCGAGAAAAGCTACTTTGAGGCTAATATGGATCTTCTCAATATTGATAACTGTAAGGAGCTTTTTACGCTCAGAAGACCTATTTATACGAAAGTAAGAGATAACGCTCCCTCAAAGTACGGTCTTAACAGCCATGTGGCTAATTCTCTGGTGGCTGACGGCTGCGTGATCGACGGAACAGTTGAAAATTCAGTATTGTTCCGCGGAGTGAACATTGGCAAGGGTGTAACAGTGAAAAATGCAATTTTAATGCAGGATACTATCATCGGCGACGGCAGTAAGGTTCAGAACGTCATTACCGATAAGAATGTGTCAATTGCAAATGACAGAACATTGATTTCTTCTGACGATTATCCTATGTTCATAGGCAAAGGAGCATCCGTCTAGGCAACCGGCGAGCCGCCGGTGGCTCTGCCGCCTTTGGGTAGTCTGAAAAATGTTAAAGTTTGTACAACGGCGGGCTTTACTTTAGTTTAACCTTATATTAAAACAAACGCGAGATACAAAAAATTTGTATGCTCCAAAGTGTGTTACGCGGACTGCGTGCAGGGGTCACCCCTGCCGGCGGCAACGGTGACGTTGCATCCTCTGCCGCCTTTGGGTAGTCTGAAAAATGTTAAAGTTTGTACAACGGCGGGCTTTACTTTAGTTTAACATTATACAAAAAACAAACGCGAGATACAAAAGATTTGTATGCTCCAAAGTGTACTACGCGGACTGCGTGCAGGGGTCACCCCTGCCGCCTTTGGGTAGTCTAAAAAATGTTAAAGTTTGTACAACGGCGGGCATTACTTTAGTTTAATATTATACAAAAAACAAATGCGAGATACAAAAAATTTGTATGCTCCAAAGTGTGCTACGCGAACTGGGTACAGTGTCACGCTGTCGGCGGGCTTTACTTTGCAAAAAACGCTATTTATTAGCAAAGATTAGGTACTAATTTTATCAAGAAGTAAATTGCAGTAATCTTGATGCTTATCCGCCTCATTATTCAGACATTCAAGAGCATTCTGGAGGAAATCATTCTCTTTTGTAAAGCTCAAATACATTGCGCATACATGAGAAAGTCCCGATAATATGTTGGCTTGATGACTTAGTTCGTCCATTTCAATAACTCTAATTGTTTTTTTGGTTTTTTTCTTTTTCATTATGTCACTTCCTTTTTGTTTAGTATGATATTATTATATCCTGACGACATTATAATTTCAATAGACAAAGTAAACAAATAACAACTAGATTTATTTGTAAATGTTGACGAAAGTATACAATTGTGTTATATTTTATTTGAATAATAATTTAAAGGTGGTAAAGATATGTCTGTAAGTAAAGCTCAGCAAAGGGCTACAAATAAATATAATAAAAATCATTATGATAGAATGGAAATGAAAGTACCAAAAGGTGAAAAGGAAAGTATTACAGAACACGCAAAAGAATACGACGGTACTTTAAATAAGTTTCTCAACAGGGCAGTTAAAGAGACTATGAAAAGAGATAAAAATAATTGACGTGAATTGAGAACGACATAAAGGTGGTAAAAATATGCCTGCAACTAAGGCTCAGATAAAAGCAAATAACAAGTATAAAAAAAATCATTATGACAGACTAGAAATGCAAGTACCAAAAGGTGAAAAGGAAAGCATTACAGAACACGCAAAAGAATACGACGGTACTTTAAACAAGTTTCTCAACAGGGCAGTTAAAGAGACTATGAAAAGAGATAAAAATAATTGACGGGAATTGAGAACGACATAAAGGTGGTAAAAATATGCCAGCAACCAAAGCACAGATAAAGGCTCATAATAAATATAATAAAAATCACTATGACAGGTTGGAAATGCAAGTACCAAAAGGTGAAAAGGAAAGCATTACAGAGCACGCAAAAGAATACGACGGTACTTTAAACAAGTTTCTCAACAGGGCAGTTAAAGAGACTATGGAAAGGGACAGGAATAAATAGACAGAAGATGAAATAATTACATCTTGATTTCAATAAGCGGTGGTGTTACAATGACAAAGCGCCGTCTGATACATAAAAAATTGAATGGAGGATAATGTTTTGAAAATATTATATACAGCAAGCGAGGCGTTACCATATGCGGCGTCGGGAGGATTAGCAGATGTAGCAGGCTCATTGCCGAGGGCATTGAATGAAATCGGAAATGATTGCAGGGTAGTGATACCCAAGTACGGAACAATAAAGCCGGAGCTTACAGAAAAGCTGACATTTATAACAAATTTCACCGTACCGGTAGCGTGGAGGAATCAGTACTGCGGTGTATTCACAGCGAACGTAAACGGAGTAACCTATTATCTGCTGGATAATGAGTACTATTTTTCACGGAACGGCTTATACGGTTTTTATGATGACGCAGAGAGATATATATTTTTCTCAAGGGCGGTGCTTGAGCTATTGCATCACATTGATTTCAAGCCTGACGTTATAAACGCAAACGACTGGCAGACAGCGTTAGTGCCGGTATATTACGATATTTTCTACCGTTACCAGTCGGGATACGAGGATATTAAAACAGTATTCACGATACACAACATACAGTATCAGGGTCAGTACGGATTAGAGCTAATCAACGATTTGATGGGAATACCTCTATATCATACTGATTTGCTTGAATATGACGGCGATGTAAACTTTATGAAAGCGGCTATTGAGGTATCAGACAGGGTTACGACTGTATCGCCGAGCTACGCATGGGAGATTTTAGATTCGTGGTACGCGCACGGAATGGACAGGGAGCTAGTCAACAAGCAGTATAAGCTAAGCGGGATTTTAAACGGAATTGACCGTGACATATACAATCCTGAGACCGACCCGGTTATTCCGAAGAATTACGGTTTAAACGATATGTTCGGCAAGAGGGTATGCAAGAAAAGACTTTGCGACGAGATGGGTCTAAGATCGGGAAGTGAGCCTATAATCGGAATAGTGACAAGGTTCGTATCGCACAAGGGACTTGATCTTATAAAATACGTGTTCGAGGATATTGTAAATTTGGGGTACAAATTTGCGATACTCGGCTCGGGAGAGAAGATTTACGAAGACTTTTTCAATGAGATGGCATATCGCTATCCTGACAGGGTTGGGGTAAAGATAGGCTTTATTCCTGAGCTTTCAAAGAGGATCTATGCAGGCGCAGATATGTTTCTGATGCCGTCGCAGAGCGAGCCATGCGGCTTAGCGCAGATGATCGCGCTAAGATACGGAACGATCCCGATAGTACGTGAAACGGGAGGACTTAGAGACAGTATTACCGACGCAGGGGAGGCTCATTTAGGCGATATAAGGGGAAACGGCTTTACTTTTAAGACATACAACGCTCATGATATGCTTGATGCTTGTGCAAGGGCGAGAGCGTTTTACGACAGCAAGATGATTTGGGGAAGGCTGGTTGTTCATGCAATGAAGGAGGACTTTAGCTGGAACAAGTCGGCATTAAGCTATCAGAATTTATATAATTCAATATGATGCAAGAAGAATAAGAGGCAACGTCAGCGATGCGGTTGCAATTTAACAAAAGATGTGTTATTATGTAGAATACAAAAGAATTATTTACTTAGCAGAAAAAGAGAAGAGCGCTGAGTAAAAAGAGTGTGTAATGTGTTATGTAAGGAGATATAAATGCAAGGAATAAAAATACATAAGCGCATTGCGTCAATATGCATAGCGCTTATACTTATGGTCACGGCATATGCCGTACCTATCAGTACGAAGGCGGCTACAGTTCCTGTTACCGTAAAGGTAGCGAAAGAAGGACAGGTAGTTGACACAATGACATATAAAGGAGTTAAAGTAAACGCTATATACATACCAAGAAACGACAGTAATGCGTCAGAGATGTGGGACGATCCTGTATACTGCTGTGCTGCGCTTATAAAGAAATTTTATTTAGCGGTATACGGCTGTACAGTATACAATCTATGGCCGGGCAGCACGCCTTTATGTGATGCAGGGTATTTCACGAAGGTAAAAACACCTCAGGTGGGCGACATATATGGCAACTCATCACACTGGGCAATAGTTAAGCAGGTAAACGGCAGCGAAGTAGTTTTATTCGAGCAAAACTGGACATGGTATGATAACAACGGCTGTTATGCGAAGTACAACAGGACGGTCAATTTAAACAATCTGGAATCTGATGTAAGCTTTTTCAGATACAGCGGAGCTGATGCAAATACAAAGCCTGTTTTAACTACAGACTATGCGTCTATGGAGGGTGTTTTAAGAAGTTTTTCGTGGACAACGGGCAGCAAGACGACAAATTCAACGCTTAACATATACAACTACAGTTCAAGCGGCGCATACGGTAGCGATGATCTTATCTCGTCTACAGAAAGTGTTATAGGCGGCTATACTGAGCTTACACTTCCAATGGGACACTATGCGGCGCAGGTTATTAACTATTCAGGGTCCGACAATGGTGTTTCGAGCAATATTGCGGAGTTCTATGTAGTGGGACAGCCGCTTGCGTCTAGCGTAATGCTGGGAGCGAACGCTTTGACGGTTGTGGCAGGGCAGGCAAAAACAGTAACAAGCAAGATGCTCCCTGAAAACACAAATGATATTCTGACATGGACCTCGAGCGACGATTCTGTTGCGACAGTATCAAACCGCGGAGTTGTCACAGGAGTAAATGCGGGAGCTGTAACTATAACATCAAAGGCAGTAAGCGGCGTCAAGGCAGTTTGCACAGTAACTGTAAAGCCTAAAACCGTTACAAATCTGAGGGTATCGGGCAGCAGCAAGACCTCGGTAACGCTTTCATGGGATACTGCGGGAGATGTTTCTGGTTACAGGGTATTCAAATACGACCCGTCAAAGAAAAAGTATGTAAAGATCGCCGATTTAAAGACAAATTCGTATAAAATCTTGGGTCTTAAGAAAGCGTCGGCTTATAAGTTCAAGGTAAGAGCTTACAAAAAGGCGCACGGCAAGAACTATCTAGGTAAATATTCATCTATGCTGACGGCTTGTACAAGACCTGACAAGGCGAAAAATCTGACTGCTGTTACCAAGTCAGCGTCGTGCATAAAACTGTCGTGGACAGGTATAAGCGGAGCGAACGGCTATGCCGTATACGCGGGCGCAAACGAAGGCAAGTGTACAAATCTTGCAACGGTTTCGGGCAAGAAACACTCGGTAAAGCTTAAAAAGCTAAAATCAGGCACGACATATACATTCAAGGTAAAGGCCATAAAGAAAATTTCAGGAGTAAAAGTCTACAGCGGCGCGTCAAAGAAGGCGTATGCTACCACTAAGCCCGGTAAGGTAAAAAGCGTTACTGCTAAAAAGGATTCCGGAGGTAATGTTACTATATCGTGGAGGCAGGTAAACGGCGCTGAAAAGTATATGATTTATATGCGAGACGGTAAGACATACAGATGTGTAAAAACAGTTTCGTCGTCTAAGTCTAAGGCTAAGATAAAATATCTCACCGCAGGAAAGCATAAGTTTAAGATAAGAGCGTTAAAGCTGTACGGCGGATATAAGTATTACGGAAAGTATTCAGATGAGGTAAAGGCTTAGATAAAGCTTATATAAAAATCATGGGAAGTCCTGTTTTACAGGACTTCCCTTTATAAATATAATATTTAAAGAGCCGGCAGATGTTTCTGCCGGCTCTGATTGCTTTAGAGCGAGAAGTTTGGAAAGTGTATTTAAAATCTTTGCAGGTAATTAGTACGAACGTCAGATAAATGTTTAACGGGCATACCCGGCAAAGAATTAAACCTTTTTAGTGGATTGCAAATACTGCAAAACATTTTTCTGATAAATTTTAAATAGCACTTCTTTGCTTTTAATTTACTGTCAAAAATACCGAAGACTGCCGAACCGCTGCCGGTCATCATAGCGCCCAGCGCGCCTGATTTTAGCATAACGCTTTTTATATCGGCGATTATTCTTTCATCTGAGGCGTCCTCAAGCGAGTTTGAAAGACAGCGTGAAATCAAATGTAAGTCACCTGCCTCAAGAGCCGCTAAAAACGTGTCAAAATCGGAAAATCTGGGATTCTTCAGCTTATCAAATCTCTTGTATGATTGAGTAGTTGAAATAGAAATATCAGGCTTTACGACTAATATTTCGCAATCGGGCAAGGGATTGAGATGAGTTACTTTTTCGCCTATGCCCTCGCAAAGCGCTGTGCCGCCGACAATGCAAAACGGAATATCAGCCCCTGCCGACGCACCGATTTTACAAAGCTCATCATATGACAGAATATCTCCGCAGAGACTATTAAGCCCTTTTAGAACAGCAGCTCCGTCGGCGCTGCCACCTGCAAGCCCCGCGCTGCTGGGTATTTTTTTGTCAATGTGTATTGTAATGCTGTCAAAGGGCAATTCTATCACGGTCTTGAAAAAGGCTTTGCATACCTTGTATGCTATATTGCGTTCGTCTGTAGGAATATCAGGTCTGGTGCAGGTTATTCTTATATCAGGAAACGCACATTTTTTTCCTTCAGCATATAGGGTGACGTAATCAAAAATCGAAATTGACTGCATCACAGAGCGGATATTGTGATAGCCGTCAGCCCGCTTGCCGATAATATCGAGTGTTAAATTTATCTTTGCTGGAGCTTTAAGCATAATATTCTGCATTTATCCGTTCTCCTTGATTTCATTAACAAACTCGCCTATTTTTCTGATAGCCTTCTTTAGATGCTCAAGCGAATAAGCGTAAGAAACACGGATAAATCCCTCTCCGCACTCGCCAAAGGCGTCTCCCGGAACGACTGCTACATTCTTTGAATAGAGAAGTCTCTCGCAGAATTCCTGACTTGACAGACCCGTAGACTTTATGCAGGGGAACACATAGAATGCTCCCTCGGGTTCAAAGCAGTCAAGACCAATTTCGTTAAATCCGTTTACGCAATAACGTCGTCTTATGTTGTACTCACCGACCATCATATCAATATCTTTTCTGCAATTTTTAAGAGCCTCTATTGCGGCATACTGGCTGACTGTGGGAGACGACATAATAGCGTACTGGTGTATTTTAAGTATCTGACCTACAAGCTCACGCGGTCCGCACAAAAAACCGAGCCGCCAGCCTGTCATGGCAAACGCCTTTGAAAAGCCGTTTATAAGTATTGTTCTTTCTCTCATACCGTCGCACTGAACTATAGAATAGTGCTTTCTGCCATAGGTGAGCTCAGAGTAAATCTCATCGGAGAGAATCAAGATATTCGTATCTCTCAGGACCTCTGCGATAGGTTCGAGATCATCTTTTGTCATTATAGCACCCGTCGGGTTGTTGGGAAATGGTAGTATAAGAACTTTTGTCTTATCGGTTATCTTCTCTTTAAGAGCATTTGCAGTAAGCTTGAAACCGTCCTCCGCCTTTGTCTCTACCACAACGGGAGTACCGCCTGCCAGCTCTACAATAGGCGAGTAGCAGACAAAGCACGGCTCTACTATCAGGACCTCATCTCCCGGCTCAACGACAGCACGGATAGAAAGGTCTATGCCCTCCGAGCCGCCGACTGTGACTATTATCTCATTATCGGGAGAGTACTCAGTTTTTGCATAGTCTATAACATATTCAGAAATGGATTGTCTGAGGTTGTAAAGACCTGCATTAGCGGTATAGAAGGTTTTTCCCTGCTCGAGAGCGGTTATTGCAGCACGTCTTATAGGCCATGGGGTCTGAAAGTTAGGCTCGCCCACGCCCAGGGCAATTACATTATCCATAGTAAGAGCAAGGTCGAAAAACTTTCTTATTCCCGAGGGTTTCATATTTTTTGTTTTTTTATTAATAATCCTGCCGTAGTCCATCATGGGGAAACTAATCCTCTCTCATCAATAATTTCATCTGAAAGGTCAATACCGTTATCCTTGTATTTTTTCAGAACAAAGTGGGTTGCAGTTGATAAAACGCCCTCAAGCGGTGCAAGCCGCTGTGCGACAAAAAGGGAGATCTCCATAAGATTTGTTCCTTTTATGGTGATGCCGAGATCATATCCGCCGGACATCAGCCAGACGTTCTCTACCTCGTCATACTGACTGACCGTTCTTGCAATTTCATCGAAACCGCTTTGTGCTCTGGGAGAAACCTTAAGTTCAATATAAGCTGTTACCAGATCTCCGCAGTCGGCAGCCGCCTGTTCGTTGATTACAGTATTATAGCCCTTGATAATTCCGTCGTTTTCGAGCTGTTCTATTTTATCCGCGACCTCCTGTTCAGACATTCCGAGCATAACGCCTAGCTCTGAATTTGAAAGGCGCGCATTCTTTTTAAGAAGTTTGAGCAAAGAATCCATATTGTGTGCCTCCTATTAGATATTAATTAATGTTATTATACTATTTATACTCAATATTGTCAATTATAAGTAAAATACAAGAAATGGCAATAGGAAAAACACCGCAGGAATAATTCTGCGGTGTCAAAAGAAATGTTATAAAATAAATAACAGTTTAACACAACAATATACTACAATATAACTTGTCATTTGTCAAGTACAATCTAACTTACCATAAAAATATCAAGAATATGATTGCTTGCCCCGACCATATCAGGACGTTCGCAGATTGACATATGATAGCGAAAATATATTTCAAAGGTTTTATCGTCTATATTGTCAATTGTGTCGGGAAGATAATGAGCTGCCATATCTGTTCCCACGAAATGCAAACGCTCAACGTCAAACCTCTCCATAAGACTGTCAATATCGGATTTTGTATAAAGTTCAAAAATGTCTTTTGGCTCTGAATGTATTTTAAAAGTGACAGGATCTAACATTTTGTTATCTATTAAATAATTTATTTTACCTTTAATAAAACCAAACTGCAAAATTGACGCATCAGCAGAGCAATAGGCAGAAAATATAATACCGCCTTTTTTGGTAACACGAATAGCTTCTGATAGTGCGGAAATTTTATCATCATGATTGAAAAGATGATACATCGGACCTAGTAAGAGAGTAATGTCATATGTGTCTGATGAAAAGTCGGACAAATCGGTTGCATTAGCCTGAGAAATGGTTACTTTCTCACTAGGCTCAGTATTATTGTTAAATAACTCAATATTACAGGGCATCAGTTCAACGGCGTCGACCTCATATCCAAGACGTGCAAAATAGTGAGAATACCGTCCTGTGCCTGCACCTATCTCAAGAATTTTCATTCCGCTTTTGAGATATTTTTTTATGTATTCAACTGTCGTCAGAAATTCAATACTGCCGTGCCTTGAACTCAATCGGGAGTTTTCATCATAAGCGTTATAATAGGACTCTAACGCTTTAAAAGTATCCATAATTACATTGCCTCTTTAAGTTTTTTTACAAACTCTCCGACCTTATCAACGCTTTCTCTGCCGTACTCGGCAATAATATTCACAATAGCACTTCCTACGATAACGCCGTCGCAGTACTGTGACATTTTTTTTGCCTGTTCGGGATTTGAGATACCAAAGCCCACGCAGGCAGGGCAGGAGGCTGATGAATTGATAAGCGAGAAAAACTCGTCAAAGTCTGTTGTAAAGCTTGAGCGTGTGCCCGTAACTCCTACCGACGAAACGCAGTAGAGAAAGCCCTTGCTCTGTGACGCTATAGTCTTTACTCTGTCGTGAGAGGTGGGCGCGACAAGATTTATATTATAAACTCCGTACTCGTTAGAAAGAGCCTCTACTTCATTTCGTTCCTCAAAGGGGAGGTCGGGGATTATAACGCCGTCTATACCGCTTGCTTTACAGTTTGAAAAGAATTTCTCCGTGCCGTATTTAAACACGGTGTTTATGTACATCATCAAAAGTAAGGGAGCGTCTGTTTCTTCTCTGAGTTCACTAACTAAACTGAAAATCCGGTCTAGGTTAGTTCCGTTGTTCAAAGAACGTAATGAAGCTTTCTGAATAGTAGGACCTTCTGCAATAGGGTCTGAAAATGGAACGCCAAGCTCAATGATGTCTGCACCGTTTTTAAGCTTTGCAAGCACTAGCCTTTTTGTTGTTTCAAGGTCGGGGTCTCCCGCTGTCACAAAGGTGATAAGAGCCTTTTTGCCTTTGGCTTTCAGTTCTTCAAAGCAAGCGTCTATGCGATTTTTATTCTTCAACTAAATCAACTCCTCTGTATCGTGCTATTGAATAAACGTCCTTGTCTCCGCGTCCTGAGAGGTTTATTACAAGAATGCTGTCCTTGGGCATATCAGGGGCAATTTTAAGAGCTGCCGCAACAGCATGAGCCGATTCGATTGCAGGGATTATGCCCTCGGTTTTCGAGAGATATTCAAACGCGCAGACAGCCTCCTCGTCGGTGATGTCAACATATTCAGCCCTGCCTATTGAGTTCAGATAAGCGTGTTCAGGACCAATACCGGGGTAGTCGAGACCGGCAGAGATAGAGTAAACAGGGTCGATTTGACCGTACTCGTTCTGCAAAAAAAGCGACTTCATACCGTGAAAAATTCCAAGCGAGCCCTTTGTGACAGTAGCGGCGTGTTCAGAAGTGTCAACGCCCCGTCCTGCCGCCTCCGCGCCGACTAATCGAACGCTCTTGTCACCGATAAAATCGTAGAACGCGCCCATAGCGTTTGAACCGCCCCCGACGCAGGCTACAACGCAGTCGGGCAGTTTGCCCTCTGTCTCTTTTAACTGCGACTTTATTTCCTCGCCGATAATCTTTTGAAAATCCCTTACCATTTCAGGATATGGGTGCGGTCCCATAACAGAGCCTATGCAGTAGAAGGTGGTTTCGATATTGGTACACCAGTCACGCATTGCCTCGTTGATAGCGTCCTTTAGGGTTGACGTGCCGCTTGAAACGCCTGTGACCTTAGCACCCAGCAGGTTCATTCGGTATACGTTAAGCGACTGACGTCTCATATCCTCAGCGCCCATATACACCTCGCACTCTAGCCCGAACAAAGCACAAGCCGTAGCTGTAGCAACGCCGTGCTGACCTGCGCCTGTCTCGGCGATAATTCTCTTCTTGCCCATTTTCTTGGCAAGAAGTATCTGACCTAGTACGTTGTTTATCTTGTGAGAGCCTGTATGATTCAGATCCTCGCGCTTGATGTATATTTTCGCGCCGCCCAAATCGTTTGTCATCTTCTCCGCGAAATACAAAAGAGACGGCCTGCCTGCATACTCCTTATATAGAGCCGTAAGTTCACGCTTGAAATCCTTATCGTTCTTATACTTTTTGTATGCCTGCTCAAGCTCTAAAACTGCGTTCATAACCGTCTCAGGGACATACTGACCGCCGAATTCGCCATAGCG
>CANRKQ010000023.1 GCA_947631265.1 uncultured Clostridia bacterium | reverse complement strand
TCGGAGAGCGCAAAACCTGCTTGCAGGTTGCATTTTTGATAGGCTCGCCTGTCAAAAGTGCTTTTGCGTTACTCTTGACAAGAGTAACAGAACCCCGGCTACGCCGGATAAGGAAAGAATGTGATTTTTTATGAAAAGAACGATAAGCGCAATGGTCGGTAAAGGCTCTGTCAATCATAACAGCCGCAAGTTCAAAGCGGAAAACGTTGACGGCAGTCGAACACATCTCAATATCGACTACTGCAATGAAAATATCAAGAAAGTCTATCACGAATTGTTTGACGAAGCACTTAAAAGGTACAACAATAAACAGACAAGAGCTGACCGCAGAATAGAAAATTATTATGAGAAAATCAGAAATTCCAAGCAGGAAAAGCCGTTTCACGAACTCATTTTGCAGATTGGCGACAAAGAAAATATGAGTGCAGAAAGTGAAAATGGACAGCTTGCAAGGCAGATTTTAGATGAGTATTATCGTAGTTTTCAGGAGCGTAATCCGCAGCTAAAAGTGTTCTCGGCTCATCTGCACATGGATGAAGCAACACCACATTTGCACATTGACTTTGTTCCGTTCACTACCGGAAGCAAGCGTGGACTTGATACAAGAGTATCACTCAAGCAGGCTCTTGCTGCACAAGGATTTAAGGGCGGAACCCGTGGAGATACCGAGTGGAATCAGTGGGTCAGTGCAGAAAAATCTGCACTTGCGTTTGTTATGGAACGCCACGGAATTGAGTGGGAACACAAGGGTAATCACGAAAAACATTTGTCTGTTCTTGACTATAAAAAGCAGGAACGAGAGAAAGAACTTGATGCTCTTGAAGATAAACTTGCAGAGAAAAAAGACGAGTTTCAAACGGTGCAAAGCCGTATTCAAAATTACGATAACGGTACACAGGTTATTGAAGAATTGGAAAAACGCATTGAAACAGACAGCGAATTTCAGCTACCCGATCCTCCTGCATTGATGTCGGCAAAGTCATACAAGCAAAAGTTTGTTGACCCATTGGTAAAGAAGCTGAAAGAGGTCATAAAAGAGGTCTTCTACCGTTATTATCACGCTCTTGACAGCTATCACCGACTTAATAATACCAACGCAAACCTTTATCGTGAGAACAAGCGTTTGAGCAAAATCAACGACCGTTTGACTGATGAAAACACTACTCTTCGTGCAGAAAATAAAGATTATAAATTGCTCCGCAAGGTATTCGGGAGTCAGCAAATCGATGCGCTGATCTCACAGGCAAAGGAGCAAGAACGACAGCGAAAGCACACAAAACAACCGTCTAATCAGCGCACAAAGCGCATTAGAAATAATGATTTTGAAAGGTAGGAAAACAAAATGGCAAAGACGATTTTTGAACAAACGGGCGGCACTTACACACGGGTTGGGGATTATTATCTCCCCAATTTGAAACTGCCCGAAGAAGAAAAGCAAGCAAATATCGGCGTATGGGGTATGAGGCGTAAACGGTTTTTGAAAGAAAATCATCGTGTTTTATATGCTAATCTGATGACTTCGGGAAAGCTTGTTGAGTACCTCGATGACATTGAACAACAGGCAACCACTATGTTTCTCCGGCTGGTAAAAGAACTCGCCGAAAAAGAAAATGTAACCGAAGAACTCAAAGCAGCCGACCAAATGCTGTGGGTACAAAAGATGAACAATATCCGTAACCGTGCAACGGAAATTGTAAATTCAGAATTGATTTACACAGTATAAACAAAACGGCGGCAGGGAGAAATATCTGCCGCTATTTGCTGGCTGTTGCTTAAAAACAGTTGACTTATTTACGGATTTAATATATACTTAAAATATGAAATTGTAAACTGCGATATTTATACTTTGATAGAGGTTGCAATATGATTACAGCTAAAATTGGAAATAGAATACGTGAACTGAGAACCCAAACAGGATTAAGTCAAGAAAAATTTGCTCAAAAAATAGGTATGGACAGAACGTATTTTGCAAGTGTTGAGCTTGGAAAACGAAACATTTCTATTGTTAACATCGAAAAAATAGCGAACGGTTTGGAAATATCGCTTTCTGAGTTGTTTAAAGATATTTAATCTGAGCCCGGTTTATCGGACGGAATGTTTTGTATAGTAAAGTTAGAATGATTGTCGGAGGAGTTGCAATGAGTGTAGCTGAAAAGACATATAAAACCTCATTGATTAATAATAGACGTTACTTAGGTAATAAATATAAGTTGCTTTCATTTATTACCGGTGTTGTAAACGAAGAATGTGCTGACATCGAAACAGTTGCGGATATTTTTGCAGGAACCGGTGCTGTTTCCTCTGCTTTTGCAGATAAGGTACTTATTACTAATGACTTGATGTATAGTAATTATATTTGCAATTATGCGTGGTTTGGCGCTGAAAGCTATGACCAACAAAAAATAATTGATTATGTTGTTAGGTACAATGCAAAAACAAATTGCGGTGAAAATTATATGACACGCAATTTTGCCGATACCTATTTTAGTAAAAAAGATTGTGCAAAAATAGGATATGTTCGTGAGGATATAGAAAGAAATTATAAAAAAGGAAATTTAAACAAGCGAGAAAGAGCAATTTTAATTACATCATTGCTATATGCAATGGATAAAATTGCTGTAACCTGCGGACATTATGATGCATACAGAAAAGGCGCAAAATTTGAGGGCTCATTAGAACTTTATGTTCCTCTGGCAGAGGGTAAAAATAATCCGAAAAATCAATGCTTTAATGAGGATGCTAATAATCTTGTTAAGAGAATAGAGGCTGACCTTGTTTATATAGACCCGCCGTATAATTCAAGACAATATTGTGACTCATATCATTTGCTGGAAAATGTTGCACGTTGGGAGAAACCCGAGGTTTTCGGTGTGGCTAAAAAGATGGATAGAAGCGGTATGAAGAGTAAATATTGTACAATCGGAGCAACAAAAGCATTTGAAACACTTATAAATGATATAAAGGCTAGATACATTTTGCTTTCGTATAACAATATGGCTGAAAAAGGCAACTGCCGTTCTAATGCCAAAATTTCCGATGATGACATTATGAGAATACTTAGTCGAAAAGGCACTGTAAAGGTTTTTGAGGAAAGCTACAAAGCGTTTACAACCGGAAAATCAGACATACCGGAAAACGCCGAAAGATTATTTTTGTGTATTTGCTTTGATGAGGAGTAAATCAATATGATACAATCACCGCTTAATTATACCGGTGGCAAGTATAAGTTGTTACCTCAAATATTGCCGCTATTCCCTAAAGATATAGATGTATTTGTCGACTTGTTCTGCGGTGGCTGTAATGTCGGTATCAATATTGATTGCAACCGAGTTATATATAATGACTTGAATGAAAACTTGCTGTATTTATATAATACTTTCAAAAACCTTGATAAAGAATCTGTTTTGGAATGGATTTATGAAATTATAGAAAAATATGGCTTATCCCTTGTAAGTAAAAACGGCTATGATTATTACGATTGTGAAAGCAGCAAAGGACTTGGAGATTATAACAGAGAAGGCTATTTGAAACTGCGTGCGGATTTTAATCATAAACACGCAAATGGTAATTTTGATTATTACTACTATGTTATGCTTTATGTGATAATCGTATATGCTTTTAATAATCAAATTAGATTTAACTCTAACGGTGAATTCAATTTACCGGTCGGTAAAAGGGATTTCAATAAGAAAATGGAGCAAAAGCTTGTTGATTTTATTGACAGAATTCAAGAGCAAAACTGCATTTTTACCTGCTGTGACTTTAGAAAGTTTGATACATCCGCATTAACATCGCAAGATTTTGTATATGTAGATCCCCCATATTTAATTACTTGTGCTACATATAACGAGCAAGGTGGCTGGGATGAAACTGCCGAAAAAGATTTACTTGACTTTTTAGATGATCTGAATAGAAAAAATATCCGATTTGCGTTATCCAATGTACTGAGAAGCAAAGGTAAGGAAAATGACATATTAATTGAATGGCTTAAAAGAAATGCTGACAGATACAAGATTGTACGACTTAATTACAGCTATTCAAATTCAAATTATCAAACAAAAGATAAAACTTCTTCTTCGGAAGAGGTGCTGATAATAAATTATTGAGGGGAATACGGCTATGCCAAATGTAATTCCATATAAAAGTTTTTGTTGGAGTTTGGGAACCACCAGTTTCAGAACAAAAAACTTTAATAAAACCATTGAAGAACAACTTGCTCTGTTAGATGAGTTTTGGACGCTCGAAGAGAACAAAGGCCAAAGTTGGTCGGGGAACAAAGAGTTGCAAACTCGTTATTACGATTTTATGAAAACGAAAGGGTTTGTCGAAGGTGAAGCCGGGAACAAACCAAAGGACGCTCGTGAAAAAACATCAGGGTTAGTTGATATTGGTTTGATTGATGACGGAAGAAAATTGAGTGATGTCGGAAAGGCGTTGCTTAAAATAAGTACTGAAAATGATTTTTCTTCTGACAATCAGTTTCAAATAGATAAGGATAGTTTTATATATCTTAAACAGCTTTTGAAAACATATTACACTATTGACGGTCGTATCGTTCGTCCTTTTTTGGTGTTGTTGCATTTACTTAGCAAGTTTGATTACTTAACACTTGATGAGTATACATATCTTTTGCCGCTATGTATAGGAGAAAATGAAACAGCTGAAATCATTAGCGGTATTTCACGATTGCGTTCTAATGCTACATCTATTGATCAAATTATTATAAACCGATTGATAGAAATGTCTAACTACAAAACGGCATTAGACTATTTTTTAGAAAACGAAGTTACAGAAGAATTAGTATGTGAAATAGGTCTCAACAGAAAAAGTCGACAGTATGACAAACCATATCTCAAGTTATATCAAGCTCTGTATAAAGTCTTTGTGTTGAATGATGTTGATAGCTTGATCTCTGTTTACAGTGCAACCAGAGATATAAAAATAGGCAAATGGTGGCGTAATTATTTATTTGACACTACATCTGAAAAATCCATTAGTAATCATCCTGCGGCTCATTTGAAAACTACACTATTCAGTGAAGTTGACAGTGAAACCGCTTTTAGAGTTGCATTTTTCAAAATAATGCATTTGTTTAAAGCAAAGGCTACACTTTCGGATTATCTGGATCTCAATCGAAGATATATTAAAACGACAGATATTGTTTTGTTTGAAGATGACACAATAAAGTTTGATATTGTTCCGAAGCATTTCTTCAAAACAATAGCAGACGATTTGTATAAAGACACATTTACTGTTTCTGAGTTGTTGTATGAAAACTGTGATATGGCTGGAATATCCGATTGCCTTGTAGTTGATGATAGTGCTATTGTTGCCGGAATTAACGAAGAACTCGGAATAAATGTTACGGATATGCAATCTGCAAGAGCTGCCTTGGAAGATACACGATACCAGAGATTGCAGCACCTTATTGATACTAAATTTACCGATGACAAGATATTGTCGCTTTTGGATTGCTTTGAAAGCAGAAATGATGACGAAATCAGGAGTATGGTTACCGACAACGCCGATATACCAACTATATTTGAATATGTGCTTGGTATCTTATGGTATAAAACAAGCGAGCGACACGGCAAAATTCTGGACTATATGAAACTTTCACTTGACGCCGATTTGTTGCCAAAAACTCACGCAGCGGGCGGCGAAGCTGATATAGTTTACGAATATGAAGCTACTGATTGTTATCCGGAGCACACACTTTTGCTTGAAGCAACTCTTGCTGACAGCACAAATCAGCGCAGAATGGAAATGGAGCCGGTATCAAGACATTTAGGTATGCATTTGATACGTACGGGTAATTTGAATTCGTATTGTGTGTTTGCTACAAATTATCTTAACATAAATGTAATTTCCGACTTTCGTAGCAGAAAGACAACTCCGTTTTACGATCCGCAAGATTATTCAAAGTCTGTAAACGGAATGAAAATTATTCCTTTGCAAACATCGGAATTAAAGAAAATCGTGTCTAATGGCAAAACATATAAAGAATTGTATCCATTGTTTGAGGAAGCATATAATTCGGTTTTGCCTCCTCATTTGTGGTACGAAAATATTATTGTAAATAACATATGAATTTTTAATGATGATAAAGAGGGATAAATAACATGTCGGTTTTTAACGATGTTATAGGTATTTCTATCACTTCAGAATACTTTAGCGGCAATAATGAATATACATTATTTAAAAATACGAATGATAGAATTGCTATGATATTTGGTAGAAATGGAAGTGGCAAAAGCACCATAGCGCAAGGATTTATAGAATATGTTAATTCGATAAATCCGAGAAACATAGATTTAAAATTAATCACAAAAGATGGTGCAATTTATATTTCGCCAGATGGCAAAACTTCAAAAATATTTGTTTTTAATGAGGAATATATAAATAATAATGTTAAGCTTAAAGAAGATGGGTTAGATACAATCGTATTATTGGGTGCTCAAGTTGGACTAGAAGAAAAAATTACACAAAAAGAAACAGATATCGAGGAAATTGTTAAACAATTAGAGGATATTGATAATAATATAAAGGTTTTTAATGATGCAAAAAATTCAAATAGCCCTGACTTTTGGCTTTCTACTATTTCAAAGAAGCTACGAGAAAGTTGGGCTGAAATTCAAGGGATTAAAATAAACGGGAAACTGAAAAAAGCTACCGTAAACGAAGATACTATTCATAGAATTGGCAAGTTAAAGCCTTCGTTAAAAAAAGATGAATTACAAATTGAATTTAATAGTAAACTAAAGATTTTGAATTCAACAGATTCAAATAGCTTACCAATTACACAAAGCATATCTAAAATTTCATATAATAAAAATATATTCGATGATAGCAAAGAAGCATTACATCGTACTGTCAGAAAACCTGCTTTAACAGATAGAGAATCTGAACTATTAAATATATTTGGTATTGATGAATTGACTACTGCAAAAGACTATATATCTAATAATGTTGGCAAAATTTGTCCTAAATGTTTAAGAGTAATAACAACTGAACATAAAAATGAAATAGTTAGCAAAATCACAAATATAATAAGCCGTGAATCTGAGAACTTTAAGAAAGAACTAGAAAAATTATTGTTAGTTGAAATACCGATAAGTGATTATGATGTTTTTAAAGTATTAGAAGAGCATTTGTATTCGGATTTGATTACTATTATTAATAAGTTAAATGAATTGATAGTAAAGCATAACATTTGTATCGGAGAGAAAATATCTAATCCCTTTGAATCAGCTGAATACACAATTAAAAACATTGTTCCGGTTTATGAAGAACTCAATAAGGTTATTGAACAAATTGAAAAATGTAGATTGAACTATAATAATGCAATTTCGGATAGAAATCGTTTAAAAGAGGCTTTAAGCAATTTAAACGACCAAATTGCGTATTATAATATTAAAGATGATTATAAGCAATATAATAAATCTGTTAATGATAAATCAGCCGAAATACGTAGACAAACTGAAACTAAAAATAAATTGTCGGCATTAAGAACGGATTTGCAACATTTAAATGCTGAAAGACAAAACTTGCAACTTGCTGCAGACAGTCTTAACAGAGAACTTCAATATATATTTTATAGTTCAAAGAGGTTATTGTTAACTGTCGACGAGAAAGAAAAGAGATACAAATTAAAAGTTAATGGGAAATCTGTAAAACCAAATAAAATCTCAAGTGGAGAAAGAAATGCGTTGGCATTATGTTATTTTTTTGCAGATATTGCAAAAAATATGAACGCAGATAATCCATATTCTGATGAAATTTTTTAGTTATCGATGATCCGTTATCTAGTTTTGATTACGAAAACAAAATTGGGATAATGTCTTTTCTTAAATTTAAAATGAAAAGTATATTATCAGGCTCAGATTCAACAAAGGCAATAATTATGACTCACGATATATCGTTTTTTATGGACTTCAGCAAAGCACTAGAAGAAATATCTAAATATTGTAATTCTATTGGGAAAAAGGCTACATATCAGTTGCTATATTTGCATAATAAATCAATCAATGAATTTATGTATAAAAAGCAAAACGAATATACTGATTTGCTTACAGAAATTTTTGAATATGCAAATTCTGATAGTGTAGATGAAAATAATTCTATAGGAAACCAAATGAGAAGAGTTTTAGAAGCATTTTCGACCTTTTCTTTTAAAATAGGAATCGAAGAACTGAGTACAAAACAAGATATTTTAGATTTATTGCCTACACCAGAATTAAAAGATTATTTTGAAAATTTGATGTATAGAATTGTACTAAATGGTGAAAGTCATGGACAAGATACAGCAAGGTTCTTTCCTAGGACTGATTTTTATGAGAATTTATCACCTGAAGAAAAACAAAGAACGGCAAAGGATATTCTTTGTTTTATGTATATTTTGAATAAATCCCATATAAATAGTCATTTAAAAGAGAGTGCAAAAATAATAGAACAATGGATAAGCGAAATATCAGCTGATAATTAAATCAAATATTCTTGGCAACAAAAGATTGGATGCCATATGCTTTATTGAGCATTTTTATGCGGTTGGAGAAATTGATAGCCCCCAAGTGATAGCTATTTGATAGCAAAAGCAGAAATACCTCATAGAATTGAGATAATCTGTACCAAATTAAATCATTACAAGTCAAAATTCCTAAGCAAAATCAGTTAAAGTCTGTTTTGTACTTAGGAGTGGGAATGATTGCAAAAGTCCGAAAAAGCCAGTAACCATGCGGGTTTTCGAATTTCCAAAGTTCCTTTTGATAACAATTTGATAACAGTCCCTAAAGACGGCGTCATTCCTGCTGCCCGGTGGTTTACAGGTTATAAGAATGTTTTCTGATGGCTTGCGGCTGAAAAATCCATATTAGAAAATCCCAGCTCAATATGAGCCGGGATTTATAAATATCAACCAAGCTTTGCCCAGATCCAGCGTTTAACAAGGTCGTAAACTTCATCTTTATTGACCTCATTAAGCATTTCGTGACGGCCGTTTTCAAAAAGCTTAAGAGTAATATCCTCAATGCCTGCCTTTTTCAGCATTTTAAATACACGTTTTACGCCCTTTCCGTTATTGCCTACGGGATCTTTAGCGCCGGAGAAAATCAAGATTGGAATATTAGGTGTTTTATTTATGTTCCTTTGCTTTGAAAGGTATTTAGTGCCGGACAATAGCTCGCGGTACGCAGAAACAGTAAAATGACTTCCGCATAGAGGATCGGACAAGTATTCCTGAATGCTTTCTTCATCAGAGCTAAGCCAATCAACTTCTGTCAGATTGGGTTTGAACTTTCGGTTAAATGAACCGGTAACTAGATTTTCAATAAATTTACTTCTGTATCTTTTGCCGCGTATTTTTTCAATTATTATTGTTAAAAGAATTCCTAAAGATAAGCCGTGTTTCTCCCCGCTTGTCCCAGAGATTATAAGTCCGTTGATCCTGTCATTATATTTAGTGATGTAGGTTCTTTCCAAAAGCGAACCCATACTGTGTCCGAAGATAATATACGGTATGTCAGGATACATAGAAGATATTGTGTTCTGATAAATATGAACGTCCTCACATAGCTTGTCCCAACCGTTTTTGTCAGTAAAGTAACCCAAGTTACGCTTTATTTTGGCAGTTCTGCCGTGACCTAATTGGTCATGCCCAAATACAATATAACCGTCATTTGCTAGAAAATTTGCAAAGTCAGAATAACGCCCTATATGCTCTTCCATTCCGTGAAGGATCTGAATAACTGCCTTGTATTTTGAAAACCCAGGGTTATACCATTTTCTGCAGTGCAGCTCAGTTCCGGTACAGGATTTTATCTCAAAAACTTCCTCCACAATTAAAATCCTCCTAAATATTTATCCGCTATAAATGTATGATAACATAATCTTCAATTATATTCAACTAAAATATGTTACAAAATTGCAGGTAAAATCTTGACAAATAAAACAAAATATGATTTAATAAATGTAAACTATTATTTATTTTAAATAAAAGGGAGAGTTTTATTATGAAATTTAAAAAATTATTAGCTGTATTAAGTGCCGCAGCTTTATCGGCGTCTATGATGACTGCCTGCGGAAAAGAGGATTCATCTTCAAACGACAGTGTTAAGAATGCAAGCAATAATTATAAAATAGGTATTGTCCAGATTATGGAGCATAGTTCGCTTAACACAATAAGAGATGCTATTGTGAAACGTCTTGGAGAGCTTGGTTTCAAAGACGGCGATAACTGTAAAATTGATTGTCAGCAGGCAAACGGTGAATCTACTACTGTTACACAGATTTTGGATCAGTTTAAAGCAGACGGCGATGATATAATTGTAGCAATCACAACTCCGTGCGCTCAGTTGGCAGCACCGTATTCAACTGATATTCCTGTAGTATTCTCGGCGGTAACAGACCCGATTGCAGCAGGCATCGTTGATTCGCTTGAAAGCACGGGCGGAAATATCACGGGTACTTCTGATGCATTGGAGATTTCAAAGATTTTGGATTTTGCTGTGCAGACAACTCCTGATTTGAAAACTCTCGGTTATATGTATAATACAGGAGAGGATAATTCTGTTTCCTGTCTTGAAAAGGTAAAGGCATATTGTAAAGACAATAATATAAAGCTTGAGATTGCGTCTGTAACAAATACATCAGAAATTCAGGAGGCTATAACGACATTAGCCGATAAGTGCGACGCAGTATTCTCACCTAACGACAATACTGTCGCAAGCGCTATGGGAACAGTAGCACAGGTAATGAATAAGGCTAAGAAACCTATGTATGTAGGGGCAGACTCAATGGTCCAGGACGGCGGTTTTGCAACAATCGGAATTCAATATAATGATTTGGGAATTGAAACAGCAAATATGGCTGCGTCAATTCTCAAGGGGGAGAAAAAGGCAAGTGAAATTCCTGTTAAGGTATTTAACGAGGATTTAAGCACATTTATTAACAGGTCAACGGCTAAGGCTATAGGTTATGAAATTCCTGATGAAATCGCAAACGCAGAAAAGACAGTATTCTTTGACTGATAAAATTATACTGCGGACTGTCTGCTTTATACATTAAGTTAAGCTGACTGCCATACCAGCTTTTATAGAGTATTAAGTACCATTTCAGGGGAGTCCTCTTTTTCGGGGATTCCCCTGTTTAAAGTATTTAAACTAAAGCCGGAACGTCTTTCAGTAACTAAACTATTATTTAAGGAATGATACTTATGTCGATTGTAAAAAATATTAATGTTAAAAAAATAGTATCGCTTATACCAAAGCTGATTTTAGTTGTCTTACTTTTGGTTATAATCAATACGCAAATGACAGAGTCGGTTGTTTTGGGAACTTTGGAAAAAGGCTTGGTCTTTTCCTTTCTGGCTCTAGGTATATTCATTTCATTCAGGATTCTGGATATTCCTGATTTGTCGGTTGACGGAACATTTACCCTCGGTGTTGCCGTATCGGTTATGTATGCATATAACGGAAGTCCTATAAAGGGGATAGTACTGGCCGTTATAGCCGGTGCAATAGCAGGCTGCGTTACGGGACTTTTGGTTACAAAGCTTAAGGTTCAGCCTATTTTGGCAGGAATTATTACTATGACAGCATTGTACTCTATAAACCTGAAAATTATGTCTCGTCCTAATATATCTCTGTGGAGAAAGGATACTCTGTTTACATACTTTGAGGATATGTTTGGTGCAAACAGTAAGGTTATCGTTGCGGGAGTTGTATTGACAGTTGTGTCAGTATTTTTGTTTCTGTTTCTAAAAACTCAGCTGGGAATGTCGCTAAGGGCAACGGGAGACAATGAGTTTATGGTTAGGGCATCGTCGATCAACTCGGATACAATGAAGATACTGGGATTTGCATTGGCAAATGGGTTAGTGTCGCTTTCGGGAGCAATGTATGCACAGTATTCAAGCGCAGGAGATACTAACAGCGGAACGGGTATGCTTGTTGTAGGTCTGGCGTCAATAATAATCGGGGAGATCTTTTTTAAAAAGCACAGTATATTATTCGGGATTCTTGCGGCTATTATTGGTGCGACTGCTTATCGTTATGTTCTTGCTTTTGCAATGGGTCTTGGTATGGACAGCAATTATACTAAGCTGTTTTCAGCGGTAATTGTTGCTATTGCTATTGCTATTCCTGCTGTTAAGGGATATGCCGTTGATTTTTACAAGAGATATATCTTAAAAGACAAGGGCGGTGCTGCAAAATGTTAAGACTGGAAAATGTAAGCGTTACCTTTAATGCAAATACTGTAAACGAAAGAAAAGCTCTTAAAAATATAAGCCTAAAGCTTGACAGCGGTGATTTTGTTACTGTAATAGGTTCAAACGGCTCTGGAAAATCTACTCTAATGAACGCTGTGTGCGGCAGCTGTAATATAGACAGCGGACAGATTTTTGTCGGTGACAGAAACATTACCTATGCAAAAGAACACAAACGCGCAAGGTATATAGGACGGCTTTTTCAGGATCCTCTGAAGGGAACAGCGCCAAATATGACTATTGAGGAAAATCTGGGGCTTGCATATTCAAGAGGGAAAAAACGAAGTCTGTCTATAGGCATTTCAAAGAAAGACCTGATTGTGTTCAGAGATAAATTAGCTGAGCTTGACATAGGTCTTGAGGACAGAATGAAAACTCCTGTAGGACTTTTATCAGGAGGTCAGCGTCAGGCGCTTACGCTGCTGATGGCTACGATTGTTACTCCGCAGCTTTTGCTTTTAGACGAGCATACGGCGGCGCTTGACCCTGTGACCGCAGATAAGGTTATGTCAATTACCGAAAAGATTGTCAAAGAGAGTAAAATTACAACGCTTATGATAACTCACAACGTATCAAATGCCCTTGAGTACGGTAATAAGACTTTGGTACTCAGTCAGGGTAGTATTCTTGCGTATATACAGGGTAATGATAGGGATAATATGTCCATTTCAAAAATTATGGAGATCTATGCGGATTCTTCTAAAGACGCTCTTACTGATAAAATGCTATTTTAAAAAATTTACGCCTGAGCTTTAAATAAGTTCAGGCGTTTTTGTATTTACAGTTTTTTGTATACGTTATACTGTATGAATTTTTAATAATTTGCTATACTGATTTAGGATTTTTATGTATTGATATTTACAAATTTGCTGTATCATTTTTTATTTTGCTATATTTATAAGCGATCTTGAAAGGGACTTGCCCAGTAATTTGCCTGTATAAACCGCCTCATCAAGAGAGTTTCCGTGACTTCCGACTTCAATAAGCAATGCGCCGGTTGACAGCGACTGATTATAATTTCTGTAATCAAACAGAACAGGCCGTTCAAGACCGGGGTAATCGGATTCAATCTGCGACTGAAGATAACAGGCAAAGGTAAGATTATCCAAATAATTCGGCATACCCATAGAGCCGTCTTCATAGTCGGCGCAGGAAATAATCATCAGCTGTGCCGCTCGTTTTTCGTTTATCTCGGTTATGGGAGAAAGTCTTAGACCGTTTTCTTTTTCAATTGCGTCGCGGTGTATATCTAAAACCACCTTAATTGACGGGTATTTTTTAAGTATTTTTGAAACGGTATTATAGCTTAGGTCATATGCTGAATTATAGTCGGGATAATCGTGTATTGTAGTTGAGTGAACTGTTTTAATTCCGTTTTTCTCTAGCTGCTTACATATTGCGTTTCCTATGCGGATCATATTCTTTTTAGCGTCGGTACTTTTGCATGAAAAAGACTTGTCATAGTAGTTTCTTGTATAAGGCTCAAAGCTTTCGGTGGTATGTGTGTGGTATATTAACACCTGAGGATCATCGCTGTTTAATTCTATATTAAAGTCGGGAACTTTTTCACTTTGCTTAAGAATTTTGTTATTGCTTAATTCGGTGCAGTTTCTTATCTGAGCGCCGCTTTCCAGAGTGACAAAGCTGGTATCGGAGTAAGTACCGTAGTGAACGTCTTCAATTTTCCCATCATGGCTTTCAATTTTATCCGGGTAGGGAAGCGGATTGTTCTCTGTAATGCTATCGCTGTTTTCTACAATGCTTTTATATGTTTTGGTACTTTTTTTAGAATTTTTGCTTGCCTCTGTTTCATTAGGAGCCATATCTATAGCCCAGGTTGATTTTCCGCCTACGTTTACTGTATAAAACTCATTTGAGGGTTCATTAATTAAAGTTGCGCCGAGCTTTTTTGATAATTCTGTTATGTAGTCGGTATTGTTACCGAAAGACATTTTTGCAGAAGAGGCTGCCATAGAGCCTGTGACATCCAATATTTCATCTCCGTAATTTATACCTATGAATATAAACAACGGTGTTATTATCACAGCAAGTATAACACAAATTGATCTGACTATAATTTTTTTATATACATTCATTTTTAATATCCTGTCCTTTCATATACTTTCATAGACCGAAAACCATACGCTATTCTCTTTAGCGGCGCTGAGTTTCTGACAGCAGGTAATAAACTAATCATTATCGATTGTTAATTACAATTAAATTATTGGAAAGTACTACTGCTGAAATATATTTTTATGTTTCTATATACTATGCTTATGCTTTTAGACTATGAAAAATGCTTGCAGTTTAATGAGCATTGACTTTGTTGTATATAATAGAAAATCAAAAAGGTGCGGATAACAATTAATATTTTCCGCACCTTAATTTTTAGTTCTGACCAGAGAATTTCTGCTTTACTTGCTCAATCTGTTGTTGCTCTACCTGTTTTGTAGAATACCAGCCTTTTTTAGACATCTGCTCATAAAGAGTATCCTGTATACCTAGCGCTTGGTTAAGTGCTTTTGAGAAAGTCTGACGTACAGTTCCCGGAGTTGATTCGATCGAGCCGTGCATATAAAGGTCGCACACACCCTTTTCGGTAAGCAGAAGTCCCTCCATTAAATCCTTGTCGTTCATTAATTTTTCTCCTTTCGTATTTTGATTATCAAGGTTTTATTTTGGTTTTACAGTAAGCCGTAAAAACTCTTGAAAATCTGTTCATGCTTGCTTGACAAATCGTTTACACAATTTATCAGCTCTGAATCTTCAAGCTTTGAGATAACTTCCTTACATTGACTTTTGAAATATTTTTCGTGTCCTAATGCATCTTCAACATAAAGTAAATCTTTTGAAGTCATTTTACTTCACCTCCAAATTTACTATGTGCAGGTTTGGTAAATTTATACGAAGAAAGTTAAATAAATTCTAACTTAAAAGAAAAAAATTATAAAAGACTATTGTTAAAAGTGTTTTTTTATGATATAATATTTTAGTCTGATGATTACAATATACGCCCCCTTAGTTAAATGGATATAACAAATCCCTCCTAAGGATTAGTTATCAGTTCGATTCTGGTAGGGGGTGCCATATTTTGGACTTTAGTCCGTAAAATTGTCTTGGACTAAAATCAGTTGATTATAAATTTCAATCTGTTTATAATTTATGTTCTTAGAAAAAATCAAATAATACGCAGACGTATCGAAGTGGTCATAACGGGGCTGACTCGAAATCAGTTAGGGAGCAATCCCCCGCGAGTTCGAATCTCGCCGTCTGCGCCAGATTTTTGTAGAAAGTGTCCAATTTGCCTTGCGCTTTTTGGGCACTTTTATTATATTTTTCTCCGATTCGCACCCTCACAAGTCATTTTTTGCTCACCTTTTATGTATCTAATGCCATGACCGTTCAGCATAGTGACAACTGACGAGAGTTTTGACGTGTAATCGAGATGCGCATAAATTTTTTGCTATCAATTTTCACAAAGTAAAGGCATAAATTATAAGAAGTTACCTTGTAGTCTTGCAGCTTTGAGAAAGCGAAACATTTTTGTGAATATTCAAAGCATAGTATTGAAATCACGCACCAAAAATGCTATAATACAAAGTGGATATTTTCAAATGACGTAGCATATAGGAAACGGGGTGGTTTTTTGAAAATTAGCTATAAAAAACTGTGGGTGTTACTAATTCAAAGGGACATAACGAAAGCGACCTTGCGGAGAGAATTGGGACTCTCTACAAGCACAATGAGTAAGCTCAATAAGGGGGAGGAGGTTGCCCTCTCAGTTCTGCTGCGAATTTGCGACTATTTGGATTGTGACATCGGAGACATTTGTGAAGCGGTGCGAATACCGTGAAAAATCCCATCATTAATATGCTCTTGACAGGCAGTCGAATAATCAAAAAAGTTTGGAGGAACAAAATATGAACAAGCAGCAACTTGCTTCTAAGATTTGGGAGTCCGCTAACAAAATGCGCTCCAAAATTGAAGCAAACGAATACAAGGATTATATATTGGGATTTATCTTTTATAAATTTCTTTCCGATAAGGAAGTTAAGTATCTAAAAGAAAACGATTGGACGGACGATTATCTTCCCAATGTGACGGAAGACGATGCGGAAACAATAGAGAATGTTCAGAAAAATATCGGCTACTTTATTTCCTATGATAATCTTTTCTCTACTTGGCTTGCCAAGGGCAGCGATTTTTCATCGGACGACGTAACCGTTGCATTAGCAGCATTCTCAAGACTCGTCAATTCCTCTCACAAGAAAGTATTCGATGGAGTGTTTGCTACGTTGGAAACCGGACTTTCCAAATTAGGCGATACCTCCGGCGCACGAACGAAAGCGATTAGAGACTTGATTTATCTTATCAAGGATATTCCTATGGACGGCAAGCAGGATTATGATGTACTCGGCTTTATCTATGAATACCTTATCAGCAATTTTGCCGCTAATGCCGGAAAAAAAGCCGGTGAATTTTACACTCCGCACGAGGTTTCGCTTCTTATGTCGGAGATAGTGGCAAATCATTTGAAGGACAGAACAGAAATAAAAATTTATGACCCAACAAGCGGATCTGGTTCGTTGCTGATCAATATAGGCAAGAGCGTTGCCCGCTATATGGGAGATGATAATAATATAAAATACTATGCTCAGGAGTTGAAAGAGAATACCTATAACCTTACCCGAATGAACCTCGTTATGCGTGGGATTTTGCCTGATAATATCGTCACAAGAAATGGCGATACTCTTGAGGAAGATTGGCCGTACTTTGACGAGAACGACCCGGTAAACACATACAATCCTTTGTACGTAGACGCGGTTGTATCAAATCCTCCGTATTCTCAGCCGTGGAATCCTGTCGACAAAGAGACGGATACGCGCTATGCAAGGTACGGACTTGCCCCGAAAGGAAAAGCGGATTACGCTTTCCTGCTGCATGACCTTTTCCATTTGAAAAGTGACGGTATTATGACTATTGTTCTCCCTCACGGCGTTTTATTCCGTGGCGGTGAAGAAGGAACGATCCGCAAAAACTTGATCGAGCAGAATAATATTGACGCAATCATCGGTCTTCCAACAAATATTTTCTTCGGTACCGGTATTCCTACCATCATTATGGTTCTGAAGCAAAAGCGCGCTAATACAGACGTACTGATTGTTGATGCGTCAAAGGGATTTGCCAAAGAAGGCAAGAATAATGTGCTTCGTGCTTGCGATATTAAGAAAATTGTGGACGTTGTGACTTCCCGTTCTTCGGTTGATAAATTTTCCCGCGTTGTCAGCCGAGACGAGATTCGTTCCAACGAGTATAATCTAAATATACCTAGATATGTTGATTCCTCTGATAAAGCCGAGAGTTGGGATATATTTGCCTCTATGTTCGGCGGTATTCCCGAAAGTGAACTTGCCGAACTTCATGAGTATTGGGAAGCATTCCCTACTCTGAAATCTACGCTTTTTTCAAACGACAATGTGGCATATTGTCACTTAAATGTTGACAGCCTTAAAGAAGCCGTTTTCTCACACCCCGATGTAGAGGCTTTCACCGAAAACTACCGCAGAGCGTTTGAAGACTTTGAGTTTTTCTTGTCTAATGAACTGCTTAACGGTATGGAAACGCTGAATATTTCAAAAGAAGAAACTGTTCTCAGCGACAATATTTTTGCGCGACTGCGCGGCATTCCGCTTGTTGACGAATACAACGCTTATCAGCTTCTCGATGAGGATTGGAAAAAGATCGCCATTGACCTTGAAATCATTCAAACAGAAGGTTTTTCGGCGGCAAAGCAAGTCGATCCTAATATGGTGCTGAAAAAGAAAGGCGGTAAGGATCAGGAAGTGCAGGAAGGTTGGGTCGGTCACGTTATTCCATTCTCACTCGTTCAGGAAACTATGCTGTCCGATAGCCTTGAAACCTTAAAAGAAAGCGAAACCCGTCTGAGCGAGATTACGTCTGAATATGAGGAACTGCTTGAAGAGTTGAGCGAAGAAGACAAGGAAAAGAGCTTTGTCAACGACAGCAAAGACGCTTTTGTCCCTGCCGAAGTCAAGAAGGCGATTAAAGATAAAGACATTGAGGCAGAAACACTTGAGGTTTTGAATAAAATTGATTCGCTGATTGCAGAAGAAAAAGCGCTCAAAAAGAAGGTTAAAGATGACAGCAATGCGCTTCACTTGCAAACAAAGAAAACGATAGAAGGGCTGACCGACGCAGAGGCAACTGAACTCATCAAAATGAAGTGGGTAACTCCCCTTGTTAATGGGATAGCCGGACTTCCGAACGCCGTTATAAATGACTTTATCGCAAAACTTGAAGTACTGTGCAGGAAATATGATACTACTTTTGCGGAAGTTGAGCAGCAAATCGCAGATACGGAAGCCTCTTTAATCACAATGCTTGACGGTTTGACCGGGAGCGAGTTTGATATGAAGGGTATTGAAGAACTGAAAAACCTTCTTGGGGGTGAATAATATGCAGAATATGCAAGAAAAAGGTTCAAAACCGTCGCTTCGCTTTGAAGGATTTACAGATGCTTGGGAACAGCGTAAGCTCGGAGAAGTTTGCCAAATAACAATGGGACAATCTCCCGATGGCGCAACATATAGTGATACACCGTCTGATTTTATTCTTGTTCAAGGAAATGCAGATTTGAAAGACGGCTGGGTTTCTCCCCGTGTTTGGACTACTCAAAAGACAAAAACGGCAGACGCAGGCGACCTTATTATGAGTGTCCGTGCTCCAGTAGGAGCAATGGGAAAAACCGCCTATAATGTGGTGTTAGGTAGAGGTGTAGCAGGAATTAAGGGCAACGAATTTATATATCAAACACTCGTAAAAATGGACGGAGACAGCTATTGGAAAAAGCTTGCGGCGGGTTCTACTTTTGAATCAATAAACTCAAATGTGGTTTCGTGTGCAGTAATTTCTCAACCGCAAAATATAGATGAGCAGAATTTAATTGGTGCATATTTCAAGAGCCTCGACACCCTTATCACCCTTAATCAGCGTAAGTATGCAAAACTTGTGAATATCAAAAAATCAATGCTCGAAAAGATGTTTCCAAAAAATGGAGCGTCTGTCCCCGAAATTCGATTTTCCGGATTTACTGACGCTTGGGAACAGCGTAAGCTCTCTGAACTGGTTGAGCGAGGTTCAACATTTGGAGCAGAAAAAGAGCTTCCACGAGTAGAGTACGAGGATATAATTTCCGGCACTGGAAAGCTCAATAAAGACATATACACTAAGGTGAGTAACAAAGTTGGGTTAAAGTTCCGTGTGGGAGATGTCCTTTATGGTAAACTTCGTCCTTATCTTAAAAACTGGCTTCTTCCCTCGTTTTCAGGGCTTGCCGTCGGGGATTTTTGGGTTTTACAGCCGCAAAACATTGATAGCCGATTCCTCTATTCTTTGATTCAAAGTGACCGATTTAACGAGGTGGCAAATCAATCAACAGGAACGAAAATGCCCCGTGCAGATTGGAACTTAGTCTCTAAAACAGAGTTTGCAATTCCGTTAAGCTGGAAAGAACAAGGAAAGATTGGGCAATTTTTGCTTCACCTCGACGACCTTATCACACTTCATCAGCGTAAGTTAGAACGGCTGCAAAATATCAAGAAATCCTGCCTTGAAAAAATGTTTGTATAAGGCAGAAAGGAGAAACGTATGGCATTCAGCAAAGAATCAGATTTTGAAGAATCTGTAATCAAAATACTGTCGGAAAGAGGTTGGGAGAAGGCTGTTTTGCATAATTATACAGAACAGCAGCTTATTCAGAACTGGGCTGATATTTTGTTTGATAACAACCGGTCAAGGGATCGTCTGAACGATTATCCCTTGACTAA
>CANRKQ010000022.1 GCA_947631265.1 uncultured Clostridia bacterium | reverse complement strand
TTCTCATAAACGAATAAAAGACAGGATAATACCTGCCTTAAATTCGTGTGTTATGTGTTATGTAAAACTTAAAAGCTAATTTGATATGCTGAGAATAAGCAAATCAGCATAAAATAAAAGCATACCTGATATCCCTATTCATCAGAGTCGCTCGTATCAGAGCCTGCCTGAGAATTTTTTGCATCTACATTTATTGCAAACAACTCAAGAAGCTCCTGAGTAGCCTCGTGTAAAGTTTCTGACAGCCGATTTAACCATTGTGCCATAACCAATGACCTCCTTTAAAACATACATAAACAATGCAAAACATTCCAAGGAACTTTCATCTCAGTTAAAATATCGGGCTTTATCAATCCTCTCCAAGAAAATCGCAAAACATAATCAAGCCCGATACTAACTGAAAGTGAACCGTTTGAAACCCTCTCCAAAGTTTCTACCCGGAACTAAGCTTGAAAGAAAATAACCCGAATAAATTTTCTTTCAATCAGTATCTTAAAGATGTTATTTTCAAAGCCAACCACAACTCTGAAAGCATCATTTAAGCTGTAAAATTTCATCTGACAGTTTCCAAAACACCTGTCCGATATACACCCGAAATTATTGAATTCACATCTTCTTATTTCCAGTTGAATCTAAAAAAATTAATGAAATCGGTCGAAAAATAAGCAATTTTCAGTAATTTCTATTGGGCAATTTTACGTTTTGCTGTCTTATTTTTTCTCTGATTTTTTATGTGTTTTCCCTTTCATTTATCCCTGCAAAGCCCGATTTTACGGGGTTTGCGAAGTAAAGCACAACATCTGGTATTTTGTCCTTCACTATCACAAGTATATAGTATCAAAATTTAAAAGTCAAGCCCTGCGAACGTAAAAAATAACAGCACTTTTTTGTGCAATTTGCACAGTTTTTTAGCTTTTTAGTTATTCAATTTCACAAATATTTCTTACTTTTTATTCCAAAACTGGTTTTTACCTTTACATTTAAGCATTTTTGAAATTTTGTAAAGAAAAAATACTATACACCTTAATAAAGTCAAAAATATAGCCTTTAAATATTATTAAATTGTTAAATTCTCTATTTTTTCAAAATTATAAATTGAGATTATTTATGTTTTTGTTAAGTTTAAAAACAAGAAATTTTTGTTAAAAAATACCCCTGACTAAACTCATCAGAGGTGTCGAAATATAAAATTTTTTAATAGAAAATTCTTTACTTCATAATTAATTTTTTATTCTAAATAATATCATTAATCGACGTTTGAAACATATAAATAACAAAGGAAATCACAAGTATAGCAATAATTAAAATTACTAAAATGCTATACCTGAATCTGAATTTTTTCATCTTTTTTTTGTTGGTGGTAACTTGAATTTTTCTGTCCATAATATCCCCCGTAAAAGCCGGAAATTAAAATAAAATTCTCATAACTTACATATTAATTATATATGCTTTTAGACTTATTTTCAATAGGCATTTATATAAAAATTATAATTATTTTCAATATTGTATTTAATTAATATAACCGATATTACTAAAATTATTGGCTAAAATTATTGGTATCGTTTAATTATATGCAGCCGTTTTACTTGATTACAAAGAATAAGTATGATATAATCATTATATAATTATTTCGGAACTTCATTTGCGGCTTGTATAACTGCTTTTTGACGATAATTATGAAATCTAGTTACAATTGCAAAGGAAATGAGGCTTTTTTTATGTGCGGATTTGTTGGTTTTACAAATAATATTAATGACGCTACTTCTGTTATTACGAAGATGATGGATAGAATTAAGCATCGCGGTCCGGATTCTGACGGCAAATATATTGATGATGATGTTGCAATGGGCTTTAGACGGCTATCTATCATTGATTTGTCCAAAGAGGGCGACCAACCGCTTTTTAATAAAGATAAATCTATCGTTCTCACCTTTAACGGAGAAATCTACAACTATCAGGATCTAAGAAAAGATCTGTGCGATAAAGGTTATGAGTTTTCTTCAAAAACCGATTCTGAAGTTTTGATTCACGGGTATAAGGAATGGGGTACAGAGCTGCTTAACAAACTTCGCGGAATGTTCGGATTTATTATCTGGGATAAGAAAAAAAAGCAGATTTTCGGTGCGAGAGACTTTTTCGGAATAAAGCCGATGTATTACGGAATGTTTGACGACACATTTATGTGGGGTTCTGAGATTAAAAGCTTTTTAGACCACCCCTCTTTTAAGAAAGAGCTTAACGAATCTGCGCTCGAAAACTATCTGACCTTTCAATACTCCCCAACTAATGAGACCTTCTTTAAAAATGTATATAAACTCCCTGCTGCGCACTATTTTATTTACAAAGACGGTAAGCTGGACGTTAAGAGATATTGGGATATTGACTACGTTCCTGAAGAAGAGCCAAAGCTTAAAGACTGGGTCGATGCTATTTCAGATACTTTTAAGGATTCTGTCAAAGCTCATAAAATTGCCGACGTTGAGGTGGGAAGTTTCCTCTCAAGCGGTGTAGACTCAAGCTACGTTGCGGCTGTTGCAAATGTTGACAAGACATTTACCGTAGGATTCGGTGAAGATGAAAAGTATAACGAAATAGGATATGCAAAGGAGTTTTCAAAATATATCGGAAAGGCTAATACATCAAAGGTAATCAAGCCTGAGGAATACTGGAATAATCTTGAAAGAATACAGTACCATATGGACGAACCTTTAGCTGACCCTGCTGCTATTGCGCTATTCTTTGTGTGCCAAATAGCCTCTGAAAAGGTTAAGGTTGTTCTCAGCGGCGAAGGTGCTGATGAAATTTTCGGCGGATATAACATTTATAAAGAACCTCATGATATGGACTTTTATAACAAAATTCCCAAGTCTATAAGAAAGGGCATAGGAGCTATAGCGTCAAAACTGCCAGCAAAGCGAGGTGTTAATTTCCTTATCAGACGTTCAAAGGATTTACAGGAAAGATTTATAGGAAACGCTTATATTTTCAGCGAGAAAGAGAGAAAATCTATATTAAAGATCAAAACAAACGCTCCCGATGCTGTTGAAATAACTAAGCCCTTCTATGAAAAATACAAGAACAAAGACGATGTCACTCAAATGCAGTATCTCGACCTTAATCTATGGATGACAGGCGATATACTTCTTAAGGCTGATAAGATGTCAATGGCACATTCTCTTGAGCTTAGAGTTCCATTCTTGGACAAAAAGGTTATGGCGCTTGCTGAAAAAATTCCAACCAGATACAGAGTTACAAAGGAAAACACAAAATACGCTATGAGAATTGCAGCTCTTAAGGCTTGTCCTCCCCAGACCGCAAATAAAAAGAAACTCGGGTTTCCTGTTCCTATAAGAGTGTGGCTTAAGGAAGATAAGTACTATAACATTGTAAAAAAAGCCTTTACAGGTAACATTGCCAAAAAGTATTTTGATACCGACTTGCTTGTAAGCCTCCTCAATGATCACCGAGCAGGCAAATATGATTACTCAAGAAAAATATGGACTGTTTTCACATTCCTGATATGGTATAATGTTTACTTTATCAAGCAAAAGTAGCTACAGACAGTCCCCCTTTTGTGGCAAGTATATGAAAAGTAAAACCTATTACTGGAAAGTTATATTTAGTTAAAAATATACAAAAACCGTTCTATAAATGTAATGTCAGACATTACAGACATTATAGATAACCGCCTTCAGGTAATACCTGAAGGCGGTTTCTTTGTGTAAATCAACTGCAAGGACTTAAATAAATAACTTGCCGTTATTTGAAATACATATAAAGCTGACACTTTATCATTCCGTTATAAAGCTTTCTGCGTTTATCAGCCTTTCTACCAAAGAACTTCTCAAACTCTTCGTGAGGTGCAATAATATAGCAGGAACGCTCCTTGCCGGGATTTAATCTTTTTCCAAGCATATTATAAAGCCTTTCCGCATCTTTTATTTCGAGCATTCTTTCTCCGTAGGGAGGATTGCAAAAGGTTATGGAATTATCAAGCTGTTTAAATTCTGATATATCAGACCGCTTTACCGAAATCTTTGAACCCACACCTGCTTTTTTTGAATTAGATTGTGTCAGAGAAACAGCGAAGTCGTCTATATCAAATCCGAACGCTTTAAATTTACCCTTTCTGTCAATAGAATCCAGAGCCTCTGCCCTTGCGTCTGCCCAAACCTTTTCGGGAATTTGGCTCCAGCCCTGAGCCGCAAAATTTCTTCTCAGACCGGGAGCTATATTCAGCGCCTTATATGCCGATTCAATTAAGAATGTTCCAGAACCGCACATAGGGTCGGCAACAATGCTGTCAGGCCGAACCCTCGCCAAATCTACAATTCCTGCCGCTAAGGTTTCCTTTATCGGAGCGTCATTTGAATTTCTTCTGTAGCCCCTTTTGTGAAGTCCCGCACCGGACGTATCAAGAAACACCGTTACAATGTTCTTATTGATTGAAAACTGAACTTGATGTACTGGTCCGTTCTCATCAAACCAGCTAATTCCGTAAACGCTTTTAAGACGCTCGACTATTGCCTTTTTAATAATCGATTGGCAATCAGGTACGCTGTGCAAATCAGAGTTCAATGAATATCCTTTAACAGGAAAAGCATCGCTTTTGCCGATATAATTCTCAAACGGAAGACGCTTTACTCCCTGAAAAAGCTCTTCAAAGCTTTTAGCGTCAAAAGAACCAAGCTCTATAAGCACTCTTTCAGCCGTTGAAAGCCAAAGATTTGCCTTTGCCAATGTAGTAAAATCACCGTCGAACGATATTTTACCGTCTGTGACATTTAAATTTTCTCCGCCGATTTTCTTTACTTCAAAAGATAATACGCTCTCCAGCCCGAACAGACAGGGACAGCTAAGTCTTATTTTATCCATTTTCACCATAATGGCTATCTACTGCTAATCCAGTAGATAGCCATTCTCCTTTTTAATATTAGCATGATGTACATACTGCCGGAATGTTTGACGCCTTATACCATCCTGTAGCTGTTGACCAGCAATTAGAGCCGGCTATCAAACCTGTTCTAGTGCAGTATTTTAACTGCCGTACATTGTCCGGAGCCTTAAATTCAGTTTTTGTTGAGGAATTAGCTATATCCCCGAAAACATTTTTCCATATTGCTCCGATATTCTGATACTCACTAGACGAAATCTGCTTAGCCTTTTTAGCATATCCCACCCAGATACCGCTGACATACGTTGGCGTACAGCTTACAAACGTCAGGTTATGCCATTTATCAGAAGTACCTGTTTTTCCAATCAAATCAACATTACTCAACCTAGCGTAACGTCCTGTACCGTTCGGATTGGTTATTACCGTCTGCATCATTCGGTTCATAACATACGCCGTTGACTTATCAATTGCCTGCTCAGGCTCGTATTTATTCTCGTAAATTATATTTCCCTCTCTGTCCACCATTTTTGAGATACATGTCGGTTCATAATACTGTCCGCCGTTTCCGAACATCTCGTATGATGCAACAAGCTCCTCCAGTATAAGACCGTTTGTCAAAGCTCCTACTACCATAGGAGAATAGTTAGGATCTTTATTGACATCAAGGGTCGAGATGTGAAGAGTGTTCTGAAGGAAATTAAAGCTATAAGACGGCGACAGCTTTTCAACGATCTGCGCAGGAGCAGTATTAAGAGATCTGTATATCATTTCAAAGGTAAAATAATTGTTATACGACCAGTTGCTGGTTCCTCCGTATTCAGAGTAGTTTATAGGCCACTTTTCAGTAGTATTGTCTTTTTTGGTTATGGTTATCGGTCTGTCATTGAATATTGTGGACCAAGTAATTAAATCCTTATCAAGAGCAGGAGCATAAGATGCAATAGGCTTGATAGACGAACCCGGCTGACGTGCAGACATTGTGGCAATGTTCCAGCTCCTTGATGTCTTTTTCTTTCCACGTCCGCCTAAAATAGCCTTTACACGACCCTTATAATCCATTGCAATAAATGCACTCTGTAATTTATCCGAGCTTAAAGTGTAATTCGTAAAATTAGATGCCTCTAAGAACTTCTTCTCCACATTTGACTGCATATTCAGATTTACATTAGTGTAAATAGTGTAACCTCCGGCTTTAAGCTTTTCTTTAGCCTCTTCGATTGAAATATCATCATACTCTGCAATTCTATTTTCAGCCTCATTCAATGTTTCGTCAACATAGTATGAGGTTGTTCCGGTATTCTGATATTTTCCTACGCTTACCGAATTATCACTTGTATAATCCTTATCGCCTGTTACTACAATCTTTTCCGCAAGTGCCTCTTCATATTCGTTTGTCGAAATTGCACCGTTATCGAGCATATATTTCAGGTTAAAATCATTAGCTCTGCCTACGTTTTCTTCATAGTTATCATAGGGATTATAGTCTGCGGGAGAAGGAGTTATAGCCGCAAGACTTGCCGCCTCCTTAATCGACAGCTCAGAAACATCCTTACCGAAATAGAAGTTTGCTGCTGCTTGTACACCCGCTACATTGTTGCCTAGCGGTACTATGTTTAAGTATGCCTCTAAAATCTCCTGTTTTGTGTACATCTTCTCAACATTTATTGCGCGGAAAATCTCCCGTATTTTTCTCGCCCAACCGTCGGTTCCGCTTGTTGCGTTGTCGCCGGTCAAGTTCTTTATAGTCTGCTGAGTTATAGTCGAACCGCCCTGATTGGTATCATAGAAGTGCAATATCAAGTTTGCAAAGGCAGCAAAGGTTCGCTTAAAATCGACGCCGTCGTGCATATCAAAACGCTCGTCTTCAGAACAGATAAACGCCTCGCATACATGCTTTGGAATATCTGAATAATCAACCCATGTACGCTTTTCTCCGTTTGCCGAAAGTGAATAATATAATGCGTACCTTTCAGAATCCTCATCGTTCTTGTCATAATCAGGATTGTTAGCAAGCAGTCTGGTCGTATATGACATCTGAAGATTCTCAAGGCTGACTACGTTTGAAGAATCTGCAAAGTTCAAAATATATATTGTAAGGGCAGTCGCAAGTATTGAACCTGTTATTACAACAATCAAAAACATTGAAAGAATAACAGTTCCGATAATTTTTAATATTCGTACAGCCGGCTTTTGACGCCTTTTATTTTTACGACTTCTTACGGCATATCCTCTGCTGCCGCCAGGCATATTTTTCTTAATGTTTTCATTTCGCATAATTATGCCCATCTTCCTTTCTAGCATTACACATTTATTTCTACAATCAGATTTATTATATCACATTTAATACTTAATGTAAAGAGCCGATAATTCAGGCGATCCTTATTAAATCAAAAGAATTATACCTCCCAGCTTGACAGATATTTCTCCTGCTCGGGCGTCAACCTGTCAATTTCAAGTCCCCAGAATTTAATTTTGCGCTCGGCAACTTCGTTGTCAACGCTTTTTGGAACGTCTATAATTTTATCTTTAAGCTTATCCTTATTCTCCACCAAATAAAGCGCGCTCAGTGCCTGAATAGCAAAGCTCATATCCATTATTTCAGCAGGGTGTCCGTCTCCTGCGGCAAGATTGACAAGCCTTCCCTCTGCAATAACATTCAGCCAATTGCCATTAGGAAGCTTATAGCCCATTATATTATTTCTTGCAAGCTTTGATTCAACAGCCAGCCTTTTAAGACCTTCAACATCTACCTCACAGTCAAAATGCCCTGCATTGCACATAATAGCGCCGTTCTTCATATTCATAAATGATTTTTCGGTTATTACATCCTTGCAGCCTGTAACCGTTATAAAGAAATCTCCTATCTTTGCCGCTTTCTCCATTTTCATAACCTTAAACCCGTCCATAACCGCCTCCATAGCCCTTATAGGATCTATCTCGGTAACAATAACAGACGCTCCTAATCCTTTGGCTCTCATTGCGACGCCCTTGCCGCACCAGCCATACCCTGCAACAACTACATTCTTACCAGCAACAATAAGATTTGTTGTTCTGTTTATTCCGTCCCATACAGATTGTCCTGTGCCGTATCTGTTGTCAAACAAATGCTTGCAATCAGCGTTGTTCACAAGCACCATCGGAAATTTAAGCGCACCCTCATTATTCATTGCGATAAGACGTATTATTCCAGTAGTAGTTTCCTCGCAGCCGCCTATAACATTATCTATCAGCTCGGGATACTCATTATGAATTAAATTGACAAGGTCTCCTCCGTCGTCAATAATAATATTAGGCCCCGCCTTTATAACCTCAGCCGTATGACGATGGTATTCTTCATCAGAAGCATTATACCATGCATACACATTCAGACCGTCATGAACAAGAGCTGCTGCTACATCGTCTTGAGTAGAAAGCGGATTGCTGCCCGTTATATACATTTCAGCCCCTCCGGCAGCTAGAACCTTGCAAAGATAAGCCGTTTTAGCCTCAAGATGAATAGAAAGAGCAATCTTTATACCCTTAAAAGGTTTGCTCACGCTGAACTCCTTTTCTATGCTGTTCAAAAGAGGCATATTCGCCTTTACCCAGTCAATTTTTGTTTTTCCGCTTTTCCAGATACTTTTATCTCTTATTTCGCTCATATCAATACCCCTTAATAAATACTTATAAATCCTAAAATATCAATTAAAATACTATATTCAAATTATCGTTGAATAAATTATATAACTCGGGAAATAACCGTTTAGTCCTTACAGGTCTGAAATCTTCATTTACAAAGCAATGTGATGACTTTCCGATTGCAGAAAGCTTGTCCGCTGTTTTATTGGTTATTTTGTATTCAACAGAAAACCTTACTCCGTTGAAATAACTAAGCATTATGTGAATTTCAAACACATCGTCAAACCTTATGGGATACTTATATTCACATTCTGCTGACAGAACAGGAATCATAAGCCCTGATTCCTCGACCTTAGAATATGGATAGCCGATATATTCGAGCCAATATATTCTGGTCTCCTCCATCCACCTGATGTAATTTGAATGATGCACTATTCCCATTCCGTCTGTTTCATAATAATAAGCCTTTCTTGAAAAAGGTATATAATTCTTATCGCACATTTTAAGATCCTTTCGCAACATAGCCAATTCAAATTAATATTACACTCTAAAACAAATCATTACGATATTTCAATGAATCATTTTCGGTTATCTCACGAATTACTCTGCATGGATTTCCCACCGCAAGGGAATTTGACGGAATATCCCGTGTAACTATACTTCCTGCACCAATAACACATCCATCGCCGATAGTTACGCCGCCTGTAATTACTACGTTACTGGCGATCCAACAGTTAGAGCCTATCGTAACAGGCTTGCCGTATTCGTCGTCGTAAGCAGTTCCGTCTGACTTGAATTTTATATTTCTTTCCTGCCATTTGAACGGGTGGAGAGGTGTAGCTATCGTACAATTAGGTCCAAAGAACACATCATCTCCAATATTCACATAACAAGTATCAAGCACAGTAAGATTAAAATTAGCATAGCAGTTCTTGCCGAATACCGTGAATATTCCATAATCAAAATAGATAGGTCCTTGAAGTGCAAGACCTTTTCCGTGATTGGGAACAAGCTCGTCAAGAATTTCCTTTCGCAGAGCGTCGTCCTCATCGCTGGTATTATTATACTGCTGTGAGAGCTTGTGAGCCTTTGCTCTCAACGCAGCTAGAGTTTCATCACTTGGATCGTATATTTTTCCTGCAAGCATTTTTTCTTTTTCGTTCATAGTTTAATCCTTTCATATATTTGAATCTGATTTAATACTATACAATTCAATATTCTCGACCAGCCTCAGCCAGCATTTATGTCTATATTTTATAATCTATAAAAACAATTACCAAACACTTTTCCACCTAAATATTATTATATAATCTTTCCTATTCTTTGTCAATTTAGAAAAATTAATGCAAATCTGCTGCAAATTATATTAGTTATGAAAATAAAAAAGCAGACAAAATGTCTGCTTTAATTATCAATTTTCAGTTGTAAGGTCTCGGCGCAGCTATAGACGTCATTCTCAAAGACTAGCCGAGCCTGTACAAGCACTAAGGTATTAATATTTTCTTTTACGAGCAGCTTCTGATTTCTTCTTTCTTCTTACAGAAGGCTTTTCATAGTGTTCTCTTTTACGAACCTCAGCAATAACGCCGTCTTTAGCGCAACTTCTCTTAAAGCGCTTAAGAGCAGTATCTAAAGATTCGTTTTTTCCAACACGGATTTCTGCCATAGTTAATTCCCTCCCTTTGTCACCTATAACAGAGGCATTAATGTTAATGCAAAGAATTTCACAGATAGTGATAATGAAGGATTTCTACCCTTTGGAGCTTTAAAACAAGCCCATACCCCTGTTTTATCTGTCAAATTCACTAATTCATCAACTTAACAAAATAGATTATACTATAATATTTCATAAAAGTCAAGGGCTTTATTTATTTAACAACTATATTTACAAGTTTTCCTGGAACATATATTTCTTTTATAACATTCTTACCATTCAAAGCCTCTTGAATTTTCGGCTCTGCTTTTACTTTTGCAATAACATCGTCCTTGCCCTCATCTACGCTTATCACAAGCTTAGATCTGACCTTTCCGTTAATCTGCGCCACAATTTCGATTGTTTCGTCAACACAAAGAGATTCGTCATACTCAGGCCATTTCTGCTCATTCAACATACCGCTGAAACCGACATTCTGATAAATTTCCTCCGTGATATGAGGAGCAAAAGGATTTAGCAGAGTGATAAAGGTTTTAAGCTCTGCTTTATTGATTTGCTTTGTAGAGTAAATTTCATTGATAAGTGACATAAGCGCCGCAATCGCAGTATTGAATTTGAGGTTCTCTATATCCTCAGAAACCTTCTTTACAGTCTTGTGGAACGATGCTTTTAACTCATCTCGGTAATCGTCGCCGTCTGTCATCATATCCTGAAGAGCCCAAACTCTGTCCAAAAACCTTTTACAGCCCTTGATCGACTTAGTACTCCAAGGAGCGGTCTTTTCAAAATCGCCTACGAACATCTCATAAAGCCTCAAAGAATCCGCACCGTATTCGTTCACAACATCATCAGGATTAATAACATTTCCTCTTGATTTAGACATCTTCTGACCGTCCTCGCCTAAAATCATACCATGCGAGGTTCTTCTCATATAGGGTTCTTTGGTGGTAACAGCATCTAAATCATATAAAAACTTATGCCAGAAACGTGAGTACAAAAGGTGCAGCGTAGTATGCTCCATTCCGCCGTTATACCAGTCTACAGGCATCCAGTATTTTAGCGCCTCCTTTGATGCAAGCTCATTATCGTTATGAGGATCGCAGTATCTCAAAAAGTACCACGATGAGCCTGCCCATTGAGGCATGGTATCGGTTTCTCTTTTAGCAGGACCTCCGCAGTGAGGACAGGTCGTATTTATAAAGCTGTCAAGCGTTGAAAGCGGTGATTCGCCGTTATCAGTCGGCATATAGCTTTCAACCTCAGGAAGTGTCAAAGGCAGTTCGCTTTCAGGTATAGGTACATAGCCGCATTTATCACAATATACTATCGGAATAGGCTCTCCCCAATATCTCTGACGAGAGAATACCCAGTCACGCAGCTTGTAGTTCACCTTTTTCTTACCCTTGCCTGTCTCCTCAAGCCAGTCCTTGATTTTAACCTTGGCGTCTTCAACTGTCAATCCGTCTAAAAATCCTGAGTTTGTCATTATGCCCGTTGCACAATCTGTGAATGCCTCCTTAGTCACGTCTCCGCCCTTTACGACCTCGATTATCGGAAGGTCGAAAACCTTGGCAAAATCATAGTCACGGGTATCGTGCGCGGGAACAGCCATAATAGCGCCTGTTCCGTAGCCCATTAAAACATAGTCGGATATAAAAATAGGTATTTCCCTGCCATTGACAGGATTTATTGCATAAACGCCGTCAAGCTTGACTCCTGTCTTTTCCTTAGCCATTTCTGTTCTTTCAAAATCTGACTTTCTTGCTGATTTCTCCTGATATTCAGCAATAGCATCATTGTTGCCCAGCTTTGGCTCCCACTTTTTTAAAATAGGATGTTCAGGCGAAATAACCATATATGTCGCTCCGAAAAGCGTATCAGGACGTGTTGTATAAATAGTAAGCGTATCTCCCTCAGAGGTTTTAAAATCAACCTCCGCACCCTCTGAACGTCCTATCCAGTTTTTCTGAGTAGTTTTAATCTTATCAAGGTAATTTACCTCAGACAAATCGTCGATAAGCCTTTGAGCATACTCGGTAATTTTGAGCATCCACTGACTTTTAACCTTGTGAACGACCTCTCCTCCGCAACGCTCGCACACTCCGCCGACAACCTCCTCGTTTGCCAAGACAACCTTGCAGGAGGTACACCAGTTTACCGCCATTTCGCTCTTATATGCAAGACCCTTTTTGAACATCTGAATAAAAATCCACTGAGTCCATTTAAAATAGTCAGGGTCGGTAGTATTTACTTCTCTGTCCCAGTCGAACGAAAGACCCAGCATTTTAAGCTGACCCTTAAATCTCTCTATATTTTTCTTTGTTACTAATGCCGGGTGAACTTTATTCTTGATCGCAAAGTTCTCGGTAGGAAGTCCGAAAGCGTCCCAGCCCATAGGAAAAAGCACATTATATCCCTGTAATCTTTTCTTTCTTGAAACAATATCCATTGCCGTATAAGGACGGGGATGCCCTATATGTAACCCCTGTCCTGACGGATACGGAAACTCAACAAGTGCATAATACTTCGGCTTGGAATAATCATTTGACGCCGCAAACGTCTTGTTTTTATCCCATATATCCTGCCACTTCTTTTCAATGTCTTTAAAATTGTAATCCATTTTCTTCAATCCTTTTTATATTTTTTATCTGTCTGAAAGCATTACGCTTTTTAATCTTAATTCAAGTAACTTAACGCTGTATTCTGTAGCTATACTTTATTGAGTTAAATATCCCGTAACGTCAATGTGTTCACCGTCTGCCCAAAGCCGCTCAAGATTATAGTGTTCTCTTGTTTCTTTATAAAAAACGTGAACAACAACGTCACCGTAGTCTATAATTATCCAGCTGGCATTACGCTCTCCCTCAATCCTCAGAGGCTCTGTGCCCTGCTGTTTCATTTTAAATTCTACCTCGTCAGCCAACGCTCTCGTCTGAGTTGTTGACATTCCGTTTGCTATAATAAAATAATCGGCAATTATAGTTAAATCGCTGATTTTTATTACTTGTATATCCTCAGCCTTTTTTGAATCCAAAGTTTTGACAATAAGATCCAGCTTTTCATCAAGAGTCATTTACACTTCTCCTTTTTTTACTTCTTAATTTCTTAATTTGGTTACATATTCATTATACGCCATAAGAGTTGATTTTACTATTTTGCACTCTTTGCCTATATTACTTTTAATTGAGTATTTAAGAGCCTCCAGCATACCCGTATCCAAATCCTTGTGTGCAAGCTTTCTGTACTTTTTAACGTCGCTGTAAGTTCGGTCAACCGACACCAAATCTGCAAGATAAACTATCTTCTCAAGCGTAGACATACCCTCTCTGCCGACGGTGTGATACCTTACGGCATTTTGTATATCCTCATCGTGTATCTGAAATTCTTCTTCAATAAACACAGAACCCGCAACAGCGTGATACAAAGCCTTAGCCGTCATTTCAATATCGTCAATATACGTTTTGCATCTCGACATAAGCTCAAGCTGTTTTTTAGTACTGTCCTCTTTGCAGACATCATGAACAAGTCCTGCGAGATATGCCTTTTTTTTATCATAATTATTCTCGCCTGCAAGACTCCTTGCCTCGTTTGCCACGCATATTGAATGATGATAGCGCTCTTTGCTAAGCCTTTTTTTCAGACAACTTTTGTAATATTTTATTTTATCCTCATAGTCTGTTTTATCTTTATCTATATCCGTCAATATATAAATCCCTTTCCAAAATGTATTTTACTACCTTTTCGTCTAAATAGCAAGCCAGTTTTTTATAATTCTTTTGCCTGACTGCATTTCTAACGTCTGTTGAAGATATTTCAAGAGGCTCTACCGGCAAGATTATTACATCTCCTCCACAACTTAAAAGCTCATTTTTATAAAGCTCAAGCTCGTTTATATCTCTATCACATCTGCTTAAACATACTAATGTGCACATCTTTAGTATTTCCCTATACCTATACCACTCACTAAAATGTATAAGCATATCGCTGCCCATTATAAAATGAATTTTGTATTTCTCATCCGGATAAAACTTTTTCATATCTATAAGCGTGTCATAAGAATAACTTTTACCGTTTCTTTCTATCTCGGCGTCGCTTATGCATATCTCATTGCAGTTTATATTATTATCTTCAATAGAAAGCTCTATCATTCTTATTCTGTCTTGCTCGTCTGCCAGACATTCAGCACTTTTATGCGGAGGTATCTTTGATGGAATTATTATAATCTTTTCAAATTCAATAGCCTTAGAAACCTCGGTAATAAGCTTTTTATGCCCTTTATGAAACGGATTGAAAGTTCCGCCGAAAACAGCAATATTTTTCATTATAGCCACACTTCTCTGTTGAAATTTTCTATGTTGACTGCAATAAGATATTTATTCAAATATTTAAGGGAGCTTAATCACAGGCTCTTTATCATTTTTCTTATACAAAATCCCAATCGAGCCTATTACCTGAACAACTTCTGCGCTTATTGCATCTGCGATTTCAGCAGACGCCTCTTTTGCAGAAAAAAGCGAATTGTCAAGCACTCGGATTTTCATAATCTCATGTACGCGAAGATAATCATCTATCTGGCTTATCTGTGCCGCAGAAACTCCGCTTTTTCCAATCTGAAACACAGGATTAAGCTTGTTAGATATACTTTTTAAATAAGCTCTTTGCTTTGATGTAAGCATTTAATTTGCATCTGCCTTTCTGAATAAACTCATATAATCTTCAACAGTTCCTTTATTGCATTGCCTCTGTGCGAAATGCTGTTTTTTTCACTTTCGCCCATTTGCGCCAGAGTTCTGTCTCCGTAGACAAAAATAGGATCATAGCCAAAGCCGTTTGTTCCCTTTTCCTCATATCCTATCCTGCCCTCGCAGGTACCTCTTACCGTGTTTACCTCTCCGTTATCACGAATTAGACAAATCGCGCATACAAACCTTGCCGTACGCCTTTTATCTTCTGTTCCGTCAAGCTGCTCAAGTATTCTCATATTTCTCTCGTGAGCAGTTTTAAGTCCCTCATAACGAGCCGAATAGATCCCAGGTTTTTTATCGAGAGCGTCAACCTCAAGTCCGCTGTCATCTGCAATAACATAGGCTTTTTCAATATCGTAAACAGCCTTTGCCTTTAAAATAGCATTTTCCTCAAAGTCGGTTCCTGTTTCATCGACCTCAATATCTATTCCTGCCTCCGACTGGGAAAGCACCTCAAACCCTAAGGGCGTTAATAATTCTTTAAATTCTTTAACCTTCCCATTATTATTTGTTGCCAAGATCAGTTTCATTATTATTTTACTCCGTCGGGAGTACCCCTCTTTCATATATTTATTCTACTTTAGTTCACTCAAATAAAGCGTCTACAAAATCGCGAGTATTAAACGGCTCTATATCGTCAATACCCTCGCCGACGGTTACAAGCTTTACGGGAATTTTCAAATCCTCAGTAATGGAAATTATTATACCGCCCTTTGCTGTTCCGTCAAGCTTTGTGAGAATAATTCCCGTAATATCAGCGACCTCGTTAAACTGCTTTGCCTGATTAACAGCGTTTTGTCCTGTAGTCGCATCAAGAGTCAGGAGAACCTCGAGAGAACACCCCTCTGCCTGCTCGTGAACAATTCTCGAAATCTTTTTTAGCTCATCCATAAGGTTTTTCTTATTGTGAAGTCTTCCTGCGGTATCGCATATAACCACGTCAACCGAACGAGCCTTTGCTGCGGTCAAAGCATCATAAACCACAGCGGCAGGGTCAGAACCTTCCTTTTGTTTGATAATAGGAACACCTGCTCTTTCTGTCCACACCTCAAGCTGTTCAATAGCGGCGGCACGGAATGTATCAGCAGCGGCAACAAGTACCTTTTTACCGTCGTTTCTTAGCTGATTTGCAAGCTTGCCTATAGTTGTAGTTTTACCTACGCCGTTTACTCCTATAACAAGAATAACAGACGGCTTTGCAGAAAGGTCCAGTCCCTTTTCCTCGCCCAGAATATCAGAAATTACTTCCTTAAGCAAATCCTTTATCATAGCGGGATCGGTCACACCCTGCGTTTTAACACGTTCTCTCAGCTCGTCGCAAATTCTCACCGAGGTATTTACTCCGATATCGCACATAATGAGAGTTTCCTCAAGCTCTTCAAAAAGCTCCTCGTCGATCCTTGTGAACACTCCCAGCATTGCATTTATTTTACCCAGAAATGCATTGTTTGTTTTAGATAATCCAGTTTTTAGTTTTTTAAATAAACCCATAGTTATTCACCTGTAAAATTAAATTATTCTATTTCAAGCTGCTGTCCGACTTCCATTTTAAGAAGTTTTGAAACACCCTTTTCCTGCATGGTAACTCCGTAAAGAATATCACATTCCTCCATTGTTCCCCGCCTGTGAGTTATAAGTATAAACTGAGTTGCATCAGTAAAATTTCTAAGATACTGTGCGTATTTCGTTACGTTTACGTCGTCAAGAGCAGCCTCGATCTCATCAAGTATGCAAAACGGAGAAGGCTTTATCTTCAATATTGAGAAGTATATGGCAATAGCTACAAATGCCTGTTCTCCGCCAGATAGGCTCATAAGATTTTTTATCACCTTTCCCGGAGGCGCTACCTTTATCTCGATACCCGATTCGAGAATATTCTCAGGGTCAGACAGCACAAGCTCTGCTGCGCCGCCTCCGAAGAGCTCAACAAAAATCTTCTTAAAGTTATCGTTTATCTTATTAAAGCTGTCTGAGAAAATTACCTTCATATTTTCGGTTAGCTCATAAATAAGCTTTTCAAGCTCTTTTTTGGATTTGACAACATCTCCTAGCTGAGCCTTCATAAACTCATACCTCTTTGAAACCTCTGCATATTCATCAATTGCATCAAGGTTCACCGAGCCCAATGCCTTCATTTTATTCTTAATAGAATTAAGCTCCCTATTAGCCTCTGTTTTGTCCTCTACAGGCTTAGCCTCGGCGGCAGCCTCACTTCTTGTAAGCTCATATACCTCGTACAGCTCTGAGATGATTTTATCAAACTCTCCCTGAACAGTAATCTTCTTTTCTGAACCCCTCTCAAGCTCTCTGGATATATTCTCACGCTCATCAATTTTGATTTTCTGATAAGCTCTCTGCTTTGCGATTTTAGCCTCAAAATCCTGATAAGCCGACTGCTCTTTCCTTATCGCGTTGTTGTACTCTTTTATTATATCCTCAGAGTTTGTAATTCCGTTTCTTATGCTGTCGATTTCTTTGCGCTTTTCTTCAATCTGCGCTCTGCTCTCAAGAATCTGCAAGTCTAGCCTTGTCTTAACATCATTCGCGTTTCTTGCGGCGTCTTTTAACTGCTCAATAGAAAGCATAACTGCCTGCTCGTCTCTCTCAAGCTCGATAATCCTGATTTTCTGCTCAGACAGCTTTTCAGAAAGAGCCTGCCTGCCCTCTTTAAAGCTTTGCATTTTAAACTGAGTTTCATCTAAGTTCTTTTCACTTTCAGCTATCTGAGCATTAACATTATCAAGCTCTTTTTGCGATTTTTCATAGCTTTTCTGAGCCGTTAAAATTTTAGAACTAAGAATTTCAATCTGATTTTCAGCGTCATCGAGCTTGTCGTCATAGCTTACACCCAGATCTTTAAGACGGTTTAGCTCTCCCTCAAAGCGAACCTTATCGGTCATATGCTCTGACAATAGTTCTCTTTCGCCTTCTATATCTAATCTCAGCTTGTTTACCTCTTGCTTAAGACCCTCTAACTTCTCAGAAAGCTCTGCTGTTTCAAATTCCAGATCCGATATTTCAAGCTTGATCTCCTCAATCTCATTCTTTCTTGTAAGTATACCTGTTGAACGTGATACACTTCCTCCTGTAAACGAACCTCCTGCATTTATAACCTGTCCGTCAAGTGTGCATATCTTAAACCTGTAGCCGTACTTTTTAGCTATTTGTGCAGCAAAGTCAATATCCTCGGCGATTACAATTCTGCCGAGCAAATAACTGATAATACCCGAAAACCTTTCATCAGCAGAGACAAGCTCGCTTGCAATTGAAACAAATCCCTCACAGCTTTCAAATCCGCTTTCTTTGAACTCTCTGGGCTTGACTGATGTAATAGGCAAAAATGTCGCTCTGCCCGAACGAGTTTCTTTCAGGTGTCTGATAGAACGCTTTGCTGTATCCTCGTTATCCACTATTATATACTGCAATGCTCCGCCCAAAGCGGTTTCGATCGCAGTCGAATATTTTCCGTCAACTGTTATAAGCTGTGCAACAGAACCGTAAACTCCGCTTATCAGTCCGTGCTTTTTCGCCTTGATTATCTGCTTAACTGAGTTTGCAAAACCCTCCATTGAGTTTTCAAGGTCAGTTAAGAGGTTGACCTTGCCTCTCAGCTCCCTGAGCCTTATTTCCTTTTTGGTATAGCTTTCCCTCGCGTCATTCAAAGCTTTTGTCTTTGACTCGTTCAGCTTAGAAATTCCCGCAATTTTGTTGTTGAATTCCGAAATTTTTTCTTCAGCCTCGCTGATAGCCTTAACAATTTCTTTTTTTTCTTCGTTGTTTTCAGCTATAAGCTTTTGCGCGTTTTCAATATAAGTTTTTCCCTCTTCAATAAGCTTTTTATTCTCATCAATTGATGACAAGCTGCTTTCCAAAGCAAATGTAAGCTCTGACTTTTTTATATACAGACTGTTTATCCGATTACCCTTATCGTTTATACTCTTATCAAATTCATCAGATTTAACAGCCAGTCCCGAAAGATCGGATTCTGTTTCAGAAATATCCTCGCGAACAGACGACTTACTCTCTGCAATCTTAACAAGCTCTGATTCCTTTTGACTGATTTGCTCTTTAAACTCACTGTCATTGCTCTGTGTTTTTAGTATCTGCTCCTGTAAATTCTTTATATCCTCGTTAAAGTGTTCTATATCATTTTCCAGAACCGCAATTTTTGAATTGGCATCGCTGCTCTCAAGCTCGGTATTATGAATTAGCTCTCTAAGCTCATCTATTCTCTCGGTACACTTAGCTCTGCCTAAATTACTTTCGTCAATTGTTTCATCTATCTCGTCTAGCTCTCGTGTAAGAGCCTCATACTCAGCGGTACATGAAAGAATTTTTTCTTCAAGCTCTGTTAGGTCGGTTTTAAGCTCTTCAAGCTTTGCAACCCAAAGAGATACCTCCAACGCCTTTCTCTCATCTCTCAGAACAAGGTATTTCTTTGCCTTTTCCGACTGGTTTTTTAAAGGCCCTACACGTCCCTCAAGCTCTCCTAAAATATCGGTCAGCCTGAGTATATTATCCTCAGCCGCCAAAAGCTTTCTCTCTGCCTCAGCCTTTTTATATCTGAACTTTGATATTCCTGCCGCCTCTTCAAAAATCTCTCGGCGCTCGGTAGACTTTCCCGAAACAATATCAGCTATTCTTCCCTGACCGATAATTGAATACCCGTCTCTGCCAAGACCAGTATCCATAAAAAGCTCTACGATATCCTTGAGCCTTACCTGATCGCCGTTTATTATGTATTCGCTGTCGCCGTTCCGATAAAGCTTTCTTGTAACAGAAACAAGATCGTTTTCTATATCAAGCGACCTGTCAGAGTTGTCTATATTCAATGTAACCGACGCAAATCCAACCGACTTTCTAAGCTGTGTACCTGCAAATATAACGTCTTCCATCTTACCGCCTCTAAGGCTTTTTGATGACTGCTCGCCCAGCACCCAGCGAACAGCGTCGCCAATGTTGGACTTTCCGCTTCCGTTAGGACCTACAACTCCTGTCAGTCCCTTGTTAAAGTCAAGCTTGATTTTATCCGGGAACGACTTAAATCCGTGCATTTCAAGTGATTTTAAATACATATATAATACGCCTTTCTGATTCTTACATATCCCTACTCTGTTTTTATTAGCCTTATGCTTTCTTTCTGCTTTTCATTCTGAACAACTTTAATGTCTATTCCTATACTTTTAAAATACTCTATATTTGACCTTTTTTGTCCTATTACTCTGCTTACAAGACTGGGTTTTACGCTTACAACAGCCTTTGTGACCTTTCTGCTCAAGCCCTCGAACATCTTTTTAATATCTTTTTTATAAAGCTCGCTTTCGCACAATTCCCTGAACGCAGGATGGTAAAACCCTCCTATACAATCTTTTTCAACAACCTCGCTTGCGTGCAATCCAAGCTTGATAACCGATATTTCTTTTTCCTCAAAAAAAGATAATATCTGCGCTGATAGCTTTACTGCACAGTCAAATCCGTACGGAACATACTCGCCACTTTTAAATAAATCGCCGAGCCTTGTATTTTCCATAATCACCACAGGATAAATGCGTACCTCTTCAGGATAAAGTTCTGCAATCTCTCTGGCAGTAAGAAGATCAATTTCCGGCGTAGACTTATAAAGCCCCACCATCATCTGCAAGCCCAGTCTTAAACCGAACTCCTTTATCAGCCTTGAGGAATTTACAACATCTCGTCTTGTATGTCCTCTCCCGTTAGCTGACAGAACCTCATCATTCATTGACTGGCAGCCAAGCTCAACGGTCGTGACGTGATACTCTTTCAAAAGACTGAGAATTTCTTTATCTATATAATCAGGTCTTGTGGAAATCCTTATCCCGCCGAATTTACCTTTTCCGATAAACGGCTGTGCAGATGACAAAAGCTCGAGCATATAATCACGGTTAATTGCAGTAAAGCTGCCTCCGAAAAAGGCAATCTCAGTATCTTCCCTGTCCTGTGTTTTAATCTCACTCAT
>CANRKQ010000021.1 GCA_947631265.1 uncultured Clostridia bacterium | reverse complement strand
ATCAAGCATTTTCTTTAAGTACATTCCTGTATAAGATTTTTCATTCTCTGAGATCTCCTCGGGAGTTCCGATGGCGACAACCATTCCGCCGCCTTCTCCCCCCTCGGGACCTAGATCAATTATATAATCGGCAGTCTTGATAACGTCAAGGTTATGTTCAATTACCAAAACAGTATTGCCTGAGTCAACAAGCTTTTGCAAAACCTCTATCAGTTTGTGAACATCTGCTGTATGCAGTCCCGTTGTAGGCTCGTCAAGAATGTATATGGTCTTTCCGGTCGAACGCTTGGATAGCTCTGTAGCAAGCTTTACTCTCTGTGCCTCGCCGCCCGATAGTGTAGTAGCAGGCTGACCTATCTTTACATACCCCAGACCTACGTCAAACAACGTCTGCAGCTTTCTCTGTATCTTGGGAATATTCCTGAAAAACTCTACTCCCTCCTCAACAGTCATCTCAAGAACATCGTAAATGCTCTTGCCCTTATACTTTATTTCCAAAGTTTCACGATTATATCTCCTGCCCTTGCATATCTCGCACGGAACATATACATCAGGAAGAAAATGCATCTCAATTTTAAGTATCCCGTCTCCCTCGCATGCCTCGCATCTTCCTCCCTTGACGTTGAATGAAAACCTCCCAGCATTATAACCCTTCATTTTGGCGTCGTTTGTGTTGGCAAAAAGCTCACGAATATCGGTGAAAACCCCTGTATAGGTCGCAGGGTTTGAACGTGGAGTTCTTCCTATGGGCGACTGGTCGATGTTTATCACCTTATCAAGATTTTTAAGTCCTCTAATTTCCTCAAACCTGCCCGACCTTATCCTTGCTCTGTTTAGCTTTCCTGCAAGCTCCTTGTAGATAATCTCATTTACCAGAGAGCTTTTACCGCTGCCCGATACCCCGGTAACACAGGTGAAAGTCCCCAGAGGTATGCTGACATCAATCTTTTTCAGATTGTTCTGCTCAGCACCGATAATATCAAGAGTAAAACCGTTGCCCTTACGCCTTTTTTCAGGAACAGCAATCTTCCTTGCACCGCTTAAATACTGCCCTGTTATTGACTTTTTGCACTTCTTTATCTTGTCAACCGTTCCTGCGCAAACAATCTCTCCTCCGTGTATTCCCGCTCCCGGACCTATATCAACAATGTAGTCGGCATTGTACATAGTGTCCTCGTCATGCTCAACAACTATAAGAGTATTTCCTAAATCGCGAAGTCTTTTCAGCGTTGAAATAAGCTTGTCATTATCCCTCTGATGAAGACCTATGGACGGCTCGTCAAGTATATAAAGCACTCCCACTAATGACGAACCTATCTGTGTCGCCAGTCTGATCCTCTGGCTCTCTCCGCCCGATAGAGTACCGCTAGAACGTGAAAGCGTCAGATACTCAAGACCTACGCTCTGCAAAAATCCCAGACGCTCGTTTATCTCCTTAATAATTCTTCCGCCGATAAGCTCTTCACGCTCGGTCAGCTTTAGATTTCTAAAGAAATCTAAAGCCTTAGTAACCGACATATGTGTGAGCTCACTTATGTTTATTCCCCCGACTGTCACGCTCAGGCTTTCCTTTTTAAGCCTTTCTCCGTGACATACAGGACACTCCTCATCGCTCATACAAGCCTCTATGTCGTGCTTTGAATAATCGCTTGTGCTTTCCTTATATCTTCTCTCGAGATTGTTTATAATTCCCTCAAATTCGCCTCTGTACTTTCCGCTCCAGCCGGTTTTTGAAATCCTCTCATACTCAAGCTCCTGCCCCATTGTTCCGTACAGAAATATATCTACTGCGTCTTTATCCAGCTCTCTTACAGGCACATCAAGCGGAATACCGTACTTCTTTGATATTGCACGGTATGTAGTCATAGCGAAAGACGACTCATCAAGAGAGTTCCAGCCACTGGCCTTTATAGCGCCCTGCAAAATTGACAGATCCTTGTTCGGGATAATAAGCTCGGGGTCGATCTTCTGAAACACACCCAGTCCTGTGCAATGCTCGCAGGCCCCGAACGGATTGTTAAACGAAAACATTCTCGGCGTAAGCTCCTCAATGGAAATATTATGCTCAGGACAGGAGTAATTCTGCGAGAACATCATTTCATCACCGTCGATAACGTCTACAGTTACTATTCCTCCCGTTAGCTGTGAAACCGTTTCAATACTGTCCGTAAGCCTTGACTTTACAGACGGCTTTACTACCAGCCTGTCTACAACTATCTCTATTGTATGCTTTTTATTCTTCTCAATGCTTATTTTTTCTGAAAGGTCATATGTTATTCCGTCAATTCTCACTCTAACATAACCCGACTTCTTTGCGTTTTCCAGCTCCTTGACGTATTCGCCTTTTCTGCCCCTTACGATAGGCGCTAGAAGCTGAATCTTGGTTCCCTCTTCAAGCTCTAAAATCTTGTCAACTATCTGGTCTACAGTCTGCTGTCTTATCTCCTTGCCGCATACCGGACAATGAGGAATTCCTATTCTGGCATACAAAAGACGAAGATAATCATATACTTCTGTTACCGTTCCGACAGTTGAGCGTGGGTTTTTTGAGGTGGTTTTCTGATCGATAGATATAGCCGGCGACAACCCTGTGATAGAATCAACATCCGGCTTTTCCATCTGACCTAAAAACTGTCTCGCATATGACGAAAGCGACTCCATATACCGTCTCTGACCATCGGCATAAATTGTATCAAAAGCAAGCGACGACTTGCCAGAACCCGAAAGCCCCGTCATAACAATAAGCTTATCTCTGGGCAGAGTGATATCTATATTTTTCAGGTTATGTTCTCTTGCTCCCTTTATTACAATTTGATTTTTCTGCATTACTTTTTTACTTCCCTTTCTATTTCTGATAACTTCTCTGAATATTAAAAATGTAAATTTATATTCATTATCATTATCAATTGTTCATTATCCATTATTCATTATCAATTAATCCTGACCTTTAAGCTCAGCAATCTTATCTCGCAGAAACGCCGCGTGCTCAAACTCAAGCATCTTAGCAGACTCCTTCATCTGCCTTGTTAAGTCGTCGATCAGCTTGTTCATTTCCTGCTTGGACATCTTATTTCTCTGGCGCGCAGAGTATTCAACCTCCTCCTTAGTGGAGATCTCTATTACATCACGCACATCCTTGACGATAGTCTTAGGTATAATTCCGTGCTTTTTATTGTATTCCATCTGAATGGAACGGCGTCTTTCAGTTTCGGTTATCGCCATCTCCATAGAGCGCGTAACCTGATCGGCGTACATAATTACCATACCCTCGGCGTTCCTTGCCGCACGTCCTACCGTCTGTATCAGCGAGCTTTCCGATCGCAGAAAGCCCTCCTTGTCAGCGTCTAAAATCGCAACAAGAGAAACCTCGGGAATGTCCAGCCCCTCCCTCAGAAGGTTTATTCCGACAAGCACGTCAAACTCGCCCAAACGAAGGTCGCGAATGATTTCCATTCTCTCTATTGCGTCGATATCGTGATGCATATACCTTACGGCTATCCCGTAGCCCTTCAAAAACTCGGTAAGGTCCTCTGCCATTTTCTTAGTAAGAGTTGTTACAAGAACCCTCTGTTTCTTTTCAATGCGAATATTAATCTCAGAAAGCAGATCCTCGATCTGCCCCTCGACAGGACGTACAGATATCTCAGGATCAAGAAGTCCCGTAGGTCTGATAACCTGCTCAACAATTTGTGCAGAGTGTTCTTTTTCAAACTCGCCCGGCGTTGCCGAGACAAACACCGCTTGATTGATATGGTCGTAAAATTCATCAAACTGCAAAGGTCTGTTGTCCAGCGCCGACGGCAGTCTGAAACCATAGTCTATAAGCGTTGTCTTTCTCGCTCTGTCGCCAGCGTACATTCCTCTCACCTGCGGCAAACTGACGTGCGATTCATCTACCATCAGCAGAAAATCATCAGGAAAATGGTCGAGCAAAGTATAAGGCGTCGAGCCCGCAGGACGTCTTGCCAGAACTCTTGAGTAATTCTCAATACCGCTGCAAAAACCTATTTCCTGAAGCATTTCTATGTCGTAATTTGTCCTCTGAGCAATCCTCTGAGCCTCTATAAGCTTGTTGCTGCCGGTAAAGAACTTAACCCGCTCGTCAAGCTCCTCTCTAAGCTCCTCAATAGCCTCCGACATCTTGTCCTTGGCAACTATATAGTGCGACGCAGGAAAAATTGCTATATGATTGAGCGTAGATATAAGCTCTCCCGTTATTACGTTTATCTCAGAAATTCTGTCTATCTCGTCGCCGAAAAACTCTACCCTGTACGCAGTTTCAGTATGGCTGGACGGAAAGATCTCTACAACATCTCCCCTAACCCTGAATTTATTTCTTTCAAACGCAATGTCATTGCGCTCATACTGTATTCCTACCAGCTCTGCTAACAGCTTGTCACGGGATTTCTCCATACCCTTTCTTACAGACACCACCATAGAGCGGTACTCCTCAGGGTCGCCGAGCGAGTATATGCACGAAACCGATGCCACAACGATAACGTCGCGCCTTTCGGCAATTGCCGTAGTAGCAGAATGTCTCAGCTTGTCGATCTCTGAATTAATAGACGCGTCTTTTTCAATATAAACATCGGTGCTGGGAACATATGCCTCGGGCTGGTAATAGTCATAGTAGGACACAAAATACTCAACAGCGTTATTCGGAAAGAACTCCTTAAACTCGCTGCAAAGCTGAGCCGCCAGTATTTTATTGTGTGCAAGAACTAAGGTCGGCTTATTTACCTGCTCTATCACATTAGCCATTGTAAAGGTTTTTCCCGAGCCTGTAACGCCAAGCAAGGTCTGCTCCTTAAAACCGTTCTTGATGCCCTTTACAAGCCTTTCGATAGCCTGAGGCTGGTCGCCGGTCGGCTTATATGACGAAACTAACTCAAATCTATCCATATATATGACTGTTCTTAAATGAACAATCCTCCTTATATTATTTTAACCTGCTGAATTTAATTTTCTAATGTCTTTTTTAATCAAGAAACGGAATAAGTCCTATTTTCTTAAAAGACAATACTCCGTCTTTACCTACTATTATATGATCAAGAATATTTATGTCAATAGCTTTAAGACTTGTCCTTAAATTTCTGGTAATTAATTTGTCAGCATCAGACGGAGTACAGTATGTATCCGGATGATTATGAGCAATTATTACATTTGAGCTGTTTGCCTTGAAAGCCTCTTCTGCTATTGATCTTGCTGTAACAGATGCTGATTTGTTTGTACCCTTGGCAACGGTAGTGCATGATATAACATTCAATCCGTTGTCAAGACAGCATACCTTGAACTCTTCACTTGTTATTCCTATAAAAGCAACCGAAAAATACTTGGTAACCTTTTCAATAGTATTCAGACATTTTGATTCATCTATTCCGTTTTTATAAGATCTGAGTATTTCAGGTACCAATTTTATAAGAGTAGCCGAGTTTTCAGTTATCCCGTCTACATTCAGCAAAGCCTCAAAAGACGCGTCAAAAACAGACGGTAATGATCCGAATGTGTCTATAAGCTTATGCGCAATTATATTGGTGTTTCTTCTGGGAATACTGTATGTCAGCAGAAGCTCAATAATCTCGTGCGGCTGAAAGCTTTCTATACCCATTTTAATAAATCTCTCTTTCATTCGCTGTCTGTGACCTGTATGCGGTGCGTCCATGATCAGTAAACTCCCTTTCTGACTGTAATATGTGAACTTATGTTCTTTTTATTATACTATATTATTTTGCGAAAGTAAAGTGCATTTTATAAAAAAGTATGCTATACTTACTAAGGCAAAAGATTCAATAACAATCCGGAGGCTGTTATGAAAAGTTTTATTATTAACAAAAATGATTCAGGTCAAAGGCTTGATAAGTTTATCGCAAAATCAGTGAGAAATCTTCCTAAAAATCTTATGTATAAATACATTCGTCTTAAACGCATAAAGATAAACGGAAAACGCTGCGAGATCTCAACAAGGCTCAACGAAGGCGATGAAATACAACTGTATATAAACGACGAGTTTTTTGATGCTCCTAAAGAAAACAGCTTTCTTAATGTTTCGCCTAATATAGATATCGTCTATGAAGATAAAAATATTATACTTGTCGATAAGCCGTCGGGACTTGTTGTTCACGAGGACGATGATAACTGCATAGATACTCTTATCAACCGAATAAAACGCTATCTTTATGACAAAAAAGAGTATGATCCCAACAACGAGCTTTCATTTGCACCCGCGCTGTGCAACAGACTCGACAGGAATACCTCAGGATTAGTTATTTGTGCAAAAAACGCTGAAAGTCTGAGAATACTCAACCAGAAAATTAAAAACCGTGAGCTTAAAAAATACTATCTATGCGTTTGTGTAGGTATATTTGATAAAAAAGAGGATATATTGAAAAACTTTCTGTTTAAAGATGTAAAAAGTAAATCCGTTCGTATTGAAAATTCAAAAAGCCCCAAGAACAAGCAAATACTTACAAAATATAAAGTCGTAAGTGAAAAGAATAATCTATCGCTCGTTGAAATAGATTTATTAACAGGACGAACTCACCAGATAAGGGCTCATATGGCTTATATAGGTCACCCTATACTCGGAGACGGCAAGTACGGGTTAAATCAGCTAAACAAAAGCTACGGCGTTAAAACTCAAACTCTGTGCGCTTACCGCCTTATATTCGATTTCAAATCAGACTCAGGTATACTAGAGTACCTCAATAAGAAATCGTTTGAATCTAAAGCTCCGTGGTTTGCTGAAAAATTCTTTTAGCTCTTTATTAATTCTTTTGAGACCGCTTGATTTTTTGTCGAAATTTTGCTATAATATTTTTAATTTACAGTTTTAGATTGGAGGTCAATGTATGAAAGGAGATTTACACTGTCATACAACCTTATCAGACGGTTCGCTTGGCATTGAGGAAATTATAGTTCAGGCTAAGAGAACCGATATAGATGTTCTGTCAATAACAGACCACGATACTCTTTCATCTTACAACAGAGCGTCTGTTCTGGGTGAAAGATACGGAGTTAAAATAATATCGGGGGTTGAGCTTTCGGCTTGGGACGAGAAAAGAAACTGCAAGGTACATATTCTCTGCTATGCTCCGCAAAAGCCCGACAGGCTCGAGGGTCTTTGTCTTAAATCCTGTGAAATTAGAAAATCCTGCTCAAAGGATATGATAGAAAAGGTGAAGGAGCTTTACCCTATCTCTACGGAATCTATTACTAAGTACGCTAAAAGCAGCAAAAGTATTTATAAACAGCATATTATGAGAGCTTTAGTCAATTACGGCTACGCTGTTGACCTGTACGGAGAATTGTCAGACAGATTATTTACAAAAAACGGGGAAGGTTCTATTCTGGTTACCAGAAGATATCCAAGTGTAGATTTTGTGCTTGATCTTATTCACTCTGCAAGAGGAATTGCTGTTCTTGCTCACCCGTGTATGTTTGACAATATACAGCTCTGCAATGAATTAGCCGAAAGAAATAAACTGGACGGCATTGAGGTCTATCATTACTCCGCTGATGAAAAGGCTCAGGCTAAGCTCTTGGAAATTGCCAAAAAGCACGACCTTATTGTTACGGGCGGTTCGGATTTTCACGGATTATATAATGCCGTTCCGACGCATATAGGCAGCAGAACAACCGATGAGGAGAATATAGAAAAACTGTACGAGCTTATATCTGTAAATGCACAAAAATAAATTAATCGTCATGTGCAAATTTCATAAGAGCATTGCATTTATCCTGCATTTTGAATGTTTCTTCCATTAAGATTATAAATACGTTTAATATGTTTTCATCATATAAATCGGATTCAAAAAATGTTGTAAGAACTGTTGATAGACCAACTAATGTATCAGATTCATATTTTATGTCCTCTATATCAGTTACTATTTTTTCTGTAATTATTTTACCCAATGATGTCACTTCCATTTTCTTAAACTTATTACACTATTAATATATTTATATTATACAATGTCGACGTTGTAAAATCAATGTGCAAAACAACTAAATATTAACCAATTATACTTATGCGTATTGACTACTATATACAAATATGATATATTTTAATCAAATAAAGAAATATATTTAAGATTAAGGAGGTAAAATATGCCTGCTAGTAAAGCCAAAATAAGAGCAAATACGAAGTATACTAAAAATCACTATGACAGATTGGAAATGAAAGTTCCAAAGGGTGAAAAAGAAAATATTGTAGCCCACGCTAAGGCACACGACGGTACTTTGAATAAGTTTTTAAATCGAGCAGTTAGTGAGGCTATTGAAAGAGACAACGAAAAATAAAAAAGTACTAAAAAGGTGTGATGAAATATGCCAGCTAGTAAAGCACAGCAAAAAGCAACACATAAGTATAATAAAAATCACTATGAAAGACTGGAAATGCAAGTTTCAAAGGGTAAAAAAGAAAATATTGTAGCCCACGCTAAGGCACACGATGGTACTTTGAATAAGTTTCTCAATCGAGCAGTAAGTGAGGCTATTGAAAGAGACAACAAAAAATAAAAAAGTACTAAAAAGGTGTGATGAAATTGCCCGCTAGTAAAGCTAAAATAAAAGCAAATGCTAAGTATAATAAAAATCACTATGAAAGACTGGAAATGCAAGTTTTAAAAGGTAAAAAAGAAAATATTGTAGCCCACGCTAAGGCACACGACGGTACTTTGAATAAGTTTCTCAATCGAGCAGTTAGTGAGGCTATTGAAAGAGACAATAATACAATGGACAATTGTAATAAGTAAGATATTAAAAAATAGGCTCTTACCTCCGGTCTCATTCTAAAGGATAAACAAGCGAAAGGTATAAAAACAATGGACATAATGGAATCATCTTTAAAAAAGCATAAGGAATGGAATGGCAAAATCGAAATTGTGTCAAGGGTCAAGGTAGAAAACTCCGACGATCTATCTCACGCATACACTCCTGGCGTTGCACGTCCCTGCCTTGAAATACAAAAAAGCCCTGAGCTTTCATACGAACTTACAAGGCGTTCTAATCTGGTTGCCGTAATAACAGACGGAACTGCCGTTTTGGGACTTGGCGACATAGGCGGTCTTGCAGGTATGCCTGTTATGGAGGGTAAATGTGCGCTCTTTAAAGAATTTGCCGATGTTGACGCATTTCCTATCTGCGTTAAATCAAAAGACACAGATGAAATTGTAAGAACTATTGAGCTTATCTCAGACAGTTTCGGAGGAATAAATCTTGAGGATATATCAGCACCGCGATGCTTTGAGATAGAAAAAAAGCTTAAAGAAAGAATTGATATTCCTGTTTTCCACGACGATCAACACGGAACAGCTATAGTTGTTGGTGCAGCACTTATGAACGCGTGCAAAGTAACGAAAAAGAAGTTAGAAGATCTCACACTTGTCATAAACGGAGCGGGCGCAGCAGGAACAGCAATAGCAAAATTGTTATTATCGCTCGGAGTGGGCAATATAATAATGGTGGACATAAACGGAATAATCTCAAGAACTGACAAAACGCTGAGCGACGCTCACAAAGAGCTTGCCAAGCTCACTAACAAAGACTGTATAACAGGAAACCTTGCCGACGCAATGAAAGGTGCTGACGCATTCATAGGCGTTTCTAAGCCAAATCTTGTAACTGAGGAAATGATTAAATCAATGAATGACAAGCCTATAATATTCGCTATGGCAAATCCTACTCCTGAAATAATGCCCGACAAAGCGAAGGCGGCAGGAGCTTTCATTGTAGGAACGGGGCGGAGCGACTTTCCCAATCAGATAAATAATGTGGTTGCATTTCCGGGGATATTCAAGGGCGCGTTAGCCGTTAGGGCAAGCGACATTAACGAGGAAATGAAAATGGCGGCTTCAAAGGCGATAGCCGAGTGCGTAAGCGATAACGAGCTTTGTGCAGATTTTATTCTGCCGAATGCTTTTGACAGAAAGATACCAAAAGCGGTTGCAAAAGCAGTAGCTCAAGCGGCAATAGACAGCAAAGTTGCAATAATACAAATATAAATTGAGGAGGAATAATATATGACTATTAATTATAAAACCAAGGGAATCTGTGCAAGACAGATAAACGTAGAGGTTGAAGACGGAATTGTTAAGAATGTAGAGTTCGTAGGAGGGTGCTCCGGCAATACACAGGGAGTTGCAAGACTTGCAAAGGGAATGAAGGTCAAAGACGTAATCAAGCTTCTTAAAGATGTTGACTGCGGAGGCAGAGGGACCTCCTGCCCTGCACAGCTAGCACAAGCGCTGGAGCAAAGTTTGTAGTATTAAACAACAAAAGCGTTCGGAAAAAACTAAAATTCCGAACGCTTTTCTTCTGCCTCTGTTAATGTTTATAAATTCTGATCTCTAAACTTTTAAAAGCCTTTTAAAGCGGGTGTACCTTTGTCTCTGTATTAGAGTGAGCCATATCAATACCCAGTTTTTTATCCCGTCTCTCCTCAAAGAACTTTGGTGCAACTTTCGGGAACTGCGCATAACTCAGAACATCCTCGTCCTGCTCGATCCATTCTGCACATTCCTTTCTCAGCTTTTCAAGCTCCGGCTCGATCAGGTCGGCAGGGCGACAGGTTATAGGTTTCTCATCGCCCAGAATCTTCTTCTGGAAATCAGGAGAAATCGCAACAGGAGTCTTTCCGTACTCACCCTTGACAAGCCCTTTGAACTCTTTGGTAACGGTCTTGTATCTCTCCCCCATTATTACGTTAAACACAGCCTGAGTTCCTACAATCTGGGAAGTAGGTGTAACAAGCGGCGGATAGCCGGAATCCTTTCTTACCTTAGGCACTTCCTTAAGAACCTCAGTAAGCTTATCCTCCTTGCCTGCCTGCTTTAGCTGAGAAAGCAAATTGGAAAGCATTCCGCCCGGAACCTGATAAATAAGCGCATTAGCGTCGGTAGCAAGCATTTTAGGATCAAGCAGACCGTTATCAAGATACTTCTGACGGAGCGTCATAAAATAATCCCTTACCTCATTCAATTTAACAAGGTCAAGACCTGTATCGTACTCAGTACCCTGCAAGGCTGCAACCATTGATTCGGTAGGCGCATGAGAAGTTCCCAGCGCAAGAGGCGACATAGCGGTGTCTATAGCGTCTACGCCCGCCTCAACTCCTTTTAGCAGGCACATTGACGCCAGTCCCGAGGTATAGTGCGTATGCAGCTGCAAGGGAATCTTAACTGCTGATTTTATCGCTTTTACAAGCTTTTCTGTCGCATAAGGAGTAAGCAGTGCCGCCATATCCTTTATACAAATTGAATCAGCTCCAATTTCCTCAATTCTCTTAGCGTAATCAACATAATACTCGTCTGTGAAAACCTCTCCCAGAGTGTAGGAAATAGCAATCTGTGCGTGAGCACCCTCCTTTTTTGCTGCCTTGACCGCAGTCTCTAGGTTTCTTATATCATTCAAAGCGTCGAAAATTCTTATAATATCAATGCCGTTTGCAACAGTCTTCTGAACAAAATACTCAAGCACATCGTCCGCATAGTGACGGTAGCCTAACATATTCTGTCCCCTGAAAAGCATCTGAAGCTTGGTATTCGGCATTTCCCTTCTTATTGTTCTAAGTCTTTCCCAAGGATCTTCGTGCAGAAATCTAAGACAAGAATCAAAGGTTGCTCCGCCCCAAACCTCGCACGAATAAAAGCCTATCTTATCCATTGTCGATAAAATAGGCAACATTTCATCAAGCGACATTCTCGTTGCAATTAGCGACTGATGAGCGTCTCTTAAAACAGTTTCTGTAATGTTAACCTTAGCCATATAATAATTTCCCTCCCTGTTATAATTAAAAAAGCCAGATACAAGAAGCAAGAACTTGTTTTTCAACCAAGTAATACTGTTCAGAATCTTGTCTCTTGCCTCTGGCTTCTTGCTTCCCGCAGTAATTCAGGCTTAGCCCTGTATTACTGCAAGCACCGTTCCTGTTTCAACAGCAGAACCCTTAGTCGTGTTTATGCTTGCCACCTTGCCCGAACATGGAGCATTAACGTCGTTTTCCATCTTCATTGCCTCAAGAACAAATAAAGGCGCACCCTCTGAAACTGTATCTCCTACAGATACCTTAATGTCAAGAATAGTTCCCGGCATCGGTGCAGAAACCTTTGTTCCGTCTGCTACAGGAGCAGTCGGTGCAGGAGACGCACTTGCTGCCGGCGCAGAAGAAACAGCAGAATCAGCTCCTGCCTCCTCAACGGCAACGTCATATGTCTTTCCATTCACAGTTATGTTATATCTTTTCATATAAAAACCACCTATCTGATTTATTTTATTTAAAACGGGCTGTTACTGTGTTTCTTCGGAAGTCTCGAAACCCTCTTTCCTGCCATTATTTCAATAGCGTTTATTAGAGTTTTTCTTATCTCCCCAACAGATATAATCCCGTCAATGCACATCTTTTCAGCGGCAACAACAGCAGACGCCTCATTTTTGATATATTCATTAACCAGAGTCTCTCTAGACTTATCTAAATCATCTGTACCTTTTAGCTTGTCGTGACTTAAAAACTCAACTGCCGCTAACGGCTCTAATGCCGAGATAACAGCATTGTCAACAGCAAATACCAAGTCTGCGTTAGAACCTTTGCCTGCAAGAGTTATATAGCTTGGTCCGTAAGCCTTTCCCGTAACTACTGAGATCTTTATCGTAGTAGCCTCGGCATAAGCTGACGCGAGTTTAGCCATCTGCAAAACCGCTCCCGATTTGTTTGAACTTTCGCTGTTGTCAAAGCCCTCTGTGTCAACAAATGTGATTATAGGAATTGCAAAAGCGTCGCACATTCTTACAAACCTTGCAAGCTTTGAGCAATCTAAAGACGTCAGCTTGCCATCAGTCTTATTTGTAGCACAGATCCCGACCGCAGCTCCGCCTATTGTAGCCAACGCAGTATAGCTTGCCGTACCGAGATCTTTAGAAAGCTCTATTACGCTTTCCAAGTCACATACTGCGTTTGCAATACCCTCTGCATTATCGTAAAAAGCTCCGTCAGGCTCATCATATTCAAACAATGGTACTGGTGATAAGTTGTTCTGAGGCAGCTTTAATAGTATCTTCTTGACCTTTTCTATCGCGTCAAAATCATCTTCGGCAATCAATGACGCCGTACCGTTTTCAGCCGCGTTCTGAGCCAGATCCTTAACCTCTGTGTTAGGTGTGATGAATAGCTCGGCACTCTTTGACATAACCACAAAATCAGCAGACACAGCTAAGATCGCGCTTGCCCCTGCACAGATGCCTGCTACAATTGATATCTGAGGTACAACTCCCGAAAGATTTGAGGCTTTAAGTATTAGCTCTCCGTAAGAGGTCATTGCAGAAATTCCGTCGTTTAAATCAGCCCCGAAAGAGTCATATATCCCGACAACAGGAAGTCCTGTTTTAGCAGCCATATCGTAAATTTTAGAAATCTTATCAGCCTGAACCCTTGTCAAAGCACCGTCATTGACAGTTGAATCCTGAGCAAAGGCGTAAATCGGATTAGAATCAACATATCCGTAAGCAGTTATTACTCCCGACAGATTGCCTGATACCTTTGCAAATGCGTCAAGCTCGGTAAACTCACCGCCGTCAAATAACCGTGCCAGCCTATCTCTTGCTGAAAGTGAGATAGAATCCTTAGTCATTGCATTTCCTCCATTCGTTATGATAAGCCAAAAGGCAAATTTTTCTCAGATACTATTGTACTACAATTTTTCTCATTTGACAAGAATATAACAATTAGTTTTTGCAACTTTTACATTTAGACATAAATTTTGTAATACAGTCAAGACAATTATAATTATTTTGCACAAAACCAAGCTTTATCAGCTTGTCGTTTTGTGATATATTAAATCTCGCCTTATCTATTCCCTTCATCATTGCAAGAAATAATATCGAGCGTATTATTCCGTCAAACAGCATAATATCTGAATTATCCTGCACAAAGTCTACCTCAACTGTGGGATTGTACTCCTCATCAATTCCGAAATGATATATCCCGAACCCGACAGAACTTCCCCCGTCGGTAGCATCAACAACAAAAGTAGTATCAAAATCAAGTCCCAGTTTTTTTATATTGTTTCTGTAATTCTCTTTATTTTTTGTTTGTAAAATTTCAAGCAACGCTATTACCTCACATATTCAAATTATTATACTCCACAAACCAGATACCAGACGCAAGATCGGCAAATCAAATTTCTTTCTTATTATAAAAATGCTTGACATTATTAGTATTTGTGCTATAATATATTTATAAAAGGGATACTGCAATAAGCGGTTTCTCCCTCAAGAATAATCTGTGTTTAAAGAAACACCGCTATTTTGAAGGTTTTGGCGGTGTTTCTTTTTTATGTATAAATTTACTTTTTACGATAAAAAATATTGAAACATAGTGTGACAACACCGATAACAAAATTCGCAAATAAAAATAATTCGGAATAACTTATCATAGTCATCACCCCCTTGTTAAAGGGAGAAAACCGCCCACCGTGTTATTGAAGTACCCCAAAGTCAGTATACAGTATTTCTACAATTATGTCAAGCAAACGGTGACGTTGCATCCAGTGCCGCTTACTATCAGTCAGTTAAATGTAAAACTATGCACGGCGAATAATTAATTGATAATTAATTATCCATTTTTTTATCACTATTTTTATCCCTCTCCATAGCCTCATCAGCTGCTCGATTAAGAAACTTATTCAAAGAGCCATCATGCTCCTTTGCATGAGCTGCAAATTTTTCTTTTTTCCCCTTTGGAACTTTCATTTCAATCCTGTCATAGTGCTCTTTATTATATTTATCAATTGCCTTTATCTTATCTTTACTAGCAGGCATATTTTTTCACCGTCCTATAAAATTAAATTGTTTAAATTTCAAATAAATATATCATATTTGTACATTATAGTCAATATAATCAAATCCAAATCGCAAAAACTTGTCTGTTTTACACATTGAATAATATATGACGTCATGTTATAATTTAAATATGACGTCATATAACAAAACAGTACAGTAATACTCAGCAAAAGGAAGTGACATCAATGAGCAAAATGATTAAGGAAATATCATTGTCAGATATTGTAGAAATTCAGTCAAAATCTGAAATAATAGCGGGACTTTCCTCCATATTTGTTGAATTTCTTGACTACACAGATGAAGATAGCAGATTTAAAGGAGCGTTTGCGTGCCTTGCAGATGAGGCTTACAGTCTGAAAAAAATATGCAATTCACTATGCGGAAGTATATTCGACTGTCATCAAAGTGACATCTGAGCTTATAGCTACAATAAACCTGATGTAAGGGGCAGCCCTCGGCAAAGAATGCAACGTCACCGTTGCCAAAGGCGGCAGAGCCAGCGGCGGCTCGCCGTCACCGTTGCCGTTGTATAGCCGTTCTAATAGCTCTAAGCTCATCTGGCTCAAGCTCTCTGTAATCGCCCGGCTTTAACATACCTAATTTAAGATGTCCTATAGCTGTTCTTTTAAGTCTTGCTACTTCCAAGCCTACGGCCTCGCACATTTTTCTTATCTGTCTGTTTCTGCCCTCTCTGATGACCATTTGAATAACTACCCTGCCCGGCTCTTTTGTAAGTACGTTAATAGTACAAGGCAACGTCATTTGCCCGTCTATTTCAACTCCCTCCGAGAGCTTGACCAACTGCTCATCGGTAATGTCGGGGCGTACTGTTACGCGATATGTTTTTGTAATGTGCTTAGATGGATGCATAATATTGTTTGCAAAAGCTCCGTCATTTGTAAAAAGCAGCATACCCTCCGAATTTTTATCAAGCCTTCCTACAGGGTAAACGCGCTCGGGAACACCAACAAGCAGATCGGAAACATTTTTCCTGTCATACTCATCACTCATAGTAGTAACGTACCCTCTTGGCTTGTTCAGCATGATATAGTACAATTTTCTTTTCCTCGGAGTGTAAAGCTTTTCTCCGTCAATTGTTATTAAATCCTTGCCTTGAAATGCTCTGTCTCCGAGCTTGCAAGGTCTGCCGTTTACCTTAACCCTGCCCTGAGAAATAAGCTCCTCTGCCTTTCTGCGGGAACAGAATCCTGCCTCGGCAATTATTTTTTGTATTCTAGATTTCTCCATAATATACCTTTCAGTTATGTATAAGCGAGAGCCTATTATGGCTCTTCGCATTTACTGACGTTCTTATTACTTAATACTGCTAAAAGAATCTCCAAAGCCTTGTAACAAGTCTTTCAAAAAGGTTTTGTTCTGAATTTTCCTCAGCAATTATCTCATCAGCAACAATTTCAGTCTGACCTAAAAATCTGTTATCTATATAGTATTTAACATATCCCAACAACTCATCTTCTACGATAGGCGCGTAGTTGATTCTGTTCAAAACGACCTTCTGGGTGATTTTTGAGGCGTCATCTTTGTAAACGCTTACTTTTATCTCGTCTTCACAGCTTGCCGAGACTGTATTCTTTTTTGACCCTACTAACGGCGCTTTAAATGAATTTACCTGTGGTGAAAGAGTAACGGTCTTATACTGAGAAAACCCAAAATCATACAAATTAGAATGATCCGCCCAATCATTTGCATCATTTAAAGTAACACATATAAGGGTAGTACCGTTACGTCTGCACGCCGAAACAAGACATCTTCTCGCCTTATCGGTAAAGCCAGTTTTAACACCTATAACCCCATCGCACGATGCCATAAGCTTATTTGTGTTTGCAAGCCATCTTTCATACGGAGGATTTCCATATTTCAGCTTAGCACTTCTTGTAGAACAGATCTCAGCAAACACGCTGTTTTTTAAAGCATACGCCGTAAGCTTTGCCATATCCGAGGCTGTTGAATAGTGGTCGTCAGTATAATCGTCAAGCCCTGACGGAGTTACAAAGTGAGTAGATCCAAGACCCAACTCGCCTGCCCTTTTGTTCATCCTGGCAACGAACTTTTCAATGCTGCCTGCCACTCTGACTGCCGTTGCGTTAGCCGCATCATTTCCGCTGGGCAGCATCATACCGTAGCACAATGCTTTCATTGTTACCAAATCGCCGCTTTTGAGCCCCATAGACGAGCCTTCAACCTTTATAGCGTTATCGTCGACCTTGAACTTCTCGTTCAGATTGCCGTTTTCAATAGCCAGCAATGTTGTCATAATCTTTGTAGTACTCGCCATGGGAAGTTTTGTGTTTGCATGGTGTTCATAAAGGACTCTGCCGCTGTCGGCGTCTATCAAAATTGCCGCTTTTGCCGAGGTCGATGCCGACTCTCCTTCGACAGAGAATCCAAAGCAGCATAACATAATAGTCAATGTTGTAAAAAGACTAAATATTTTTTTCATTAAGTATACAACCACCTTTTAAAAGTTAGAAGTTAGAATATATAAATTAGACGTTAGAAGTCAGATGTAAGATTTACTTTTTGAATTTCTAACTTCTAATTTCTAATAGTTTGCTCACTTAAAGTAAAAAAATACATTAGGTCTGATTACAACAAATATTAATTATTCGTCGCTTTTTTTATTATTAATAAAGCCTGTGATCTTGTCAATAACATCAGGAATCATATTTATAAGCGCATTTTCCTTACTTGCATTTACAGACATCTGGAGAAGCTTTACTTCACCATTTGATATGGTGATAAAAGCCAGCGGCTGCAAAGTCACACCGCCTGCCGTTCCTCCTCCAAAAAGATCCTTTGAACCCTTTGTAGGCAAATCAGATCCTCCCGACGTAAAGCCCACAGATACCTTTGATATGGGAATTATTGTGACGCCATCTGCCGTTATGGGTTTGCCAATAACCGTCTCGCAGTCTGCAAGCTCGCGAATTTTCTGCATTGCGGTATCCACAAGTCTCTCCAAACCGTTATCCTTCATTTGCTAACAACTCCTTATTATTTAACATAAGCTTACGCTTTAATTTATGATGTTTCTTTGCTTTATGACGTTTTTTTAAAAACAGATATAAAAACTCAATACAAAAAACTGCTCCAATACCTAAAGCTGTACTCGGGCGAACCTTTATTTTTCCCGATATTTCATACTTAAATACTTTTCTGTCAAATATGCATTTCACCTCGGCGCGCTTGGGCTTGTAAAGAGTGAAAACTGTACTGACTACTCCTAGACCATGAAAAAGCAGCGCGTTAAGCCTTCCGTATTGCATTGCAGCATCGTAAGCATCGTCTTTCCCTGCGGTGATCTCTACCTCGGTGTCATAAAACCGTATCTGCTTTAACAGCCTCCTGAAAGCCTTCCATGTCATAGGAACATAATCTCTATACTTTCCCCAAAGCTCTCTTACTCTGCTTATTTTACCCTTTAAACCGCTTCCTTCAGACTTTTCCTTTTTTGATTTCTTAATTGGTTTTATACCTTTGGTTTTCTGATCGGATTTACTTACATCAGAATTTATTTTTTTATCTTTTTTTCCCTCTTTTGAAATTTCATCTGATTGATTTAAGCCTTGCTTTTGAATCTCCAGCTCTTTTTCAAGAGACTTTATCCTCTCATCAAGCTCGTCTTCAGACAATTCAACAAACTCATCTTCAATTTCATATATGTTCTCCTGAAATTTCTGCTTAGGATTTTTAGACTTATTTTGCTTTTTCTTTTTATTTACAATCTTATTTGGCTTATCTGGTCGGGGATAAAACTTAAACCACAGCCATTTAACTGAAATACTGTATTTGTCGTTCTTACTGCTTGCATAGTACGATACTGTTAATGAAATATGCAGGATAATATACAAGACTAAGATTATTCCTAAAATCACATATAAGACTATAATATTACCACACCCCTTTCAGATGCAGGTCGCCGAAGGCATGACACAAAATGCCATATGCAAGACACAGCAGGCAAGATGACAGATATAAGATGCTTAATCGCTGTCTTCCATATTATCGTCCTCTTTAACTTCCAAATCCTCCAAGGTTATCTGCTGCTCCTGATTGGGCAGCGCAGGTAAATCATCAAGAGATTTAAGCTTAAAGCAGCGTAGAAAGTTAGAAGTAGTCTTAAAAGCTATTGGACGACCCGGAACATCAATTCTGCCTGCCTCCTCCAGCAAGCCCTTTTCTACAAGAGAGTTTACAACGCCAGAGCTGTCAACTCCCCTGACGTGTTCTACAAAGCCCTTTGTTACAGGCTGATTGTATGCGATGATTGTAAGCACTTCAAACGCCGCCTGAGAAAGCTTAGCATTATTTTTTGTCTCCATTGCCTTTTTTATGTATTGGGCATATTCTTCTTTTGTTCCCAGCTGATATGACGAACCTAACTGATATACACACAAAGCACTTCCGCAGTTTTTGTATCTTTCGTTTAAAAGCTCTGCCAATTTGTCAAGAGTTTCTTTGTCCGCTTGAATTGACTCTTCAAGCTTTTCGGAATCAATAGGCTCTCCGACTGAAAAAAGTATAGCCTCCAGAATTGAAATTTTCTCGTCTATTTTCATCTGTGATTGTTTTTCCTTTCGTTGTTTAAGGGTTAGAGCATTTAAAGCTACTGAACCTTTTGCTTATTTCTTCCTTTAAAATAAATCTTTGAATTATCATCATTTAAAACAATTCTGCCCGATTTTGTAAGCTCCAAAACGGCTAAAAATGTAGCAACACGTTCAGATTTGTCGGTTACTCCCCGGTACAACTTGTCCATATTGCATACGCCTGCTGTATAAAGCTTTTTAAGTACAAAGATAATCTTTGACGTAACAGATACTATCTTTTTTGAAACGATTGGCTTAAATATTGATGCGTCAAGCGGAGGAGCTTTTCTCGCCTTTACCCAAATACCCATATAGGCATCAACAAGCAGCGAAGGCTCGTGTTTACCTGAGTAGGTCTTGTCAATTTCAACTGACATAGGCAGACGAACAAAAATTTCGCCGCCGACATATCTTTTTTTTAGTTGTTCTGCTGTCTGCTTGCAAAGAGAATACTCAATAAGACGGCCTTCAAGCTCTTTTTTAAGCTCGCTTGCATCATTAGACTGAGGTAGAAGAGATACAGTCTTTATATATATAAGTCTTGCCGCCATTTCCAGAAACTCGCCTGCAATTTCAAAGTCCTGCTCTTTTAGACCGTCGATATATTCAAGATACTGCTCAAGCAAAAGAGATATTTCAATATCGTTGATATTAAGTTTGTGCTTTGAAATCAAGTGAAGAAGCAAATCAAGCGGGCCTTCAAAGGTCTCGAGTTTAAATTTAAGTTTATCCATTGAATTAATACCTTTCGGTTTTCTGTAGCTAAAGCATTATTGCCCTCATAATCATATCGACCCAACCCGTCATAAAATCAAATAGGTCAAAAACCTTTCCCTCTATCCACGAAAGAGGTCCGTCCAAAACATTAAAAAACAATATAAAAGCGATAAACACAATGTAAATAATATTTTGATATCTTTCGAGCTTATATTCAAAGCTATCGGGCAGAAAGTAGCATAAAATTCTAGAGCCATCAAGCGGAGGAACAGGAATAAGATTAAACACAGCCAGACAAATATTAATAATTATAAAGTACTGAAATATCAAATTTATATACGCATAGGTATCAGTATAAAAAAACTCCGCGTCTCCGCCGAATGAGATCCACATCACTATCTTAAGAACAATCATTGCTAAATAAGCAACAATAAGATTAGATACAGGTCCAGCAAGAGCGGTAAGAGCCGTACCTGCCTTTCTGTTTTTAAAATTAAGAGGATTTATCGGCACAGGCTTTGCCCAGCCAAAACCAGTAAGCAACAAACAAATCGAACCCAGAATATCTATATGCGAAAAAGGGTTCATAGTAAGCCTTCCCGAATATCGTGCCGTATTATCTCCGAGCTTATAAGCTATATAAGCGTGTGCAAACTCGTGAACAGGTAAAATCATAAATATAATAAGTACTCTGACGCCGTATTGTAATATAGTTTGAACATTCATATAATCACCATACCTTTGCTATGTCAACTTATGATTTCATCGTAAAATATTATCTCATTTCCGCCCACAGCAATTAGATAATATTTATTTAAATTATACTATATTCCAATACAAAATTCAAGATAATTTATGGAAAAATATTAATGCCAAATCAACATCTGAAATTTTGTTAGTCGTCTTTAGAAACATATTGTCATTATGCAAACTGCCTAAACAAAGAAAGATGAAATTATTACCAACATAATTCCTAAAATCGAAATAGACAATCCTAAAATTCCAAGCTTATCTAAACCATCATTTTTTGCACGTATTATATGCTCAAATAAAATAAAAACAAAAACAATAACTAACGCAATTAATAAAATACTATTTTTCAT
>CANRKQ010000020.1 GCA_947631265.1 uncultured Clostridia bacterium | reverse complement strand
ATAATCGACGACTTGACGAAAATAGTAAGCAAGGCTTTTGAAGAGTGCGGATATGATAAAAAATTAGGTACGGTTTCTGTATCGGACAGGCTTGATTTATGTCAGTTTCAATGCAACGGAGCCTTTCAAGGTGCAAAGCAGTATAAGAAGGCTCCTTTTATGATAGCGGGTGAAGTGGCTGAAAAAATAAGCGGAAATGATATCTTTAAATCTGTTGAAATGGTTAAACCGGGATTTATCAATATTACTCTGAATGATGAAGTTATTATCAAAAAGGCAAAGGAGATAGCAATTGATATAAATTCAGGTATACCTCAGACGGAAAAATGTGAAACTATCATTTTGGACTACGGCGGTCCTAATGTTGCCAAGCCGCTTCATATTGGGCATCTGCGATCTGCTATTATTGGTGAATCTTTAAAGAGAATAGCAAGAGCTATGGGCAACAGAGTCATATCTGACGTACACTTAGGCGACTGGGGCTTACAAATAGGTCTTGTTATTGCAGAGATGTCTGAGCGAAATCCCGAGTGGGTATGCTTTTCACCTGATTTTGACCCCGATAAGGACAAGGTTGATCCGATCAATGTTGACGAGCTCAATGAAATATATCCTTTTGCAAGCCAAAAGAGTAAGTCTGATGAAGCATTTAAAGAAAAGGCAAGAGCTGTTACCGCAGAACTTCAAAGCGGTCACAAGGGTTATATGGCATTATGGAAAGAGATAATGCGCGTTTCTGTGAGTGATTTGAAAGAGAACTACGGAAAGCTGTATGTTGACTTTGATTTGTGGTACGGCGAAAGCGACGCTGACAAATATGTTGACGAGCTTATAGATATCCTCAATAAAAAGGGTCTAATGTATGAGAGCGACGGCGCTATGGTTGTCGATGTTGAGGAGGAATCGGACAAGACGTCGATCCCCCCTGTAATTGTAAAGAAGTCTGATAATTCAAATATTTATGCAACGACCGATCTGGCTACTATAATTCAGCGTCAGAAGGATTATGCTCCGGATAGAATATGGTATGTGGTTGATAAACGTCAGGGATTGCATTTAACTCAGGTTTTCCGATGTGCAAAGAAAGCGGGTATTGTTCCTGAAAGCACCGAGCTGGCTCATTTAGCGATAGGAACTATGAACGGTAAAGACGGAAAGCCATATAAAACAAGAGACGGCGGAGTGATGCGTCTTTCTGATTTGCTTAATACGGTTATTGATGCGGCTTATAATAAGATGTCAGATGAGAACTTTGAATCTATTGAAGAAAAGAGAGAGGCAGCTCAAAGAGTTGCAATTGCCGCTGTTAAATTCGGTGACTTGTCAAATCATATTTTAAAGGATTACATTTTCGATATAGATAAATTTTTGTCCTTTGAGGGTAAGACGGGAACGTATTTAATCTATACAGTTACGAGAATAAATTCTATACTGAGAAATCTTGGCATTGATGAAGAAAGACCTATAGAATTTAGCGGGATTTACTCAGATATTGAACGAGAGCTTTTACTAAATATAATCCTCATAGGTGAGGCATTTAAGCACGCTTTTACAGAAAGGGCTCCGAGCGTTATATGTGATAACGCATATCGTCTTGCGTCGCTGTTTTCTACCTTCTATCACGATAATCATATTATGGGCGAGTCCGATGAAAAAAAGCAGTCGACTTGGATATCACTTTGTATATTAGTCAGGAGGCTGCTGCTAAAGCATCTTAATGTGTTGGGAATTAAAGCTGTCGAAAGAATGTAATAATATCTGCTCTCAGGGCGTGTGCTTTGAGAGCTTTATATTTTAAATGTAGTGATATTAATTTTATTTGTGACAGTGATATTTATTTCATTTGCAAAACTGAGTTTATTTATAGTATAATAGGGCTATACCATAATAAAAGAGGTAATTTGATGAATTACAAAGTATGCGGCAACGATATTGTTTTGATCCAAAGCGATTTTGATTTAGATGAAACACTTGATTGCGGACAGGCTTTTCGCTGGGAGAGAATAGACAAAAATAGCAAAAATGCTTATAATTTGTCGAAATTTGATTTTGATAAAGCGTATAAAGGTTACAAGCTTAACACTCCGCTTTTGATAAGTCAGGTAAATATTGGTGAAAACTTCGGTGCAAGCCAAATAACTTTACATAATACTTCCGAGCAGGATTTTCTGGACATTTGGGTAGATTACTTTGACCTTGAAACGGATTACACAAGGCTTAAAGAAGAATTCTCGTGTGATGAAATAATGAGCTGTGCGTGCAAATTTGCTCCGGGCATAAGAATGTTAAAGCAGGATAAGTGGGAGGCACTTTGTTCTTTTATCATTTCCCAAAACAATAATATACCTCGTATTAAGGGAATAATTTCAAGAATGTGCGAGCATTACGGAAGATTTCCGTCTTATGAGGATATTGCAGGCGAAACTGTGGAAAGTCTGGCTTTTATGCGTGCAGGTTTTAGGGCTAAGTATCTTATAGACGCTGCGCAAAAAATGGCAAGCGGAGAAATTGATTTAGACGATATATCTTCAATGGATTTGCAGTCGGCAAGAAATTCACTTATGACAATTAAGGGAGTAGGACCGAAAGTGGCAGAGTGTGCGCTGCTATATGGAATGTACCGTATTGATGCTTTTCCCATAGATGTTTGGATAAAACGTGTGATGGAGGAGTATTATACCGAAGGACTTCCCGATTGCGTGAAAGGAAAAGAGGGAATTGCACAGCAATATCTTTTCCACTATATAAGAAATAGAGAAAATGAGAAGAAGGATTAATATATCTACTGCTTAATAGTTCTAACATTTTACATTTTGCATCTGGTTCATGTCTCTTGTCTTTTGATTCTTACCTCTTGCTTATTGCTCTTTAATTCTTGCAGCTATTATTTAGTTAAATTAAGTTAAAAAATATTTTCAACATTTGGACTGAAATTTGAAAAAAGCCGATTAATCGCATAGTTTTCAACCTTTTCAACAGAGTTTTAAACAATTTTTATTGAGATTTAAACCTTTTCAACAGGATTTTCAACAGAATTTTGTGCGTTTTTAAAATTCTGTTGAATAATGCAAAAATTACGGTCAATACTAGTTCTGAGCGAATTTTATTGATGTCGGAGGTTTAACTCAAAGATGATTAAAGGGATAAATAAACAAATTGTAGAAATCAAATGTCCGAAAAATGAACAATATGAAAAGATATTGCTCTTTACAAAACAGAACAGCGACGTGAACCGAGTGAGTGAGATTGATGAGGATATGCTTAAAATGTATCGTTCGATTATGAGCCGGTCAAGAGAGGAAACGCACGAGCGTTACAATGCAATCGGCTGTTTTGTTTTACTGTCGCTGGCTTGTTTGTTTCTTCTGGGATTTTTAGTTTTCACACTTCTTTGAATACTTTAAACATTTCTTTGTGAAATAATTAAAATTTTTAGTAAAAAAATCTTCGAAAGCTATTGGCTTTTGAGGATTTTTATGTTATAATGTAAATTGAGTAGTTGGAATTACAAGCAGGAGTAATAATTATGAGTCCTGATAATGGATATAATGGCAAGAAGAATATTAAAAAGAGTATTAAAAAAGGATATGTAAATAAAAAGTTTGGCTACTCAGGGAGAAAACGCGGCTCTGATATAAATTCAAATGAAAAAGAGAACTATTATGATATTAAAGAGCCGGACTTTAACTTCGGCAGCGAAAGCATTATCATAGGACGCAATCCTGTTCTTGAAAGCCTAAAATCGGGTAAGCTTATAGACTCGATTTATGTTAACAGCGGCGCAGGCGGTTCAATTTCTGTGATATGCAAAATGGCAAAGGAACAGGGAATAGTAATTAAACGTGTTAATGAGCAAAAGCTGAATAAAATGGCGGACGGCGCATCGCATCAGGGCGTTATAGCTATGACAGCCTGCGCTGAGTATGTTGAAATAGAAGATATTCTTGATATTGCAAGGGAAAAGAACGAGCCTCCGTATATTATAATTTGTGATGAGATAGAGGATCCGCACAACCTTGGCGCTGTTATCAGAACCGCTGAGGCAAGCGGTGCGCATGGTGTAATAATTCCTAAGAGACGGAGCGCGTCGCTTAATCATACGGTTTATAAGACTTCTGCAGGCGCGGCAGCTTGGGTTCCGACTGCAAGGGTGTCAAATATTAGTCAGGCAATTGATACTCTGAAGGAAAACGGCGTATGGATTTACGGAACCGACGCTGCGGGTGAGGATTATAGAAGTGTCTCATTTAGCGGAGCTGTGGGTCTTGTAATAGGCTCAGAGGGCTTTGGTGTGAGCAGACTGGTAAAAGAAAAATGCGATTTTCTTTTGAGGCTGCCTATGATTGGAAAAATTACATCGCTTAACGCATCTGTAGCAGGCGGAATATTTATGTATGAGATTTTAAAGGCAAGGTTAGGATCAGACAGATAATGTGCTTGTATAATTATAAATGATAAGTTTTTCTGAACTTGTTATATGGTTATATGGCAGGCAGCGTCTTTAATTTTATGGCAGGAGAGATCTTGCCGTATTATAGATAAAGAAATAAAAGCAAAGGAAACAGCAATATTGAAAAGGAAGTGTAGGAATTGGCAGATAATTTTAATCTTGATGATATTTTAGACGAATATTCTGACAAGGCTAAAAGTGTAAATCCTCTGTCTGACGCGGATGTGGACGCACTAATCTATGCAGATTCAGGTCAAGAGGATAAAACTGACAAAACTGAAAGAAAATCTATTATCGATGATTCAATTTTTGAAGAGGTAATTGATGACGGACGACCAAAAAAGACAGTTAAAATTGAAGTTGACAGTAATAACAACAAAGACGGAATTGAAAACATAGATATAGATTCCTTGGTTGACGAGGCTGTTTCTGATGTAAAAGGAACTCCTGCTTTGCAAGACGAGGATCCGACGCTTGTTAAAGAAGGCAAAACAAAAAATTTAGACGACTTTACACTTCCTGAAATTGAAGTCGATGACGCTGATTATGATGGAGAATACACAAAGAAAGGCAGAAAGGGTCTAGCCAAAATTTTGGGCGAGAAACTCGAGGCTGAGAGAGAAAAGCTTGAGGCGGAAAAAGCCGAGGAAGAAAAAGCCGAAAGAGAAGGTTTTGAGGCAGGGCTCGGCAGCAGGTTTAGATTGAGAAAGACCTCGGGGAATACTGCAATTATTGAAGGTCTTTTGAAACTGAAGAGAGAAAGAGGTACTATAAGCAGGGCGGCAAATGTTTCACCTGTTAAGCGGTTGAGAATAAAAGATGTTGACTTAGGATTAGAAGGCAAGATCATTCCCAGAACCGAGCAATTTGATAAGATAGACCTTAATGATGAAGAAGAATTTATTTTTCCTGAAGGCGCTACTGATACTATGAAACTTCGCATACTGGCGGAGAGAAGAAAAGACAAGGTGGACAACTTTGTTCTTGAAAACCCTGAAAGAGCAGCAATATCTGATGTTAAGGACAGCGAAGCCAGAAAGCACGTAAAGGATTTTACCGATTATAATGAAGCGTCAAAGGTTTTGAATGATATAATACAGCTAAAGGGTAATCTTGTAATAAGATTATGTATTCTGATAATTACATCGCTTTTCAGCCTATACATAGCGTTTGCGAACGATTTCGGCTGGCCCATCATTGAAACTTTCAAGAGAACGAGCGCAGAATCATTTGTATTTACAAATATAGCATTAGGACTTGTCTCTGCATTTGTTTCGTATACGGTTTTGATTTCCGGAATAAAAAAGCTTTTTAAAAGAAACGCCGATTGCGACAGCATTGCCGCGCTTGGTATAGGCTCGTCGCTTATATCTTCGCTGCTTTTGTTTATAAACCCCGGAATTATGCAGACGAAATCGTATCATATTTATATGTCAGCGGCTATTTTAGGACTTCTGTTCAACACTCTTGGAAAACTGCTTATAGTAAACAGAACAGAAAGAAACTTCAGGTATGTTGCGGGAGAATACGATAAATTTGCCGTTACAAATGTTCTGAACGAGGATATTGCATCTAAGTTTACCAAGGGCGCGCTTCTAAACGATTTTCCCGAACTTGCAACAATGAGAAAAACAGAGTTTAACAACAATTTTCTCGAACACTCATATTCAATGGATATAGCGGACAAATACAGCAGGAAGTACGCTCCTATACTTTTGGTTTTCAGCATATTTGTCGGATTGCTTGCGTTAATTTTTGATAAGAATGCGTCGGGCGTTTCGCAGAAGATTTTAGCAGGTTTCGCCACGTTTTCCGGAACGATTTCTATTGCGGCGTCGTTTGCGTTAATGCTTGTTGTAAATCTGCCGCTTGCGAGGGCGTCAAGAAGGTTTCTGCGCTCGGCGGGAGTTATGCTTGGTTATTCGGCTGTTGAGGAATTTGCCGACACAAATTCAATTTTGATAGACGCAAGACAGCTTTTTCCCGAGGGTATGATCAACCTGGTTAATTTAAAAGCTATGTCGGCAACCCCGATAGAGGATTCGATATTAATGGCAGCCAGTCTGTCCTGTCAGGCAGGCAGCGTATTACAGTCGATGTTTTACAATATGCTGAGGGGTAAGACCGAAATGCTTTACCCTGTTGAAAGCTATATATACGAGGACGGTTTGGGACTTTCGGGCTGGATAGATAATCAAAGGATACTTTTCGGAACAAGAGAGCTTATGGAGAATCACTCAATTGAGGGACTTCCGCCGCTTGCAAAGGAAAAGCAATACACAAAGGGATATATTCCTATATATCTTTCAATATCCGGAGTTATTTCAACACTATTTGTAATAACGATAAATTCAAGCATAAGTGTTAAAAAGTGGTTACAGGTATTGGAAAATCAAAACATTACAACGGTAATAAGGTCGGTTGATGGATTTATTTCGCTAAATCTTATGTCAGAGCTATTTGACATTTCGCCTGATTCTTTAAAGCTGCTCCCATTCAGATATCACGATGAGTACGAGGAACAGACAGGTTTTATTCCCAAGACCTCTGCATCAATGCTATGCTCGGGACATTTTCCGTCGTTTGCAATGCTTATAAGCGGTGCAAAAAAGCTTCAGTTTATCACAAGCTTAGGAATGACAATACAGCTTGCAGCAGCATTGTTAGGACTTATAATAGCTCTTGTTATGCTGCTTGTAGGTTCGTTTAGTTCGCTATCGGCGTCAGTCGTTATACTTTATAATATAGTTTGGTCTGTAATAACTATCGGGATACAGTATTTTAAAAAGCTATAAGATTTAATATAATAGCTATGAAATTTGATATAATCAAAGGTAAAAGTCGTCTTTATTTAAGGCGGCTTTCCTATTAAGTTATTGTTTCGACATATTAAAAGCTGCTTTGCTTGATTTAACTTCTGATTTGTGTTAAACTGACTTTATAACAAATACATAAGACTTGATAATTTTTTAATGCTCATTTACCGTAAACAGAAGTATAATAATAATCATATTTGGTACAAGCTATTGAAATAATATTGCATTTATGATAAAATGTACTTATAATTTTGGTAGATTGTATCTGATTATTCGGAGGATTCTTTTATTATGAAATTAAAAAATGCCTTATGCGTTGCAATAAGTTCAGTAATATTTATAATGCTTTTAACGGTTACGGCATTACCTGCATTTGCAGATGACGATGAGCTTACCTATAAAATTGGTAAAGAGTTTACGGCTGTTAATGATGCTGACACATATTTTTTCGATGAAAGTTTCGGTTCTGAAATTGCAGTAAACGCTATGAAACTTATTGCAAGCGTGACAGTTGTGGATTTTAATGCAAACGGCGGATTCGGTTTAAAATTTATAATTAATAATAATCCCGACAGCGATGATTTTTATTTTCTTACGATGGGAACAAACTCATGGGCATACAACGAAACAAAAAATCCTATTGAAGCAGACAAAAAGGGAACGTATACCTTAGAGTTTGATTTATCAAAGCTGGGACAGGTTGCAAGTATTCAGGGCGACTTATGGCAGGGAACAGTTATACTTAACGGCTTAAAGCTTTTGGACAAAAACGGCAGGGAACTTACGTCATATGGGGATATTATTGAACCGACTGTAGGTTACTATAAGGCCGGAGTAGGAAAGGTAGCTAACACAACAACGGCAGAAAGCTCAACAACTGCGGTTTCGACAACTACTGCATCTGAAACAGAAAGCCAGACAGTTTCTATTGCAACGACGATTGTATCAAGGAATAATGGTTTGAATTTCAGCTTTTGGTGGATCGGTATATCTGCTTTGGTTTTAGGTGTGATTTTGATCGTTCTGGCAATTGTGTTTACTAAAAAAATGAAGTAGCATATTTTTGAGTAAAACTTGAGTAAGGGTGATTTATATGAAAAAGTTTTTATTGAGTGCTATAGTTTCCTTTATGTTGATCTTATTGAGCGTTGCAACACCGGCTTGCGCAGAAAACAGCTCAGTTTCAGGCTCGCAGAACACGACGGTCAGCACTCAGACTACTGAAGAACGTACCGACGACGATCCGTTTGCAGAAAGCAAACCGTCTGTTGAAAAAGAAACACCGACATTTTATTATATACTAGGCGGAGTGGCAGGAGTAATAATTATTTTTGCAATTGTTGGTTTTGCGACTTCTAAAAAGAAAAAGTAAGTTATGCTGATGTGTAAGAAAATTCTATTTAGTATTGTGCAATTTAACTATATTTGTTAGTACTTTTTTGTTTAAGAAGGTATTGCAAATGATGAAATAATATGTTAGAATATTCTATGCAGGACTATTTGTAAAAACAATAGCAAAAACAAATACATACAAAAATTAATAGGAGGATTTTTATGAAATTTAAAAGATTAATTTCAGGAGTAGCTGCGGCTGCTTTGGTTGTGTCTTCGCTGAGTTTCTCAGCCTCTGCAAATGTGAATGCAAAGCCGTTGGAAGTTGGTTTTGAGACCGCTCAGGAAAGACTTGACTCAGATGATTATGATTTTTTGAAAAAGCCGTATACTATTGCTGAGGGTGATTATTATATGGGTATCGGTGTACAGAATCCTAACTGGACTTTCCGTGATTCTATAGGTACACCTAATGATGGAGGTTCTACTCTGGTAAATGTAAATGGAACTAAAATTACAGGTATCAATAATAAGTGTCCATGGGCTTATCTTTATGGTGACGGATATGCTGTTATCAATAAGGATGCAGATGGTAATGCATTCAGAAGTGATGGAAAGGTCACTGCAAAAGGACCAACAGGTATATTCTATGGCGAAAGTGAAGGAGATAGCGGTATTAAAGAATATGCGAAACTTCATGACGTAATGATTGGAGATAATGGTACATATACAGTTGGTATTCAGGGTTATAACTGGAAAGCTGATACAGCTGAAACTACATCTGATTATGGAAACGGAATAAATATTCTTTCCATAACATCAAATATTAAATTTATGGAGAAGAACGGTGTAACCATTAATCATCCTACATTAAAGATCTACAATTCAAAGGAAGCTTATGAAGCTAAAAAGCCTGATAAGACAATTTCAACGGATTACTGGCACACAGCTCCGGGTGCAAATAAATTAAATTATACTGAGTACAAATTTGCTAACATTTGGACAACGAATGGTACTAGAGATAATGAGTTAGGCAGAGAGGTTACTCACCCTGCTAAGTATCTTGATAATGCTGAACACTTGGATGTATTCGGTCTAACAGGTTACACAGGTGCAGCAAGTAGTAAATACGCTACAAAATTTGAAGGTTGTCAATATCTTCCTGAATACGCATTTGAAATCACATTTGATGTAAACATACCAGACAATATGATAAACAAGGTTATTTCAAGACCTTTAGAGTTGGTTCTTAATGAGGTAAACGGTATTGTAAACAGCGAAGCAGAGCTTGCAAAAGTTCAGAGTAAAAATCCTTCACTGACAGTAGAGCAAATCAAGGAAAAGCTTACTACTGCATATAGTTCAGCCAAGGGCGTATTTGACCAGTATAAGAATACTAAGTCACTTTCTAAGTCACTGCTTACAGAACCTCAGGCTGCAATTGATAAATCGCTTGATGAGATTAAAGCTGTCTGCTCAGAGCTTGGAATTCTTATCTGGGGCGAGTTGAACGGTTATATTGAAACAGCAGAGGGAATGGACTTTACAAAGTACACAGCTGATTCATGGGCTGCTCTTGAGGACGTAATTGCTGAGGCTAAGGATTTAAAACAAAGATATGATAACGGCGAAGCTGTTACTCAGGAACAGATCGACGCAGCTACTGAAAAATTAAAAGCAGCTATCAATGCGCTTAAAGAAGCAACAGAAAAGGTTGACGATACATCAGGATACGGATATGTTCAGTTTAAGGATTCGTCAGGCAAGTATCAATGGTATAATGACGGAAAGAACTATAAAAATGTTACTGCTAAAACTGTAGATGTAGTTACTTCAGAAAAGGGCAACGGAAAGACATATACGGTCAAGGCTAAATGTGACGGAACCGCAAAGGGCTTAGCTGATTGTAATCTTGAGATTCAGGGCTTGCTCAAACAGCAGGATTCAGCGACAGTTACGGTTGACGAGGTTAAGCTTGACGGTAAAAAGCAAAAGCTTACAGGTGTTCCGTACACGGTAGCGGCTGATAAGAATAATGCATATGTTCCTCTGTACGATTCTACAGTAACTGAGATTCCGGAGGATGCATACACAAGTCCTGACGGAAAATGTGCTAAAGATGCGTCACCTCAGGCACTTTCAAAGGGTGCTAAGAATGATTATGCAGCTTTAGATACAGAGTGGGAAGAGCTCACAGTTAAGTTTACTGTAAACTGGGGTGCTGATACAAAACAAGCTGAAAAAGTAAACGAATCAGAAAACCCAGATACATCTGGCGGCATTGCAGTTGCAGTTTCGTTGATGGTTGTTTTGGCAACAGGATATGTTGTATCAAGAAGAAGAGCAAAATAATTAAAAGCACATATAAATATCCCCCGGCATAGCCGAGGGATATTTTTTATGATTTGAAGTTTGAAAAATTAACTGTGTATCCTGAGATCTTAAGGGATTGTGGAATGTTATCTTTAAAGACAAGCTCGTAATCCTTTTCGCCGACTGTGCCGCTAGCAATAGTGTTTCCATCATTTGTATCATATTCAACATTAGTTGAAAGCGTAGATTTATCCAAAGCTGAAATAATCATAGTGCTGATCGCACTATCGGGAAGTTCGTCACGCTTTGCATCAAATTCAAGATCATTCAGCTTGATTTTATAGCTGTCGTTTGAAAATGTTATCATCATACCGCTGATACTTTCAGGTTCGGTATATGTGACAAGCCAGCTGTTTTCCTTTCGGGAAAGCGTTGCTTTATAAGTATCGCTGTCTTCATCATCGCTTTTTATTGTAAGCTCGCACGAGTAAGGGATCTTCAGCGTGGCGACCTCTGTTTTCTTTTTGCAGGCGGACATCATAAAAAACAATAGAAGTATAAGGGGTATAACAAGATATTTTGCAGATTGTTTCAATTCATATCATCCTTTCAAATAAAAAAGCCTATGTATGAGGACGTTCCCGTACACAGGCTTTTTATTTAATCCTCAATTTCTTTGAGAACAAAAGGCAGAAAATCTAATATATCCCTTGCGATAACAGTCCGCTTTGACATACTTCGCGAAAGCATTTCAGCAGAATATCCTAAAACAAATTGTCCTATTGCACAGGCTGAGATCGGATCGGTACCCTGCGCGGCAAACGACGCTATCATTCCTGCCAGCAAATCTCCGCTACCGCCCTTGCTGAGAGCAGAGTTGCCGACGCATGAAAGATATACCTTATTGCAATCGGGAGAAACAGCAATGCTCTGCGTTGACTTTGATAATACAGTAACATTGTAATCGTCGCTGAACTGTTTTATTAAATCAAATCGGTTTTCTAAAAATTCAGAAACAGAGACTCCCAAAAGTCTGGAAAGCTCGGCTGGGTGAGGGGTTAAAATTATTTTTGCCCTTGTGTTCTTTAGTACATTTATATTCTCGCAAAGACAATTTATTCCGTCAGCGTCGATTATTATAGGTATTTCACAATGTTCTATTATCTCACTTACAAGTCTGACAGTATGAGCATTTTTGCCTAGACCGCAGCCAAGCAGAATAGCATTGCAGCTCTTTGATAGACTTATTATTTTTTCAGCATTTTCACAAGAGATATAACCGTTTTCATCACTGCTGAGAATGGTGTATGTTGTCTCATAAATGCTTGAGGAAAGAGATGATATAACATCTTCAACAGAACACAGATTTACTAATCCCACACCTGTTCTAAGCGCCGCCGTGGTTGAAATTGCAGCCGCACCTCTGTATTCCGAGCAGCCGCATACGCATAACAGTTTGCCGAATGTTCCCTTATGAGAATTATCATCACGGGGCGGTAAAAGCGACTTGACATAATCTTTATTCAGCTTGCGGATCTCAAACTCATTTGATTCTGCAAGCTTTGGTATTCCGATGTCAGAGATGATGACTTCTCCGCAAAAATCCTTTGCCGGGGAAAGTAAAAGCCCAAGCTTTAGAGAGTGAAAACAAACTGTAGTATCGCATTTTAAAGTACCCTCTGAGACAAGTCCGTTTTTTGCGTTTATTCCTGACGGCAAATCACAGGCGATTTTTACAGCACTAGACTCGCTTACCGTTTTGAAAAGTGCTTTTATCCTATCAGGAAGCTCTCCGTGAAACCCCGTGCCGAAAACTGCGTCTACGATAATATCAGCCCAACTTGTTTGAGCATAATAGTCACTTTCAGAGATAATCTGTGCATTTTTGTCAAGCTTTGACATAGCAGCCTTTGCAAGCTCAGATTTTGGTTTCCCCATTGCAGAAATTATCCTTACATTAAGTGAGTTGCCTAGAAGTAGGTTTGCGCAGACAAGTCCGTCGCCCCCGTTATTGCCGCTGCCTGTAAGTATAAGAACGTTTTTTAGGTTCTTTTTATATGCGATTTTGGTGATTTCTCTGCATAAAGAAAGAGCGGCATTATCCATAAGCTCAGACAATGAAACGCCGTAATTTTCGGAATTTCTTTCTGCAAATCCCATTTGTTCGGTAGTTAAAATTTTTGACATAACAGCCTCCATTCTTAATAGTTCATATTTACAAGGTCTGTTTCAAAGCTTATTTTTCTGATGTATATGAAATAACAACAGCAGCTGCTATCGCATCGGTGTGGCTTATGCTTAGCGAAAAGGATAGGTCCTTTGAAATTTTTAAAGCGTTGCCTGAAAGCTCAATATAAGGCTTTCCGCTTTCATCACGCAAAACTGAAATTTCATTAAGTCTAAAACCTCTAACACCTGTGCCAAGAGCTTTTGAAAATGCCTCTTTAGCCGCCCAGTTGCCCGCCATAGACGGGTAGGGGTTCTTCTTTGAGGATAAAAAGTCTAGTTCTTTTTTTGAAAACACTCTTGACAGAAATCTGTCGTTCGCAGCGCTTTTTTTTATTCTGTTTATATCTATAATATCAGTACCGATTGTGTACATTTTAATCACAACGACCTTGCTGTGCAGAGGTCTCCTTTCAAGATGTTAAAAGAAACCGATCAGGTAACTTAACTGCCAATCATATTTTTAGCGGCAAATGCCTTTAATCAACGTAAAAAAGTATATTATGCTATCTTCTGATAGTGCGCGGAAGACAGGCTTTTATTAACTCAAGCATATCTTCGTCAGGTGAAAAAAGTATATAGCACATTCCATATTTTGAATCTCTGCAAGCTATATAGTAATCAGATTTATTTTCGCCTTCGCCTGATGTTGCGTCGATGATGCTGTATTCTTTGTTAAACGCCTTGTTTTCAACTGTTCCGAAGTCTGTTGCATTTTTGATTTCAATTGAAATAAGCCGCTTTCTTCTGCTTTTTGCGGTTATCTTATCTATATCTAGATCACCGTTTGTGCAGATGTATTCGTATTCAACGTCAAAGTTTCTGATAAGAATATAAGCGCCCCAAAAAAGAAGGGCAATGAGTATCAAAGACATTACGTTAAGAAAAACAAACAATAGTACTGCAATAAACAGCGCTGCTACGAATATCCCTGCCCTTTTGATAAAAACTGTGTTATCAGGTTTTCTTGTCACAAGTTGTTCTTTAAAGCTATCCATAAGGCTATCTTTCCTTTTCTGTAAATTTTCGTTGAGTTACTTGTAAGTATATCACAAATGCTGAGATATTTCAATATCAAAGCTGAATGCGAGATATAAATTTCATCTAACTATGAAAGTATTTGATTATGAAGAAAGTGTTTGATTATTTTACATTCCTGTGTTATTATGTTTAAAGATTAATTTACAAGGAGACAGAAAATGAGACTGGTAATTCAAAGAGTAAAAAGCGCAAACGTAGCAGTTGACGGCAAAATTGCAGGAGAAATATCTCACGGACTTTTAGTTTTGCTTGGGGTATGCGTGACTGATACCGAATTTGAATGTGAAAAACTTTGCAGCAAAATGATAAATCTAAGAATTTTTTCTGATGAAAATGATAAAACAAACCTGTCTGTCAAGGATGTAAAGGGAGAGATCTTAGTTGTATCTCAGTTTACTCTTTATGCCGACTGCCGTAAGGGAAACCGACCTAGCTTTACAAACGCTGGTGATCCCGATAAGGCGGAAAAGCTTTATAATTATTTTATTGAGCTTTGCAGTAAAAGTGTTGATACCGTAGTTCAGCATGGAATTTTCGGTGCTGATATGAAGGTAAGTCTTATAAACGACGGACCTTTTACAATAATTCTTGACAGCGATGAAATAATAAAAAAGTAATGTCTTGATGAAAGATACAATAATAGAATAGACAAACACCTCTTTTTCATAAACATACTAAAGGGGTGTTTTTATGTTTGCACATTTAATTGAGATGGTTCTTTCAAACTGTCTTTATTTTGCTCTCCATCTTGAGAGAAACGGGGCATTTCCCAAACCTCTTTCTGCAAGGGAAGAAAGAGAATGTTTTCACAAAATGGAGGAGGGAGATGATTCAGCAAGAACAAAGCTGATTGAGCATAATTTGAGGCTGGTTGCACATATAGTCAAAAAGTATTATTCAAATTCAAGCGATCAGGAGGATCTTATCTCAATAGGGACGATAGGGCTTATTAAAGCGGTATCGACCTTTGATTATACAAAGGGCACTCGTTTTGCGACCTACGGTAGCAAATGCGTTGAAAATGAAATACTGATGCATTTCAGGTCGCTGAAGAAATCTGCGGGTGAGCTTTACTTTGACGAGCCTATAGATACCGACAAGGACGGAAATCAGCTTACTTTGATGGATATAATTTCAGAGGATATTGAAATAATAGATAAAATTGATATTTCGATAAAATCCGGTCAGCTCTATTCTTTTCTTCCTGAATGTCTTGATGACAGAGAGCGTGAAATCATCACTCTCAGATATGGATTATACGGAGCAATTCCTCTGACACAAAGAGAGATTGCCAAAAGGTTTGACATTTCGCGTTCGTATGTTTCCCGAATTGAAAAAAAAGCTTTGGAAAAGCTAAAGGCGTGCTTTGATAATAAGGAAAAATAAAACTTTTTATTAATGAATAAAGTAAAAAAAACTGTCAAAAATAACCTCATAGAAATAAATTTAAACATAAGTGAGGTCAAAATTTGAAAATCAGGGATTTTCAAATCGGAATTGTGCATTAAAAAAAGCTTTGTAAATAATGTTTCTACGATGCATAATTTCAAAGGAAAGGAAAGTTTATTTTCATGAAAAAGTTATCAGATCTTATTAAAGGAAAAGGAATACTTGTTGGTTTTTTGGTTTTTCTTATGGCTGTGGGAATAGGCAGCTTTGCTGTGTATAAAAGTACTATGAACAAACTAACAAACAGCAATATTCTCACTAAAATTGAAAGCTCGCAGGTTGCAAATACGGTAAGCGGGGTAGAAAAAACAACGAAAACGGATAGTGATACTGAGTCTGAAATAGAAACAGAATCCGAATCCGAATCCGAAACTGACAATGACAGCTCTGATGAAGAAACAACGGTAAAAGTGACCGATACCGCTAAAAGCAATAGTGTAAAAACAAGCAATGAGGTTTCTACTGAATCACAGCCTTTTGTAATGCCCCTGAAAGGTAAAATAATTAATCCTTTTTCAAATGGTGAGCTAGTTAAAAGCGAAACCTTGGGATACTGGGAAACTCACGACGGAGTTGACATTAAAGGCAAGGTAGGAAAAAAGGTGGTCGCTATGACCGGCGGTACGGTAAAAAAAGTATTGGAAGATCCTTTGTTCGGTACTGAGATAATAATAGACCATGGAAATAACATTGAGGGGCATTATTACAATCTGAAAAAAGCCGTTGATGTATCTGAGGGAGATAATGTAAATGCAGGTGAGAAAATAGGAGCTGTAGGCAAAACTGCCGATGTGGAAAGTAAGCTCCCTGCACATTTGCATTTCGGAATTAAGCAAAATGGAAAATGGATAGATCCGATTTCATTTATAAATCCAAATGCAGGAAAGTAATTTTTTAAACTCAAAAAACTTAAAGAATACTATAAAAAGATTATTTATTAAACAAGAAATATTATAAAGGCTAAAAGTGATATTATACTGGTTATTTATTCAATATAAACAGGCGGAGTAAATTACTTTACTCCGCCTTTGTTTTATGTATTAATTGCAGTTATTTTAGTTTTTAATTTCTTTGTTTTGTAATTTTTATCTGATTTTACAAACTGTTCAATCAGAATGTCTTTCATACCCGAGTTTTTAGCATTGTCATTAACTGAAAATTTAAGCTCTCCGTTTGCTGAGGTGTAGATGTTGTCTGCCTCGATAATGCGGTAAATAGTACCTGTATCAAGCTTTATTTGATATAATTCAAAGTATTGATTATAGGGCTCAACGGTTGTTTTTGGCTTTGCAGTATTGAAATATGAATCGATAAGCTTTATTTCATATCCCTTGAATGATGACAGCAGCTTGTGCATTTGAGCCTTTATATTTGTAAAATCAATAGTTTTTGCCTTTTCAGCATATGAGTCAACGTTCTCTACAATGTAAGTTCTTTTGCTTTTTAATAAAGTAAAGCCATTTTCTAAAAGAGATTCATCATCAAAGCCGGGCTTGTATTCCGCTTTTACTGTTATAACATCACCAAGACTTAAATTTGAACTTTGCGAAATTGTATACTCAAATGTATTTTTAATAATTTCACTTGCGCTGTCAGTATTCACTCCGGTTGCTGTAACTCTGGGTGATATTCCGGTAAAATTAATTGTTACGTTCTCAAACGGATCAAGCTCCTTTGAGCTTTCCAGCCCTGAAACAGTAAACTCGCTGCTTGATGACCTGCTTACAGCGTATTTCTTGCCGTTGTAATCTATCGTTGAATCATCAGGATTATATGATGCAGATGTGCAGTTCGCAACAACAGTAACGGTGTCGCCGTTTGAAAGCTCTCCGTTATTTGATGACTTTGTTATGCTGAATGTGAAGTTATCTGAAACAATCGGCTGACACTTTGATGTGTTTATCTCAGCTTTGCCAAAGCCCTCTGTTCCGCTGTATGATATTGTAACGTCTGCAAAGGCATTCAGGCTTTCAACGGAATTAAGATCGCTTACGCTGACGGTATATGTAGTGTTGATAAGTCTTATGTTGAATTTTTTCAGAGCCTTTTCGTCACATCTTACTGTAACAGTTAAAACGTCGCCGTTTCTTATTCCGGAAATTTTGTCTAGCGAGCTTGCTTTTACGCTTTCTATTCCTTTTCTTAAAAGAAAATGTGTGTCCTTGGGATCAGTTGCAATATAAATGTCAGCCTTTAGTGCAATTTGCATTTCCCTTGCCTTATCCAGATCGCTTGTTTCAAATACCTCGGTAAGCAGGGGAGCGTCTTCACCTGTGGCGTTTGCTTTGAAATAATCACTTTCCTCATCAATTGATAAGTATGCGTTAGCGTCGCCGGTTGAGCCTTCTAAATTCACATTAATAAGCTTTGACGCGTCAATTTCAAGAAATGCAAATCTTTCGTAGAAATAATACGCCGTGCACCCGAGAGCTGCTATTACTATCGCCCAAAGAATTATAACAAATGCAAGCTTTGGGGATTTCTTTTTCTTTGTCCTGATTATGTTGTTGCAGTACATACAAACACGCGCATTTTCGGGTATATATTCTCCGCAATTACTGCATCTGATTTTATTTGACATAATTATCTCCGTTTCTTTCTAACTAAAACAATATATATTTCTCTGTTTTGACAAAAAGTCCTGAATATATTATAGTTAATTTTATAATAAAAGTCAATTGATAAGACCCTGTTTTTACAGAAATACATATTGGATTTAAAAACCAATTTGCAATACAACATACAATTTGTTATAATTATTCTAAATTAAAAAGTCTAACTGTTTTCGGAGGTTTATATATGTGGGCATATGAAAGTGTTTTTTATCAGATCTATCCGCTTGGTTTTTGCGGCGCGCCGTTTGAAAATGACGGTCTGCGAGAACATAGAATACACAAGGTTAAGGAGTGGATACCTCATATAAAAAAGCTGGGGGCAAATGCAATTTATTTTTCTCCTGTATTTGAATCTGACACTCACGGATACAATACAAGGGATTTCAGGGTAATAGATTGCCGTCTGGGGGACAATAATGATTTTAAAGAGGTTTGTGAAAAACTGCATGAAAACGGCATAAGAGTTGTATTAGACGGGGTTTTCAATCATGTCGGAAGGGGGTTCTGGGCATTTCAAGATGTTATAAAAAACCGAGAGAACTCGCCGTACAGATATTGGTTCAACATAGATTTCTCAGGCAATTCAAACTATAACGACGGATTTTGGTACGAAGGCTGGGAGGGGCATTATGATCTTGTAAAGCTAAATCTACACAATGACGAGGTTGTTAATCATATATTTGAGTGTATAAAGGGCTGGATAAATGAATTTGATATTGACGGTCTACGTCTTGATGTGGCATACTTGCTTGACAAGGAATTTATAAGGAAAATACGTCGGTTTTGCGACGGGCAGAAATCAGATTTTGCCTTAATTGGCGAGCTGCTGCACGGAAATTATGCTGAGTTTGTTAATCCTGAAATGCTCCACAGCGCAACGAACTATCAATGCTATAAGGGATTGTACTCAAGCTTTAACTCTATGAATATGTTTGAGATTTGCCACAGTCTGCAAAACCAATTCGGTTCTGAAAACTGGTGCCAGTATCGCGGAATGCATCTTCTGACTTTTGTAGACAATCATGATGTGTCCAGAGTTGCGTCAATACTTACAAACGAAAATCATCTTCCGCTTATTTATGCGTTGGCATTCGGAATGCCGGGTATTCCGTGCATTTATTATGGCAGCGAATGGGGAACAAGGGCTGATAAGAGCGAGGGAGATCCTGCGCTCAGAGCCTCATTTGAAAAGCCCGATTGGAACGGCTTAACTGACTTTATATCACGATGCGCCAATGTTCATAAGAACAGTAAGGCGCTTTGCTATGGAGACTACAGTCAGGTGATTTTGACAAACAAGCAATGTATTTTTCAAAGGCAGTTTGAAGACGAGCGTGTTCTTGTTGCTATTAATGCCGACAGCGAAAGCTTTACGGCGCATTTTGACGCAGGCTGCGGTCAGGCTGTGAATATGTTGACCGATGAGATATTTGACTTCGGCGGCGGTGCGGAGCTAGCGCCGTATACTGCGTACATTCTTAAAATGCAGCGATGACATTGTGTACGCTGTGCTTATCGGAAGTTTCTAAGTGTAAGGCCTGTGAAACGGCAGGTTTTTGATAAAATAATAACTCCTGAGCAGTTAGCTCAGGAGTTTTGATATAGTTATTGAATTAGTTACTGAGTTTATAGTGAAACCTTGCCTTGAATATCCCCGTTTACAACATAATAAGCAACATCGTCTTCAGGCTTAACATATACTTCGATGCTTTTTATAGCAGCTTTGTTGTTGCTTTTGTAATCTGCCTCGCATGAATCAAGAACATCTTTTGTTGTAACCTGCTTGCCGAAAAATTGAATATAAACCTTGCTTTCTACCGATGTCTTTTTAGCGGCAGTTTTCTTTGCAGCCGGTTTTTTAGCTGTAGCTTTATTATCGGTAGTTTTTGTATCAGCGGTTTTCTTTGCGGCTGTCTTTACAGCAGCTTTTTTTACATTTGTTTTTTCTTCGGTTTTTGCAGCAGAAACGAGAGTTTTCTTTGCATCGTTTGGCATAATAGTTACTTCCTTTCTAACTTTTGATAGTTAAACCATTTTGTGTGGAATTTACTCTGCAACAGCGTCTTTTAGAGCCTTGCCGGCTTTGAATGCAGGAACCTTCTTTGCAGGAATACTGATAGGTTCTTTAGTAAGCGGATTGATTGCATTTCTTGCAGCTCTTTCCTTAACCTCAAAGCTACCGAAACCTACAAGAGATATCTTTTCATCGTTCTTCATACAATCTGTAATTGCATCAATAACAGTCGAAAGAGCTTTCTCTGCATCCTTTTTTGAGTAGTCACCTTTTTCGGCAATCAGATTTACAAATTCAGCTTTAGTCATTTTAAATTCCTCCTATATTATATTACCATTATTCTAATATATTATTTGCAACTAGTCAATATTTTTATATATTAATCAACTTTTTTAATAATGTTTTTATGTTTAATTTCTGTTTAATTGGACAATTCATACAAAAAATACCGTATATTTGTGGATGGTAATTCTGTTTATGCGTGTCGGTCAACAATGACCGTATATAGCAATTAAATAAGACAGTTTTTGATATTATATAAAAACAATAAAATAATCATTGACTTTGTAATATTACTTTGCTAAAATAATTAAGTTAAAAGACATATTGGCATATGCTTTAATCAGAGCCGGCATTATCGGGCGGATATAGGATGCTCAAGCGGTTAAGGGCTTATTGGTAATAAGTGATATTGTAAAGACAATGGGGCATAATAAAATTCATAAACGGGAGGAAGGCTCCGAGCAGGGGCAAGAGTGATGATGAATAAGCTATCGTCGATTCAGGTTTTGGTTATTGGTTTTTTTATAATAATCACATTGGGAACAATTTTGCTTATGCTGCCTATTGCAACAAGAGACGGCGAAACTACTACCTTTATCAATGCAGTTTTTACAGCGACGTCAGCTACCTGTGTAACGGGACTTGCAGTATATGATACATACAGCCATTGGACATTGTTTGGTCAGGTAACAATACTGTCAATGATACAGATAGGCGGACTTGGTTTTATGTCTGTTGCTACTTTTCTATCACTTGCGGTGAGAAGAAAGATTTCCTTGAAAGAACGCGGAATTATTCAAGAGGCACTTAATATGCCCCAAATCGCAGGCGTAGTCAGATTAATGAGGCAGGTTTTGTTCGGTACTGTTTTTTTTGAGCTTTTCGGAGCAATTATTTTCAGCATAAGATTTGTTCCTCTTATGGGTATTGCAAGGGGAATATATACAGCAGTATTTCATTCGGTATCTTCTTTCTGCAACGCCGGGTTTGACTTGTTCGGACGGTTGAACAAAGGAGCCTCTTTGGAATATTTCAATGATGACATTCTGATAAATGTTGCGACTATGGCTCTGATAATTATCGGAGGAATAGGCTTTTACGTTTGGGATGATATTCACAGAAACGGATTTCATTTCAAAAGGTACAAGCTACATTCTAAAATGGT